>NZ_JBQRUM010000001.1:0-421213 GCF_053485795.1 Thalassotalea ganghwensis
TGCCGTCAGTATTGGTTTAATGGTCATGGCTAACTCTTTGGGCAGTATTTGCAGTCGGTTTTTCTCCATGGTTTGCATGACAAGAAGTTGATTTCTTCTAGCAACTAAATCGCTCATCAATTGCATGATTTCTGGCTTTAACTGAGAGAGTCTGGGCTTTATCACATCGGCGTAGTGCGCAATAAGCTGAGCATCACACTTATCGGTTTTTACTCGTTCACCAGCCTTTTTAGGAATGAGTGATGGAGCTACGATATAACAACAATGATTTAAGCTGGTGAGCAACCGATAAATCCAATAGCCGCAAGGACCAGCTTCATAAATGAAATGCAATGTTGCTTTTGGGTATGTTGATTGAAGTTGCCTTGCAAGCTTTACCAAAGCTGATTTAGTGGTGTTAATACGCCCGTAGTTCATAGGCTTTTCACCTCGATTACTTTTTAAAACGGCAATTTGTGTCAATGATTTATGGGTATCTAAGCCAATGAAAATTATGCTATCGTTATTCATACTGCCTACCATATTTAGTTAATTACCTATCGCAATTCGTAACGGAAAAACTCATTATGGCTCTGGCTTTGCTAACCCACGAACTTGGAGGCTAGCACTCGTGGGGAGTCATTATGTCTAGGTAATACGGAGGCACAAATTATCTAATGAATAGAAAGTTCTCAGTTTATCTAGACTTTATAAGGTTTTCGGCCGCTTTAGCTGTCTTTGTTTCGCATGTACCAGGGTTTGCTGGTGGATGGCTGTGGCAATTAGCTGGGTTTGGTCATGAAGCTGTAGTGGTCTTTTTTGTTTTGTCAGGTTTTGTTATTTCTTATGTCGTTTTTGAAAAACAAGAAAGTGGTATCAAATACACTGTTAGTAGGCTTGCTCGAATTTATTCAGTTGCTATCCCAGCGTTATTGTTAACACTTTCGCTATACTATCTAGGACAAGAAGTTAATCAAGCGGCATTTGTCTCGTTAAATGAGCGACTAAACGATCCAATATTGACACTTATTTCGGCTTTTACATTTACAAATCAAAGTTGGCTCGCGAGTCCTGTTTTTTCCAACTTACCTTATTGGTCCCTTGGGTATGAGGTTCTTTTTTATTTATTCTTTGGGGTGCTGGTATATGTGCGAGGTAATAAACGCTTAATGTTGTTAGGTCTTGTATGTTTACTCATGGGACCTAGCATTTTACTTTATTTACCTATTTGGCTTGCAGGTGTTTTCTGTTTTAAGAAATTAAAGGTCTATTATCTTTCATTTAGTGTTGCTTTACTTTTGTATAGCATTTCTATTGTGGGTATCGCCTTACTTTCTATTAATTCTATACAGTCTGAAATTAACACGTTTATGCTTAAGGTTATAGGAAGTGATTTTTATAGTATTCTTTTAGAGCCAGCCGAAAAATTTGCTTCTGATTATGTTTTAGCGCTATTTGTCACTTTACATATATTTAGTAGCTATCATTTAATTAATAATTCTAATTTTTTCTCTATTGGTAAAAAGCTTGAATTATTGGTTAAAGAAATGTCTTCACATACATTTTCCTTATATTTATATCATATGCCAATGCTGTACTTTATCTCTGCTATCTTTCCTTACGACACATTACCTCTGTTAAATCTAGCTTTTTGTTGGTTCATTGTTCCTTTACTAATCTTTCTCTTGAGTCATGTTACTGAGAAAAAGAAGCGTGGATATGTAATGTTTTTTACTATTATTCTCAAAAAGTTGTTACCTAACATGGCTGTCAATAATCGAAAAGTTCAATAGCCACAAGGACATGCTTCAAAGACGAAATAAAACGTCGCTTTTTTTGAGGGAATATTGAGTGAGCTTGGTTAATGCTGCTTTGGTTACTTTTATATTCAATTTTGAACTGGTTTTGGATTACGTTGGTCTTCTACTTGAGCGGTTTAATCAAATACCTGATAGGTATCTAAGCCAACAAAAATTATGTTATGTTTATTCATGTTGGCTTCCGTTATTAGTTATTTTAGCCACTAATTTATGGTTCTGGCTTTGCTAACCCACGAACTTGGAGGCTAGCACCTCGTAGGGCGTTATTATGTCTACATGTGGAAATTTACCAATTATTGAGGAGTATTTATGGGGTCTTGGAGCAATAAACCATTTGGGAATGATAGTGCGTTGGATTGGTTTTGTGATCTTGAGAAATCTAATAATCCCATTGAGTTTACTTCAAGTACTCTCAGTAAAACTCTTAAAAAGAACGAGAGTGATAGCACGAAAGAAGAAGAAGCGATTGCAGCCATCGCTATTGTAACATCAGCTTCTAAAGAACCAATTGTGGGATGTAATGCTGAAGTTAAATCATGGATAAGCGTAACTGGGTTTTCGCCTACTTCTAAACTTAAAATATTAAGTTTAGAAGTATTAGAGCTTGTATTAAATGGCTCAGAATTACGGGAGCTATGGGAAGAGTCTGATGGGGTAACCGGTTGGGAAAACCAGTTATTGAAGCTAAAAGAAGAACTTTTGAAAGATATCGAATCTAGTGGTCCAAATCGCAAAGTTAAGAAAAAAGTTATGCCACGAAATCTGGGCAATTTAGTAGATTACTACCTTGAAACTAACGATCAAAAAGCGAAATTAAAGATAATTGAAAAGTTAACAGCGATTAAAGATCCAAACTCTCAAGATAAACAAAGTGATTATGATTTACCAATCAATATTGCCGCTAAATTAGGAATAAATGAAGTTATAGAACATTTAATTGGAAATGGCGCTGACCCTAATTTGTACTCTAGGTATGGCCATAAATCGTTACACTTGGCTGCTACCTATGATCATACCTCTACCGTAGATTTGTTACTTAAAAGTGGGGCGGATTTATTAGTTGATTATCCAGAGTATGATGAACATGGTAGCATTGTGTCCCATCAATCCAAATGCGTTGCGATGCTTTCGGTGGCTCGACGGGGAAGCGCTCAAACAATAGAGTTATTGGAAGGCTACGGTGCAAGTATCAAGGAACGGGACTTAAATGGCGAGAGTCTTATCTTTAGAACAGCTGAAAGTGGAAATACGAAGTTATTGAAATACTTAATAAACAGGGGGCTAGATGTAAATCTAGTTAAATCGAGAACGCTTACGTTTCAAGGTGAAACAGCGCTTCATTATGCTGTTCGAGCAAATAAATTGGGATCGGTGAAGGTACTTGTAGAATCGGGGGCTGATATTAACTCAATCTCCTATAATCTCCATGAGAATAACCCTTGGTTTGAAACGCCTCTAGATTTTTGTGATAGTGAAAAGGCTCCAGAGTTGTACCGATACTTGATAAGTAAGGGAGCAAAGCACGCGAGCGAACTGCCAAAACCTAAGTAAACCGCTCTCGGGTTAACTAAAGAAATTGGTACTCCTGTTTACTTTAATGCTTTCCAATGTCCTTGGCAGCGAGGTACGAATGAAATACCAACAGTTTAATCCGTCAATATTTGCCACGAAAGACAGATTTGTCGCCTTATTAACAGAAAAATTAAATACTATCGCCACTTCATTAACTGAAAGACCAAGGAAAACATTGAAATTTAAAAAAACAGCTCACCTTTTTGAAAAAGGTGTTGCGCTTATTCACTGATCTTCAAAGCGGGAACTTAAGTTAAGTGGTCAATATTGGTTGACCACAACATCGAGAGCCTTTAAAAGAGCCTAACAAACGCATGTTGTTGAACTAGTTTTCCGTTATGCTACATACTAGGCGCAAATTTGGGAAGTCCAGTCCTGCAATGGAAACAGAATAAATGTGAGGGTGAATCACTTTATCTGCTTGATCCTAATGGTCATAAGTTGGAGATACATGTGGGCAACTTAAACGATAGGCTTGAATCTTTAAAAATAAATCCCTACGATGGCTTGCAGTTATATTAAACGTTGTCAGTGAACACAACGTCAAGCAACAACAAGATGGAGTAAAAATTATGGATGAAGTCATCAACAAAATAGAAAAACATAGTCAGCAAAATCAATACACTAATGCAAGTATTTTGACGACAATCTTAGGTACAGTTTTAGTTATTCAAGAGCCATCGTATAGTCTGGATGTTATTGTGCTTAGCTGTGCAATAGGTCTTGGTACTATCGGTTTTATAAAAAGCTTAAAGTAATCAAAAACCAACGAGGGCGGCGCAAGTGAGAAATACTTGCTCTGTCCTTATTCCCATTGTATAACCCCTCCCTTTATTAATTTTTACAAGGAAGCAATGTTGTTCAAACTATACTATTATCCTAATAACGCGAGTTTAGCGCCACACTTTTTGTTGCATCATTTGAATGCAGACTACGAGCTATTGTTAGTTGATAAAAAATCCAATTCACAGAAATCAGCGGATTATCTCAGACTAAACCCAGCAGGGCGGATCCCTACTTTAGTGATTGGGGAGCAGCCAATATTCGAAAGCTCTGCAATCTGCATACACATTTGTGAATTGCACCCAGAATCAGATTTAATGCCATCGATAGGCGATCCTGCGCGGCCATTATTTTTTCAATGGTTAGCTTTTTTGAATAACACACTGCAAGCCGAGCTGATGGTGCGTTATTATCCACATCGCCATACTAATGATGAGGCTACCATTCCAAATGTTGTTGGCGCACAAGATGAAAGAATTGCCGATGCGTTATCAATTATTAATGACCAGTTAATGCACAATGATTATTTACTTGGTGACACACTCACCGCATGCGACTACTTCCTATTTATGCTGGCGGAATGGTCACTGCCGATAGCAAGATCGCCATTAACTTTTGAACACCTAGCCGCTTATTTGAAGCGTCTTTGCGCAAACCCAACCATAAAGGCAGTTTGTGAAATTGAAGGTATCGATCTGCAACCCTTTCAATCATAGGTTAAATAAGTAGCTTGAAAGCTTAAATATTCAGTATTAATTCACAAGGACAGTATCATGAAAAAAATGATCATATCTTTAATATTCATTTTAGCGGGCTGTGCGTCAACGCAAAAAGTGCCGGAAAATTTAGATAAGTTTAGTACCAATACTAAAGCAGGCTTTGTTAGCTACCAAAATGCCGCTAAAACACATAAGGCTTTTGCTGTCGCCAAATTTAAGCAGCGTGATTTTTTTGGTTTTGGCTACGCTTATCCAACCATTGAACAAGCGGAAAAAAGAGCGTTAGCTGAGTGTCATGAACGAGCTCATCAATTTAGAGATGAAATAAAATGTTTCATTTATCACAGTGAATAGTGTGTTGAATACGTTGTATATTAATATGGTGTAATGCCTGAAGATTTAGGTGTTATTCAAATTACATAACGATCGGGTAAATGGCGCTTTGTTTTAGGCAAGGTAAGTCGTTACCCAAGTCAGTATACTTTCACACGGAAAGGAAAAGAAATGCCACGCATAGTAATAATTGCTATAAGTTGTTTTATCTGCTTTTCAGCTTTTGCTAATCAAAAGCTTCATTCAATCGGACTAAATTATAGTTACTCAGATATCGATAATGGCTCAGATGAAAAAACATCTGACCTAAATGATTTAGTAACAACTCATTATATATACTCTTATCAATATCAGGTGGCTGAGAGCTTTTCATTTGGTTTAGGTTATTTAAAAGGTGACAGCAGTAAGGCTAGTGGTGTGCTTATCGATATCTTTACTGACTCTAAAATTGATTACAGCGCCATATTGCTTTCAGTGTTAGTAGACTACCCATTATCAAAAAGAAATTTCGTGTATTTTAAGGTTGATGCGCTCCAATATGATTTTGATGTCGTTGACGATAATGAAGTGGTTTATAGCGAAGATGACCATGATTTCGGCTTTTCAATTGGTTGGGGTTATCAATTTGATAATGGGCTTGAGATTAATGCTGGCTATGAAGTTTTGAACTTAGGTCCGCATTTAGACATTAAAGGACTTAAAGCAGGTATCAGTTATCATTTTTAACAATGTAGATAGTGTAATCAGGTTGTTTTTTTCAATATTTGACAACCGCGACGGAAAAACACCTAATTTCGATGAACTAAAAGGGATGTTTATCGATGGCGCTAATATTGTCAAGCGACACGAACAACATCTAGAAGTAATGTCAGTTGATGCATTTATATTACCCAGAAAACGATTATTAACTGATGGCTCACTGATTGAATTTTATGAGTGGGAAATAGAACATCAAACCATCACTTCTATGGGGCTTGCCACACGTATATCGACATATGGTAAAAGTGGCTTACTAAATGGGCAACCCTATACTGGGCAAGGAGAAAAGCATATTCAATTAATTTTAACGTCTCAGGGTTGGAAAATAGCTTCGATTATTTGGCAAGATTATTCCTAACAAAATAGATGATAGGATTGTTTATCGTTAAACCTTTTCAAAGTGTTTATTCCAAGAGCAAATGTGCTAGATGGTTTAAAGTATTAGGTTATCGGCGTAAACATGAATAAGGCAACTTAAGTAAGGAGTATTATTATGATAGAAAGTGACAATAATGAGCTGATCGAGTCCTATGTGAGTTATTACAATGCTTTCAATGTTAAAGGAATGCTAACACTACTTACTGAGAACATTGTTTTTGAAAATGAATCAAATGGTGAGGTCAATGCGCGCACAGAAGGTAAGCTAGAATTTGAGCAGCTTGCAACAGACTCTGCCAAATTATTTAGCTCTCGTCAGCAAACCATCACTGATATTTCAACGGATGAGAGGTCTGCGATGGTTAGCATTGATTACACTGCTATGATAGCGAAAGATCTCGATAATGGCCTCAAAGCAGGCCAAGTAATTGAGTTAAAGGGCAAAACCTATTTTGAGTTTCTTGAAGGCAAAATTAGCTATATCAAAGATATCAGTTAACTTTGCTATTTAAAGGGTAAACATAACAATAAGTTAATAAGAGTATATAAAATGAAAATGAATTATTTTGTCTTTGGCACCAATGACAAAGAAAAGGCGGTCGCCTTCTATGATCAATTATTTGATGGCTGTGGTTTAAATAAAATTCACGGTGAAGGACGCATGACCTTGTGGGGAAATGCCGATTTTATGTTTGCTATAGCACAGCCGTTTGATGAAAACCCTGCGACTAATGGTAATGGCACTATGGTTGGTATTCATGTGGACTCAATTGAAGAAGTCGATCGCTTGCATAATAAAGCGTTAGAATTAGGCGGCGTCAGTGAGGGCGAGCCGAGAATACGCTCTAATATGCATTCCGCCTATGTAAGAGATTTAGATAGCAATAAAATATGTTTCTATACCACTAATAGTTAAGTGGTATAGATATTGTTGCAACATTTGATGATGATATTCTGGTAACTTTGGCTGTACAAATCTATACCACGTATAAAAAGCCAACTGGTGCCAGCTTGATGGTGCAATACCTGCTTTTATAGAAGGGCGAAAATAGCAGTTTAACGCTTCGATTTGAGTAAGAAATAACATATAGGTGCGTGTTTAATTATCATCATTAAAGATCATTGTTTGGTTGATGTTAGATTAAACCTCGAATAAATCTAACATCAACCATGATAAAGGTTTAGATATGAATCAATGGAAAGAGTTAACGACATTTCAAAAAGCATTAGTGGGCTTATTTATCTTTGCCGCGGCGCTTGCTGGCCCTGAAATGTTGTTTTTACTTGATATGGGAGGAATTGAGTTAGCGTTTGGTGCTTTGGTTGTTTATTTTAATCCTCTCATTTTGAGGTGTCAGCAACTCTATAGGCGCGCGCGTTTAGAGCTTCAGATATTAAAAAGTAGTGTGCTTAGCAGTTCACTGTTAAAACCAAGAGTTTTTACAACACATGCTGCTTTTTGTGTTATCGCGCTGACATTGACAAGCTCCTATATTTTTGCGGTGAGCTTCTTTTTGCCTGCCATTTTGGTTAATGGAATGTTTGTTTAGTTATTTATAATCTGTTGAATATTGATTAGTTACTAAAGGTTAGTTACTAAATGCCACGGTTAAATCGCTCAGTTTTACATTGACGATGATTTTAGTACGCTATTATCAAATTACATTACTTCACGTTACTATTTGTTTTGTTGTCTCAACCAAAAGGTTTTTTTTTGTATAAATTAACCCTCTTCGTTTTTATTATTTTATCTTTTAATGTTAATGCCAATAGTCAGGCAGTTGATAAAGCACTTACGTCTGCCTTAGAAGGTATTCGCGTCGAACACAATATTCCATCGATGGCGGTTGCTATCATTAGTGCGGGTGAGATCACCTATACAAAAGGTTTTGGATTTTTAGATAAAGCTCAAGCAAGACCAACAACGAAGGACGCTGTGTTTCGCGTCGCCTCCATATCTAAGCTGTTTACGGCGCAAGCGGTGATGCAGTTAGTGGAGGACAACAAGTTAGCGCTTAATGATAACATTGGCCAATATCTACCAGCCTTTAAAGATAGTGATGTCACAATATTGCAGTTGTTAACACATTCTTCCGGTATAAGTGACCAAATTAGGCCTTTAAATTATATAGATGGCCGGTCGGTAGGGGCTTACTTATTAAACGTTGCTGAGTCGTTAAATACCAATTCAATAAATACTACGCCAAGAAATACCAAGCCAAACAAGCAATTTGAGTATAGCGATACTAACTTTAATATCTTAGGGGCAGTGATCAGCGCAATTTCTGGTCAAGCTTTTGAGGCCTATATTCATGAGCATATTTTAATGCCTAGCCGGATGAGCAAAAGCCGTTATTTTGAAGGAAAAAATACCAGCCTTAGTGATGCGCAACCTACGCACAAAGGAAGGCTTATCAACTCGGCAGAGCAGCGGCCCTATGATTTATCATTTAATCCGAGCGAAGGGTTAGTGTCTTCGGTGGTTGATTTGAGTCAGTGGCTTAAATTGACACTGGCTAAAGATGCCACGCTTTTGAATGAAAAATCGTATAGCGCGATGCTAGCTCCTCAATTAAAGACCTCATGGGGAGAAATCCACATGGCGCTGGGCTGGCAAGTGTATCAAAGTGACCTTGGTAACGTTATTCGCCATCCCGGCAGTATCAGGGGGTATAAGTCACTGATTTTGGCATATCCAGAAGGTCAAAATGCGATGGTTTTACTGAGTAATGCCAGTAATACCCCTCGATGGGAAATTGCAAAATTGATAACGCAAACAATGCTCGAGCACGAACAATGGTAAGTCATAGTGGTCAGCAGCACGATAGACGATGCTTTTAAGTTGAAGTGATAAGTGCGTCTCAAACTATGTGGTGGTTAATCATTTTAGATGGTCTGTATGCTTTATTATCCATCTCCTTATTATTCATCGATTTAGTGGTCGAAAATCGATAGAATACCACAGTCACTTAAATATAAAAATTTTAATTATAACAATCTATTACATAAATTATATCGCTCTCGTTTATACAATGTTTACGTTATCGATACCATCTTGAAGGATAGTTTTCTGGTGTTACTAAAAAAATATTTCACTTTTGTTATTTCGCTTCTCATTTTTATCATTACAACAACCCCTTTAGCAAAAGCCAAGACCAATCAGTCGCTGAAAGAACAGATAAACACTGCGCTTGTTGAAGAGAAGCTCGTTGGTATCTCATGGGCGACTGTATCTAATGGTGTGGTTGAAGTCGGAAGTGCAGGCAGCGCTAACCTGGCGTTAAATCAAGCAATGACAGCTGATCATAAAGTGCATGTTGGCTCTGTTGCTAAATCAGTACTAGCGTTGGGTGTGTTAAGGCTGATAACGGAGAATAAACTCAGTTTAGATACCAACGTAGAGCAATTATTGCCTGAATTAGCGTTTAAAAATCCTTGGTCGGAAGGCGATCCGATTACGGTTAGGCATTTACTCGAGCACAGTGCAGGGCTTGATAATATCAGAATGTGGCAGTTGCTAAACACTCGCGTAACACCAACAACACCATTAAAAGAAGCTTTTGCCGCTCGCGATAGTGAGTTACTTAAGGTGAGAACGAAACCGGGTACTCAGTATTCTTATTCTAATATGGGATACGCTATTTTAGGGATGGTAATCGAGAAAGTCACCAATCAGGCTTATGAGCAATATTTAGATAATCATCTGCTCAAGCCATTGTCGATGAGCGATAGCACCTTTGTCTTTCTTAGCCAAGAAGGTGAAAATGCTGACGCATCACTTGCGATGGGATACTTTGAAGGGGGAGTAGCACAACCTGCGGTTGCAACCTATTTAAGGCCAGCAGGACAATTTACCACCACTGCCGCTGACATGGCAAAATTTATCAATTTGATTAATGGGCAAGGCGTATTAAATGAACGTGTTTTCATAAAAAGAGAATTAATTGAGGCGCTTGCAGTGCCTCATGCTACCGATGCTGTTAATGCTGGGCTTGAAATAGGCCATGGTTTGGCGTTTGTTACTCGTGATCGACATCATGTTATCGGAATGTGTCATCCTGGCAGCACTTTTGGCTACTATGCCTATACCTGCATTTATCCAGAGCAACAAAAAGGTTACTTCTTTTCGATAAACACCGATAGTGAAAGTGCTAATACAGAACGCTTTAATCAGATATTTATTCAGCATTTAGCATTAGAGCCTAGCGCAAAAGTTAGTGCGAGCACAGCCAATGAAGATTTATCGACGCTAGAGGGGATGTTCTTTTTATCACCGAATAATGTCGCCGAATTTGAATTTGTTGACCGCGTCTTTCAGTATCGTTTTATTAGCGTTGAAGAAAATCAATTAATTATTAAGTCACTAGAGGGAAAAGATAAAATACTCGAACCAATAGGTCATAATCGTTTTCGAGAGCAAAACCGTCATCAGGTATCACACGTTTTCTTTCAAAATGCAGACGGTGAGTTAATGCTTACCACTGGCTTAAAAACCTATAAAAAAGGTGCGTTTGTGCCTGTTCTTTTATATTGGCTAAGTATCGCAAGTGGTTTGTTCGGCTTTGCTTACGTGTTATTCGTTGGCATGATTCGACTAATAAAGAGAGATATTGAGCGTTTTAACCGAGTAGGTTTAACATTTATTAATTTAATACTGTTTATAGTGCCAATCGTGTTGTTTATTAATCAGTCATTTTTACGTTTTGGTGATGTTACGGCGGCGAGTTTATCCTTGGCCGTTTTATCGGGAGGCTTACTTTTATCGATCATTGCCTCTTTGTATGTCTGTGTGAAAAAGTCATCTATTAGTAAAACGGTTTTCAAGATGGATGTGATTGCTTTGCTATTATCATTACAGTTTTGCATTGTTTTGTTGTTATGGCAGCAAATTCCAGTGGTATTTTGGCGTTGATTTTAGCTTTGTGAATATGATTTATCTTGTGATTAACGAGGGAGTGACAGACGAGCATGTAGGTATGTTAACATACATAAATGATTGATATGGTAGCGTTCAGAGCATGTTATGTTATCGTATTAATCTATTCGGAACATTTTTTACAATTTACAAGGAGAGTTCATGAAACATCTAGTGTTTGCTTTTTTGGTGGTTATTTTGACCTTGGTTAACCATCCTCTAAAAGCGCAAGTAATGGCACAAGCTATTGGTAACGATAGCTTTGGTAGTGATACCAAAACCTCTTATGTCAGTATCGATGTTAACGGGTTACATAACAATTATACCATTGGCGCAGAATTAACCTTTCCTAAAACTTATACCAGTAAAGCCGCCGTGGTTATTGCTCATGGTAGCAATGGGTTAGATTCACGTGGCGAGTATCATAAAAAAGCATTGAATGCGGCCGGTTTTGCGACCTTAGAGATTGACCTGTGGTCTGCTCGTGGCGCTTTGGATGGAAGTTTTCAACGTCCAGCCGCAGTGCATGAAACTTTACCAGATGCCTTTGCTGCGTTGAAATTTTTAGCTGACTTACCACAGGTTGATGCTGATAAGATTGGCATTTTGGGATTTTCTTGGGGCGGCGTGATCACTATGCTAACAAGAGAGCAAAACCTGGCCTCGCAATTATCACCTAACTATCGGTTTGCTGCGCATGTCGCTTTTTATCCGGTGTGCTGGGTATATACTGCGATACCACCTTATGCCGTGAATAGTTCGACCGGCAAGCCAATACAGATATTAACTGGCGAATTAGATGATTATGACACCCCCGAAAGTTGTCATAATTGGGTCGCAAGCTTATCTGAGCAAGAGCAGAGTTTGGCGCAAGTGCATGTCTTTAAAAATGCTTATCATGCTTTTAATACTTTTGAAGAAGACATCGTTGTTCAAGACCCATATAGTCACCTGGGGCAAGGTGGAGAGGTTACGATGAAAGCTAATGTAAGAGCGCGTAAAAAATCCAACCAGATGATGGTTCGCTTTTTTAATCAACAGCTAAAGTGAATACTTAACAAAAGTGGTTCATTAATAAGAAAAAATAGTCGTGATAATTGATGAATATTTCTTGCCAGAGTTACACGCTGAGCAGATACTTGCGCTAAACTTGTTTAGTGCAAGGTGCAGTGATAATTAATTGATTTAAGCCAGCAACTTAGCTGAAATCTTTAGTTGTTTTGTAAATTTACCGTTAAGTCTAGAGCGTGTTGATCTTTGCGGTACAAATTTTGTTCGAATTAAACGTGATTTAATCGAGGCGTGGCGAATACAGTATAGTTATTCTATACAAATGAGTTACAACAAAGCGTAAATCACGTTTAAACGAATCCGAAGGACAGCGCCCATTTGAAATTTTTACTTCGTTATTGCCTATTTATGGGGAATAACCACATTACATAGACTCTGTCTTGTATAAACTTCAAATGAACTGCTGCAAAAATGTACATCAAAGATCAACACGCTCTAGGAAAGGCCTTGAGCAGAGAAAATTGTAATGACCACATCAACCCATGAGTTTATCGACTTACTAAAAGAAATCATCCGACACCCAAGTGTGGTTGGTGCTGAACATTCTTTTTTTCGCGTTTTACAACGTGAATTAGAAGAGCGCGGCGCTACGGTGACATGGTATGAGGGGCTACTTGTTGCACAAGGCAAAAATCCATTTAGTACGATGTTTTCCGCCCATATCGATCGCCATGGCTTAATTTGCACTGGACCCAATGAATTTCAGTATGCGGCTTTTATTTCAGCTAACCGTACCGATTTACTTAATAACTCTGTCTCTGAAGAGTTAATGACAAAAATTACGGAGCGCTTTAAATCAACCCCAGTATATGCTTATGAACCGTGGTCTGGCGCTTATCGTGGCCAAGGGATGATAAAAAGCTCCTATGTGTGTGAATATCGCAATAACTTGATTTTTGAAATTGATGGCCTAGAAAGCGCCGTTGCCGGTACGCCTGTCGCTTTTAAAGATAAATTAAGAATTGCTGATGATCGTTTAATTGGTCAGCTTGATAATGTCTTATCTGCCGCTGCGTTAGTACATTTATTTAGCTTAGGCTTTGAAGGAACGGTATTTTTTACCGCTCAGGAAGAAGCTGGGAAAAGCTGGCGTTACTTATTGGAGTGGTTCCGTCGTTTTGGCGGCTCAACTAACCGTTTATTTGTGGTAGATACCAGCCCGTTCCCAGATGTGGCCTCAGCCAATGAACAGCTACTCGTGTTGAGAAAAAAAGACGCCAATGCCCAGTTTAATCCTCAGGCCACTCGACTGGTTGAGCAAATATGCCAGCAGCAAAATGTTAGTTTTATTTATAAAGATGAATATGTTGAAAAAGTTAACCAAGAACTGATCACAAAAGGAATAGCTCCCCATTCTATTGGCAGTACAGAGCTTGGGCGGATTATTGCTAGCTCAAACGGCTTAGTTGACGGAACAACAATCCAAGTACCCACCACGGGTTATCATACCATGGAGGAGTCGGGTTCTTTGGCTTCAGTGGAGGCGTTTTTAAATATACTCACCAGGCTTTCTTTGCAAGCATAACAGGCACCCTAATAAGTTGACGCTAACTAAACAGTAAAGAAATTTGGTTTTTAATCAAACTTTTTGATAAAAACTACGTCTATATAAGCAGTTGTTGTTAATAGGGAGGTCAAATGAAGAAAATTTTAACCGTTCAAACCGTGACGATTGTCGCGCTTTTGGGAGCGATAACTTTTTTGGGGTATATGAATTACCAAATGAGTGTACAAAGCTCGAAGCTTGCCTCAGAGGTTGCAACATTAACTGCAAAGCTTGAGCAAATAGATTCTTCGGCAACACAGATTAAACAGCGTATGGCCAAATTAGAACAAAAGCTTGAACCGAAATTTCAAGACTTGCTCGCAATGAACTAATGCGCTTGTAAAAAGATTGATTAGAAAGGGCTCTCCTAAGGTATGGAGGAGCTTTTCTTAACGTTAAACCTCAAGGAAGAGTGGAATGGAACAATATTTGTTGATCGTGGCCTTATTAATCATGTTAATAAGTTCGCCAGCTTATCTTTGCTATGTTGACACTAAAGCTAAAAACCAATCAAGTTTTTGGCAAGTTTACTTTTCTGATACACAGCCACGAGTAATACTTACGTTTTTAACTTTTCCATTTATCGGTTTATTTAGCTGCACCGATTTATTTATCTGTGCGTTAAAGCAAAAATTACCTAATTGGTCGACTATTTTTTCTAGTGTATTAACCTTATCCTGGGGAGTGCTATTAATGCTAGCTGTTGTCAGTTAAGTTTTATATTTGCTTACGTTTTTGTTGATGACAGCACGGTTTAAGGTAGTGTAGGTTAACCTCCTGACCTTTTTAGGTTAAATAAGGTTAAGTATTACTTTTTCTGAAGCTTTCAGTGTACCCTGCAATAGTTGAATTGCACTAAGCTGGGTTATTTATATTGGGACATTGCTCGTTTTTTTTTGAGTAATAGCTTAAGCTCGTTTTCGAAATAATAATAATAAATGGAACAGTCATGCGTTTTATCTCACTGAGCACCTTATCTATCTTACTACTAACCGCTACCCAAGCGTTTGCCATACCATTTGAAAAGACAAGTTCAGTATCTGAAAATACAGCAGATGATAAAGAACTGCGTATTACCAAAGACTTTGGTAAAAAAGTTTGGCTTGAATCTGAAGTGTTAAATGAACAGCGTGAGTTGTTGATAAATTTGCCAAGTGATTACCCCCAAAAAGGCATTCAATATCCGGTTTTATATGTACTTGACGGCAATTCTCATTTTAAAAATGCGGTGCTCTCAAGCGAGCTTTTGCATGAAAGTGGTAAAATGCCACAAGTTATCGTGGTCGCTATTGCTAATAATACCGGCCAGAGAATGCGAGATGCCTATGACGATCGGTCAACATTTATCAGGTTTATCGAAAAAGAGGTTATCCCATACATCGATAGTCAATATGTCACCTCACAAAAAAACATCCTGTTTGGTCATTCAGCCATGGGAATGGTGACAATGACGGCCTTAGCAACTAAAGCTATGCTGTTTGATTATTACATCGCGTCAAGCAGTGCGATGGATAGCAGTGAGCAAGACTTGTATAGTCAGTTAGATAAAGCGTTAGCGCAGCGAACTTTGGTCGACAAATCATTATATTTTTCGGTTGGCGATAAATTAAGGGAAGGGCAAGGGTTTGTTGATGCTTCTATTAATTTAGCGCAGTATTTTAGCCAACATCCTCTGCAAGGCTTTGATTGGCAACGAGAGCATTTAGGACAGCAAAACCATACATCGGTTGCTTATCCCGCGCTTTTTAAAGGGTTAAGTGCGGTATTTAGCGATTATGAAGCGCCAGCACTGACAAGCTATCAAGGTTTTATCGATTTTGGCGGCTTAAAGGGCTTAACCGATTTTTTCACGCAGCGTGGTAAAGCGTACGGTGATAGTAGTCAAATTCCTTATCATATATTAACGGGCTTAGCGTTTAATTTTATGGCAGAAGGGAAAGTCGATGAAGGGATTGAGTTACTAGAACAACGCGTTGATAGTTATCAACAACCAACGCGTATTTATGGAGCGATTGCATTTCTTTATGAACAGAAAAAAATGTTACCCGAGGCGCTAACAGCGTATCAGCAAGCATTGAAATCGGCGAAAAGGATAAATGATTCAAGCGCAGATAAAGCTTATTATCAAAGCAAGGTTGCTGAATTACAGAACGTAATTCATGAGTAAAAAGAGATAACTTACTGCGCAGAAGCAAGAATGTTTTGAGCAATTTGCTCGACGACTTTATTCTTTTTGATTTTGCGTAGCTCATGATTAAGCTTAGCTACGATGGGAGCCAGTTCGTCTCGTTTATCAAATTGAAATTGTAATGGCGCTGTCGCGATAACTCGCTCACTAAATTTAAAGGTGTTGTGAAATTGCGGAGTCTCTTTGATGAGCCATTGAGCAACGTACTTATTCATTATTGCAACGCGTTTACTGCCTGCTTTTGTTAAGTAAAGCCCCTGCAGCATTTTACGCTCTGAAGTAAAGTCGAGGCGTTTAAGGCGCTTGTCTTTAATCAAGGGTTCAAGGGTTGGATAAGTGTAGCCTAAATGGGCTATTAACTCACTCCCGTATAATGCCTGTTCAGTTTCATAATCTGTTTGGGCACTTTTATGATAAACCAAGATATCATCTAACTGGGTGATAGGCTCGCTCCATAGATAATCTTCTGGATTACTAACCCATTCGACTGACTCCATCCTGGCGTCGATACTATGATGATCCAGCATAACTTTTGAACGGTTTTCCGGTAAAAAGGTATAGGAAATCGTGACGCCGATGTTCTTTGCTGCTAACTCCAGAGGCTCAATTAATATACCTGAAACGTGTTTATCCTTAATAATGATAAACGGCGGATACCCAGCATCAGGTACACCAATGACAATATTTTCGGCATAGCAAAGCGTTGAAGTAAATAAGAACCCCAAGAAAATACAATAAGTTTTTAACCGTTTAATGGCAGTGTACAAGGCAATCCTCAAAACTTCGTATGCTTGGCCAAACTTATCAAGCAATTTAATGAGCAGTGTTAAGTATACGAAAAATTTTACTTGTTGCCTGATATATTTAGCAAGCTTATTTGAATACTAAAAAGTTTCTTACTAAATTGATTAATTAACGGGGTATGTTGATCGCTGTTTAGTTGCACACATTGCTTTTTTAGCTGGTAGCACAACCGCTTTGTCTGCCACTCTTACTTTGACACAACCTGAACTAATATCAATTCTCTCGCGCTGAATAATGGCAAACTCACCTTCCTCTACGGAGGATAATTGGTACTCATAGGCGTCACGTGGGCCTTCAAATAAAGCGGTAAAAAATCCACCCACCAATGCGCCAGCGATACCACCAGCGATGATATCTTCACTATCACCATCAAGCTCGTCAACAGCACCAGCAAAAGCGCCGCCGACCATACCAGTGGTGACATCAGAAGATAGTGTGACTTGCTTAACGGAACTCGCATTGGCGTAAAATTCATGAAGCATTTGGTTTTGTAACTCTCTATCAACACCATTTGATGAACAGCCAGTAAGCATAATAAGACTCAGTAATATTTTTTTCATCAGAGTTACCCTAATAATATTGATAGCGGTTTGAGCACAATAGTAGAACGTTAGTTCAAGGAAATGAAGCGAGTTTACATTTTCTAAACACTTTATCAGAGGTTTATTACAGATAGCTATTGTCGCTAAAGCCAATCGGGCTAAGCCATGTTGATCGCTGGAAGCAAATTTATCCGCGAAAGAATAACACGCTCAGGTTACAATAATTTGATAACAAATATGTACTTAGCGTGATTCGGGCGCTACTATTGAGTCAATCATGTTTTTAGGAGCAGATCATTGGCCAAAGCAACTTCATTTGATATTGCCTACCGTGCAGGGGTATCTCAATCAACCGTGTCAAGGGCACTACGTAACAGCCCTTTGGTTAATGAAGAAACGCGCCTTAAAGTTCAAGCGATTGCTAGAGAGCTCAATTATAAAGTCGACAAGCATGCCAGTAGCTTGCGTACGCAACAAAGTAATACCATTGCTTTATTATTGTTCGAAGACCCAACCAACGATGATTCTTTAATTAATCCTTTTTTCCTGTCAATGCTGGGTAGCATTACCCGAGCGTGTGCACAAAAAGGGTTTGACTTGCTGGTATCTTTTCAACAATTAAGTGATGACTGGCATGCCGATTATGAAGACAGTAAAAAGGCTGATGGTTTGATTTTGCTCGGCTATGGCGATTTTGTTGACTATGAAGATAAATTAATAAAGCTTAGTGAACAAAACACCCATTTTGTCCGCTGGGGAGCGAAAGTTGATAACGACAAAGTGTTGTCAGTGGGCTGCGATAATTTTCACGGCGGCTATCAAGTCACCGAACATTTAATCAAAAAAGGTCGAACTAAGTTTGCGTTTTTAGGTGATGCCTCGACCCATTCGCCAGAGTTTCTGGCGCGATATCACGGTTATTGTCAGGCATTAACTGATCACAAGCTTACCGTGGATTCAGAAAAGCAAATCGATGCCTATTCGGTAGAAGAATCCGGTTACCAAGCGGCGACAGAACTGCTTGAAAAAGGCGTTGAGTTTGATGCCATATTTGGCGCCAGTGATTTGATTGCCATTGGCGCGATGCGTGCTTTGCAAGAGCATGGCATCAAAATACCTGAGCAAGTGGCGGTTGTCGGTTTTGATGATATCGCCATTGCCAGTTTTACCATCCCCTCACTGACCACGGCGAAACAAGATACTAAGCTTGCCGGCGAATTATTAGTGGATAATTTAATCGCGCTTATTAACGGCGAAAGCCCACAAGATACACTAATGCCTACCACTCTCATTGTCCGTAAGTCGTGTGGGAGTTAACTAAGATGAAAAAGTTTTAACTAGAGCTGTCAGAGTCGACTAAAAGGACTCAATTAAACCTTCTAGTCCCTTCCTTGCCAGAATCGGACATTGAGCACCATAGTCTCTTGTTATGTGGAAACTGCTTCAATAAAATGACCGTAATAAACATTATCACCTACCAGAGATTGAAATTCTTTTGTACTAGGGAACGAAGGCCATTGTGCCGTTGTTTCTTTTGCTGCTTCTTGGCTAATCCACGTTAGATGCCAACACAATTCATTTTCATTATCTGTTTTTTGTAGTATTTCATGAGCAGTTATCACCGTCCCGTTGGCATTCATTTCCTTAAAAATAGATAAACTCAATTCAATAATTCTAGATTTATTTTCTTTTGAAACTTTAAAGACTGCAAACTCTGAACATATACTCATAACTGGCCTTTACACATAACGCCGCAATATGGGGCGTATTAAGCTTGGCTAAAATTAGCTAAGAATGAGCGTCAGCCAAGCTTTAGACGTCCCACACATAATTGACTTGTCAAATACTCTTATGCTGTATAATTCGTATGTTGTTTTTAATGTCTTTTGTGAAATTGCGAGTTGATTCTTTTATAAGTTCAATTTCTCTTTCGTTAAAATCTTCTAGCAATTCTGTAATTACAGATTGCTCAATTGGATAGCCAAAGCCAATTGAAGTTAATATCCAAATCAACCCCTTACTATTTTCTTTTGTATCTTCACTTTTAAATAAAAAGTTTCCATAGATGTACATAGCATTAGCGTTACCATACAACCCTGACTCTCTGTAAAGCTCCATAGCTTTTTGTTCATCCTGCTCAAGAAATTCACCCTTATAGTGCATAGTTGCAAGTGAATACAAAGCATTAGCATTATCCATTTCAGCAGCTTTTAATGTTAACTCTTTAAAGTATTCAATATCTTTTTCAACACCTAAGCCTTTTAAATACATAGCACCTAAATTTACCATAGCGTCAGTATTATTAAGCGCCACGGCTTTTTCATACCATGACTTAGCTTTTTTAAAGTTTTGATCGACACCTCGCCCAAATCGCCAGATTAAACCAAGTTCATACATTGCTTGGTGACTTCCTTGATTTGCTTCTTCTTCACAAGTGGTGATTGCCTTTTCCCAATCTTGTTTGGCAACTATTTTGGAGCAATCGCCTCCTATAGCACGGCTAGTTACGTTTACATCACACCCTGTGATAGTATATATTGTGATTATTATTATTAATTTATGCATTGCTTCTTCGATGTATTTAACGCCCCAATATGAGGCGTATTAAACTTGGCTAAAATTAGCGAAGAATGAGCGCAAGCCTGCTGTTTTGCGTCCACTGTTTAATTAACTTGTTATATTTCACTTACTTCTCTGTTCCGCTAGAAAAGCAGCGTATTCAGACCTAGCTTTACTGTTTGGCTTTAAACCTTTTGAATCGCACCAATCTAGCAATTTACTAATTTTAATTGATATTTTCTTCACTTGATGCCCGTCAGTTCGAAGCTCTTTGATAACAGTTTCAGCATTGTGCCGCCATTCTTGGTAAGTATCATCCAGCGTTTCGGGATCTTCTACGGTTTCTTTTAACTTTTGCCATTCTTCAGGCTGAAACCAAGCGAAAGAATAAACGATTTGTTGTTCACTCATACTGGTCTTCTCCGTGAAATATAACGCCGCAATATGGGGCGTATTAAGCTTGGCTAAAATAAGCGAAGAATGAGCGCCAGCCAAGCTTTAGACGTCCCATTTATAATTGCCTTGTTAGTTGTTTTTATTGCAATAAATGAAAATAGTATCACCTTGGGATTGAAATGGAACCTTTAAGCTTTGTAAGAGTTTAATAAATTCAACTTCACAAGAAATCACTTTTGCAGGGACTAACCGACCAACACTTTTTTGGTATTGTGGACGAACACAAAACCACTCAATTTTTGAATAAGGCTGCAAACAATGAGCAGACCAATCACCCAAATAATCTACATTTTCAGAGAATGTTAAAGGAAAAGGTGCTTCATCAAATTTTTTATATTGAAATGGAGGTGTAAAAGGCAAGTCAGCATTTATTGAGTCAATTAAAACCTCTATCTGATTAACATCCATACTTTTTGTTTACTCCAAACTATCGAAACAACTAACAGCTTATTAGTGTGAATTCCCGATAAGTCCAAATTTAAAAATGAGTAAATCTGAAAAACAACACCAACTTTTATTATTTAATTACAGTACGTTAGCAATATAAAACTTAAATGACAATGCTTCTTTTATTTGTAGAAAACGAGAATTTATATGGCTCGCTATGTAAAAAAGCTATTATCTAACTATTTAATATTTATGCCAATTATTTCTATGATTTGTGGAAAACAAGAATTTTATAAATTTACATAGCGAGCTATTTTCTCAATTAATTAGAAAAATCACTTATAATTGTTTTTATATACATAGCATTAAAAGAAACTCTTTGAACTATTTCTATAAAAAATAGGAATCGAACGACCGTTATTCTTCTCAGCCTGTCAGATGATATCTATATCTAATCAGCAAAACTGTAAGTAAGGTCAGATATGAGCCACTAAAAATAAGGATTAAGCTTAGCGCGCGATAGCACCGGGTTTAACCCCCTCGCTTAAACTAAAGCTATCGCCAATGGTGCCAACTACCATATGTTTTCGATCTGAGTTTAATAAGTGTCTAAGGGTATAAAGGGCGTCGATACCGGTGCAATGGGCGCCCATCATTTGATTTAAACCAAACAGTTTGAGTTTATTTGCCGTCCATTGAAGATGCTTATCATCGGCAAACATTAAGTGAAAACCACCGATGGCGGTAGTGACCTGACTTGATTCAAAGTGGTTGGTGATATGTTCGATAGTATTGATAATACCGGCATGGCCACAACCTGAAATTAACACCAAGCCTTGTTCCGTATTAATTACCAGTGACATGTCTTCAGGAATATTATCTTCAATGTGACCCGATTCAGCGGCGATTTTACCATTGCCACTCCAGTTCTTTTCAGGATGAACACGCGGTACATTGCCAGTTAGCCAAACGCCAGGATAGATTTCGGTCATCTCTTGATAACTTTTGAAGGTTACGCCATCTTTGCTAAGCTGATTTTTCATCGCCAACATGCGGTTATCTCGACCGACACGAGGTAAAAATATGCCTTCACCGACATGCACATTACTGAGCGCTTGTTGTCGCTTGTCTTTTACCGCCGCTCGCAGTGTAATTAAGCCACCCGTATGGTCGCTGTGATTGTGGCTTAAAATCACATCATCAACTTGTGATAAATCAATGTCTAAGGTTTCGGCGTTTTTCAACACGGTATCGTCAATTCGACCGGTATCGAATAGAATTTTACGACCATCAACTTCCACCAACGCTGAATAACCCCATTCGCCAATGCCTCTATTGGCGACCATGGTTGATAACGTGGTTATTTGCAGCGATTTAACTTGGTAATGATTTTCTGTAGTTGCATGAGCTGAGAATGCCATAGCGTGCAAACTGATCACGATGGTGATCAAAAGGGCTGAAAATTTCATAATCATCCTTAAAGGTGTTTATCCAAAACTGATGCGGTGATGAACACTGACTATGCATGAAGTGAGCAAGCGATTCAATAGATTAAATGGTAAGCGGTAAATATAACGCTTTAAGGTTTCTGACAACAAGGCAAGAAACCTTAAGCAAATTTATGGATAAAAATTTAGTAACCGTCTTTAACCCGCAGGGTTAAAATGCCCGCAAAAATCATACTAATACCGCCGAGGACCAGGGCATAAATGGGTTGATTACCAAACACTTTGGTAATTAACACCCCTAAAATACTCGCCGCCAGTATCTGCGGTAATACAATGAAAAAGTTGAAAATGCCCATATATAGGCCCATTTTCTTTGCTGGCAATGCATTTGCTAAAATCGCATAAGGTACCGATAAAATCGAAGCCCAAGCAAAGCCAATTCCTATCATCGAGATGATCAAAAAAGTGGGATCGCTGATCACAAAAAAGGAAACAAATCCCAAGCCACCGAGAAGCAAGTTGAGCATATGAGCGATGCGCAAATTAAAATATTTAACCACTAAAGGAATGCAAATAGCCGCAAATACCGCAGTTAGGTTGTAAGTGGAAAACAACACGCCAACCCAATCAGCGCCTTGGTTATAGGCGGCAGAGGTTACGTCCGACGTTTGATAGTGGTATTCGGTTATCGCGGCTGTGGTATAAGTCCACATGGCAAAAAATGGAAACCATGAGAAGAACTGCACTAACGAGAGTTGTTTCATCGTTTGTGGCATGGCAAATAAATCGGCAAAGATGTGAGAAAAACCGTTATCAATGCGATTATTGGCTGCTAACCAATGGGCAATAAACATACATACGCCAAATGCGGTAATGCCAACCGTTAAGATAAATAAGCTTTTATCAAGGCTATCAATAAACTGATAAACCACTGCGGTACTCACTAAGCCAGTCACCAAAGCGACAATACCGTAGCGTAAATAGTTTGGCATAGAAGCGGTTAATTCTTCTGTGCTTTCTTCATCTTGCTCGGCGAGCTCAAAGGCGGCAAGTTGCTCAGGCGAGTATTCCTTTGTAGACAGTATCGTCCACAATACCGCCAACAAAAAGACCGCGCCACCAGCGTAAAAAGCAAATTTGACTGAATTCGGAAGTTGGCCAGCTTCGGCAGTGTTACTAATATCGAGCCAGTTGGTCATGATCCAAGGGAGTGACGAGGCGACGACCGATGCCACACCGATAAAAAAGCTTTGCATTGCATAGCCGGTAGCTCGTTGCTTTTTCGGTAACATATCACCGACAAAAGCACGAAACGGCTCCATCGAGACATTGATTGACGCATCCATTATCCATAACATGCCTGCCGCGAACCAAAGGGTAGGTGAGTTTGGCATGATGAATAAGGATAGACTGGCGATGACGGCGCCAATTAAAAAATAAGGGCGACGACGACCCAAACGTCCCCATGTCTTATCGCTCATGTAACCGATAATCGGTTGCACAATCAGCCCAGTGATAGGTGCCGCAACCCATAAGATCGCCATATTACCGTAGTCAGCGCCTAAGGTTTGAAAGATTCGGCTGACATTGGCATTTTGCAAAGCAAAACCAAACTGGATACCAATAAAGCCAAAACACATATTCCAAATTTGCCAAAAACTTAGATTCGGTTTGCTTTGTCGAGCTGTCATCGTTGATGTTGTCATAAAGTAACCCTGATCTTAGTCTAGCGCTTTAAAACGGATAGCGGTACCACCACTGGTGGCCATCTTGAAGGTTAGGGTATCTTTTGCCGTTACCGCTTTGGTTTCAATCACCAGTTCATAAGGGTTATCAACCCAGTTAGCGCTGTCGCCATCACGATAAATTTGTGCTTGGTAACGTTTGTTTTTATCAAGAAAGTCCAGTTTCACGGTTTGTGTGCGAGCGTCTTCATTGGTTAATGCCCCTAAATACCAGTCGCTGCCATCTCTTTCTTGACGAGCAAATACCACGTATTCACCTACTTCACCAGCCAGGGCTAGGCTTTCTTGCCAGTCGGTTGGTACATCACGAATAAACTGAAACGCCGGTAAATTAGCTTCATAGTTTCGTGGCAAATCAGAAGCCATTTGAATTGGACTGTAAATTACCACATAAAGCGCTAACTGTTTTGCTAACGTCGTTTGTGGGCGGTCACTGTCGGCGCCTAAACCTTTGAAGGCCATATCAAAGGTACCCGGGGTAAAATCCATTGGGCCTGATAACATCCGCGTGTAAGGTAAAATCGCAGCGTGTGAAGGTGGGTTTGGTGGAGAGCCCCAGGCATTATATTCTTGGCCACGCGCCCCTTCGCGGGTGATCCAGTTAGGGTAAGTTCTTCTTAACCCCGTATCTTTAATTGGCTCGTGCGTGTTGATACTGATTTGATATTTGGCGGCTAGTTTGACGTTATCGAGATATTCATTCGACATAAATTGACCGTCGTGCCATTCATAGCGAGCGATGCCATGCTCATCAATGCGTTTAATTTTTCCACCGTCGGCGACATAACCGGTTTTTACCTGACGGACACCATGTTGTTGGTACAGGGCAAACGCATCTTCCATTTGATTACGATAATTGGTGACGT
Source organism: Thalassotalea ganghwensis (assembly GCF_053485795.1). Classification (NCBI taxonomy): domain Bacteria; kingdom Pseudomonadati; phylum Pseudomonadota; class Gammaproteobacteria; order Alteromonadales; family Colwelliaceae; genus Thalassotalea; species Thalassotalea ganghwensis. Next base: position 24,871 of record NZ_JBQRUM010000001.1, read on the forward strand.
TGCCTGAGGTTTCATGATGACCAATTAAACGAACGCCTTTGGCGAGCCCATGCTCAGTGACAGCTTTTATATCAAAATCATCGTAGGCTTTAGTAAAGTTAAAGACATCGCCATTATCGTACCATTCACCATCCCAGCCAATATTCCAACCTTCAACGAGTACGCCATCAAAACCATATTTTGCGGCAAAGTCCATATAGCGTTTAGTTTCTGCTGTCGTTGCGCCGTGGGTTTCACCGCTACCCCAAGTATTTTCACCGATATGCATACCCCACCAAATTCCGACATATTTACCAGGCTCTATCCAAGAGGTGTCTTCTATTTTGCTTGGTTCATTTAAGTTTAAAATGAGGTTTGAGTTGAGTAAGCCAGCCGCATCTTTACTGACTTGAATGGTGCGCCATGGGGTGGTGAAGTCAGCCTTTTTTCTCACTAAAATACCGTCGTACCAAGGCGTTAAATCAGCTTTTAGTTTGTTATGGCGACCTTTTAATAAGGTCATTCCTGCATAATCAACCAGCGCCGCTTCGTGAATACTTAAATGTGTACCCGTGTCGAGTTTAAAGGTTAGCGGGGTATGAACATGACTAATGTCTGAGAGTTTTGTGGTTTCGTAAATATACTCATAACGATTCCAACCGCGCGCTGGTATCCACCAAGCTGTTGCTTGCTCGGCTTTAGGTGGGTTGAATTCAGTTAATTCATCGGTGATGGCAATATCACCATCGAGTCCAGGTTGGCTTGGCACTTCGTAGCGAAAACCAACACCATCATTAAATACACGAAAACGGACACTAAATTGGTTTGATAATTCGCGTTCAGCAGTAAAGTTAACCAATAATTCATTGTGGTGATCGCGCACATTCTTGCGTTCGCCCCAAGGTAATTGCCAAGTACTGTCGTGATTGTTAGCTTTGGTGGTGTCGATGGTAAAGCCATCTCCTAACTCGGCTGACTTTTGAAAACGCAGTCCTAAGCGAGAAGATTCAAGTGCCGCTTGCTCATTGAAACGGATTTGATAGCTTGGGGCATTATCATCACTGATAATCACGGTAATGCGTTTATCAGGAGAGCTGACTTGGACGGTTTTGGCTTGCACCACAGACAAGTGAGTTGCAAATAATAGTGTTGTAATAACCAGCAGTTTTTTATTCATTATCATTCCTGAGGGTTTATTGATGAACACAGCATAAAAGTAGTTAAGGTAAATTACAGCTAGCTGCATACGTATTCAGCATATGCTTTAACTAAAGCGAGCCAACTTTTATCATTAACTCGCCACGATGAGAGACAAGCTAATTCATCTGCTTACGATTGAGCACCGCAACGGTTAGCGCTGGCACCGTGATATCTTCAGCCTGTATTTGGGTCGTTTTAACGATGTCATCAGCACCTCGTTGTAAAATCGGATGTAACTGATACTGAGCGGCATGCTTAAATGATAGGGTCTTTGCTTCGCCGCTATGATTAAATAGCACCAGTAATGATGGGATTTCGTTATCTTTTGGGGAGATACTCATCGCGATTAAACCCAACGTTTGCTCTTGACCGGTATTGTGAAACTTCACTTGCTTGATAATGTCATCGCCGTGGTTAAGCCTAAATAAAGGTTCGCTCATCCGAAGCGTAACAAAATCAAGAAAAACATCTCGACTAAAAGCAATATCATTGGGTTTTGGGATATCTCTGCCATTATTGTTCATTAGTATGTTTTTGATGGTTGACCAATTTTGTTGATCTTTTTCTGCTGGTGGTAATCCAGTGGTGTAGTTGTTTGATTGCAAACTAAAATCAACACCGTTAAACCAATCACCGTAATCGTAAGAATCACGTAAAAAACCTTTCGAGCGCAGCAGTTCGCTGCCCATATGGATAAAAGGGATCCCTTGTGAAAATAGTGGGTAAGCTAATGCAAGCAATTGCATACGAACGCGTTGTTCGGTGGTTAACTGATAAGCGATACGATACTGATTGTTATCCCAAAGCGTTTGGTTATCATGCTTTGATACATAGTTGATGGTATCTGCTGGATCTAATGCGTAGCCACTCGGCTGTCCTCCATAGCTCAGCGCTTTACCTTGTTTAACCTCACCTTGTGCGGTTAACAGTGGGTAATTAGCTAAGTTACCTGTTAAACCAATACGGAGTAGGTCGGCTAACTCAAGATAGCGGGCTTTATCATTATTATCACTCAACTCATTAGGGAATGTCGCAAGACCATTGGCAATGCCTTGGCTTTTACGAATGTCATCACCTTGAGCATTAAAAGCACCACCTCTTACCGCATCACGCAATCTGTCAGTAAAGGTGCCTATTTCTGTGCCAGCGAGCTCTAGTTGACTTGCCTGAATAAAACGATGGTTGTTGGCTACTTCGCCAAAGTTCCAACCTTCACCGTAAAAGTAATTATCCGGGTCTACTTCCCACACCGCCTGACGAGCGTTGAGCATAGCGGCTTTGGGTTGGTGGCCCATTAAATCAAAGCGAAAACCATCAATGCGATAATGTTTGGCCCAAACCACGAGAGAATCTATCATCAGCTTTTCCATCATGGCTCGCTCTGTCGCGGTATTATCACAACAGGTAGATTGGGCAATTTTGCCGGTGATTGGGTCTAAACGATGATAGTAATTAGGGACAATTTTATCGAGTACCGCGGTTGGCATCAGGCCTGCTTGATGGGTATGGTTATAAACCACATCCATGATCACTCGAAAGCCCATATTGTGAAGCGTTTGCACCATGGTGCGAAACTCGATAATACGCGCTATACCCTCAGGGTCTTTGGCGTAACTACCTTCTGGCACGGTATAGTGAAACGGGTCATAACCCCAGTTATAGTTATCTAAACCTCGCAGCGCTGAAATAAGTGCTTGCTGATCAGTACTGGTTGGAGGTAGTGACTTAATGTAGTCATATAGGCTTTGTTCACTGTTGATGGCACAGACTTGTTCGAGCTGTGTTTTGTCGCATATCGTTTTTAGGTTATCAAAGAGATCGACAACAGTGTTACTGTCTTCATTAATCGTGCCGATATCAAAGGCAGGGAGTAAATGAATGCTATTGATCCCCGCTTGCTTGAGGGATTGCAAATGCTTAACCCCATCACTGTCCGTTTGGCTAAATGCCAGATATTTACCGCGAACGCTGGTATCTTTAATACTGCTATCAAGCGCACTAAAATCACGAATGTGGGTTTCATAAAATATGTTGTCTTCTGGCGCTGAAACTGGATTGTCACGTTGTGTTAGCCAACCTTTTGGCATGGTGTTGCTCGACGTTAAATCAACAATTTGTGAGTACTCACTGTTAGTTGATAAACTTAAAGAGTAAGGGTCGGTGGTGGTGGTGGTTTCAATTTTGTGAGTGCTTGGGTGGTAAAGGGTTAACTGATACTGGTAATAATATCCACTAAAATCCCGTTTGGTCGCTCTTGACCAAATACCTGTTTTATCGTCAAGAACTAACGCGAGTTGATGTGGTGTGATTGGTTGTTTGTTGTTGTCAAACAACAGTACTTTTACCGATAAAGCCGTCGGCGCCCAAAGCTTAAAATTCACGCCTTGTGTGGTGAGTTGAGCACCAAGGTTCTTCGCTTCATTGGCATCGTTGTTACCCGAGGTATAAATATCATCGATAAGCGCAGCCTTTTGAACAGTGGTCCCCTGACCGTGTTGATTGATAACCGCTAGCGGCTGCTTGATAAGGGCTTTGATTGTCGCTAAATCACTTTCAATAGCAAAACAACTAAAGCCAGCAAGATGTGGAAAACGCTCAGTTATTGTCGTTGGTGTTTGACATTGCCTTAATGGAAAACGCTGGTCAATTTGCCATGTACCCTGAAGATTTAATGATTGCGAAATAAGGCTTTGAGGGTGGTCAACCACATTAGCTGCAACCAGAAGCGCACTGGGGGTTACCCAATGAGCACCGGCTTGGTTTATCGACAGTGAATTGCTGCTTGGTTTATCACTGACGGCGACATGAGTCGCAAAAGCGGTCAGGGTGGTTAATGTCAATAATAAATAAGCGAGTAGGGTACGCATCGAAATGTCCTAAACGATTTGATTTGTATTTAATTTACGTGGCAAGGGCGTGAATAAGAAGGTCAATGGAAATTTTGCATACGTATTCAAGAATATAGCCACTACGACAACTTTTAATGCGCCCGCGTTTTCACCGACCCGTTAAATATAGAGTAAACTCGTAGAGTATAGGGCTTTTCAGAAAATGTTGTAGAGAAAGAGAGCGGCAATTGTCCGTTTTTTGAATACGTATGCATGGCAATGCATAGATTGAATACGTATGCATAAAGTATTTTTCAGTGACCGACCTCTCTATATTTAATGCAGTCCACCTCGTTGTGGATACAAATATTACACACATTACGAAAACAAGCGATTACAACAGCGACTGGAACAGCTGCAAAACTAAAATGAATACAAGGACTGTAGGGGAGAATGCACAAATGGTTAATTTTAAACCGAGTAAGGTAACACTGGCATTATTATCGTCAGGTCTAATGGCTGTAAGCGCCTCATCTCTAGCTTATCAAGAGCAAACAGAGATTGAAAAAGAGGCTGTGAATAAAGCTAAAGAAGAAGTTGAAGTAATAGAAGTAAAAGGCCTGCGTGGTAGCCTGATCAAATCAATTAACACTAAACGTTTCTCTTCAAATGTTGTTGATGCCATCAGCGCAGAAGATATTGGTAAGTTACCTGATTCATCAATTGCAGACTCTCTTTCACGTATTTCAGGACTTGCTGCCCAGCGCCTAGAAGGTCGCGCAAGTATTATTAGTATTCGTGGTTTTGGTGAAAATGAATCAACGACAACATTAAATGGTCGTGAGCAAGTTTCTATCGGTGATGGTCGAGGCGTTGAGTTTGATATCTACCCGTCCGAAATCATGAGTGGTGTCAGTGTTTATAAAACGCCTAATGCGTCAATGTCTGGTGAAGGTATCGCGGGTGTGATTGACATGGAAACCATCAGCCCATTGTCAAAAGGTGAGCGAGTTTTTGTTGCTAATGGTCAACTTGAGCTTAATGGTCATGACGCCGTTGTTGACGGTTATGACAATAAAGGTCACCGTTTAAATTTTTCTTATATTGATCAATTTGCCAATGATACGCTAGGTTTTGCACTTGCGGTTAACTCAATGGAATCTCCTGGTCAAGAAAAGCAATTTGGTCGTCATCAAGACCCGTTTCTTTATGAATTAAGTGACGGTGAAGGCAATACCTATAATGGTATGAAAGGTGTCAATATTAAAGGCCGCTCTTCTGTATTAGAACGAGATTCTGTCATGGCAGTGGTTGAATACGCGCCAAACGATGATTTAACCGTAACGGTTGATTCATTGTATGTTGATTTTAGTGACAAACGTTACATTGGCGCAATTGAATTTGGTTTTAATCAATGTGACGATGAAGGTAAATTCCCAGATTGTGAATACAGCATCAACAGTGTTGAAAATGGTTTTGTAACGAGCGCGACCTATCATAACTTCCCTTTTTACATTAAAAACAACCAAGAACACCGGACAGCCGACTTACTTAACTTAGGTCTTAACCTTGAATACCGTGTGAATAATGATTTAACCATTGAGTTTGATGCTAGCTCTTCTGAAGTTGAGCGCGACTTATACCAACACGCAACCTTTGCTGGCGCTTCGTCATTCGCAGGCAGTGAAGTTACTTACAATGTTAATAAAGATGGCTCAGGTGGCACCTTTGATACATCACTTGATTATGGTGATGCCAGCGTTGTTGGCCTTGGTGACATTATGGGATGGGGCTTAGCAGGTGAACGCTCAAATCCAAAAGTAGAAGATGAAATTAAATCGTTTAAATTGGCAGCTAAACAAGCATTAGAGAACGATATTTTTGATTCAGTTGAATTTGGTATTGCCTATCGTGAGCGTGATAAGCAAAAAACCATCAGCTATTCAAAAACTGACATTTTACCTGAAGCGATGATCCCAGGAACGAATGTTGCAGCGCTTGCACCTGAGTATATTTTAGGCTCAGTTGATTTATCGCACGCAAACTTAGGTAATACACTTATTTTTGACCAAGAAGCATTATTGTCGAGCGGTCAAATCTACAGTGAAACGGATGTGACTTACTCTTGGGGTAAGATCAATGATGCTTTCCAGGTGAGTGAGCAAGTTTCAGCTGCCTTTATTCAAGGTAATATCTTAACTGAAGTTGGCGGTTTCCCTGTTCGTGGTAACGTCGGTCTGCGTTATATCAAAACTGAGCAAAGCTCTATCGGTGATACGTTTGGCTGGGGTGGCATCAACACCCAGTTAGACTTCTCTCACTCTTATTCAGATGTTTTACCAAGTTTGAACTTAATTGTTGATTTAAGTGACGATGAAATTCTGCGCTTTGGTTTTGCAAAAACCATTGCTCGTCCAACGATGGATGATATGAAAGGTGGTCTCGAAGTAGGGCCAACAAGTTGGAGTGGTAATCCTAACGATACTGATGCAAATGGGAATTATTGGACAGCAAAAGGTGGTAACTATCAACTTGAAGCACGTGAAGCAGATGGCTTCGATTTAAGCTATGAGAATTACTTCTCTGATGAAGGCTATTTCTCAGTTGCTCTTTTCTACAAAAAAATTAAAAACTGGAATTTTGATAGTGTTTATGAAGCCGAGCTACCACTTGATGATGCATCGATAGCCACTCACCCTGTAGCGGACAATATCGACGGTTTTAATGAAAAAACTGCCACGGTGTCTGCAAAAGAAAATGGCGGCCAAGGTAACTTGAAAGGGGTTGAATTATCGTTATCGTTCCCATTCAAGATGATTGATGAGAGCCTAGAAGGCTTTGGTATCTTTGCTAGCCACACTATGGTTAAGCAAGACATGAAAGACTTCAACGGTGATGACTATACTTTACCGGGGTTGTCTGAGCGTGTTTCTACAGTGACCGCTTACTATGAAAAAGATGGTTTTCAATTCCGTACATCAATGCGTAAGCGCTCTGACTTCACGGCGTCAATCTACTCAACGATTGGTTTAACCACAGAGCAACGTTTCGGTGTTGGTGAAACCTTAGTGGATGCGCAAGTTGGTTATGACGTCAATGATAACCTATACCTATATGTACAGGGGCAAAACTTAACGAACGAAGCATTCCAAACTAAGTTTGACGATGCTGAATATGCGACAGACCAACATTTTGATTATGGTCGTAGCTATCAAGCAGGCTTTACCTACAAGTTTTAATGACGTTAGCGTATCGTAGAAGTTAAATCATGCCTCAATAATTTCGGTTATTGAGGCATTTTACGTTGTGAAAGGGCATGATGAAAAATAAAGTGAACAAAGTGGTAATACTCGGTGGTGGCACTGCAGGTTGGATGTCAGCAGCACTATTAGTCAAAACCTTTGGAAGTAAACTTGATATTGAGCTGGTTGAATCGGATCAAATAGGCACCATTGGTGTCGGTGAAGCGACAATTCCACCAATAATCCATTTTAATCAAGAGTTGGGGGTTGACACTAAAGCCTTTATTCAAGCCACTAAAGCGACCATCAAATTGGGTATAGAATTTGAAAATTGGGGTAAGAATAATCATAGCTATATGCATGCCTTTGGTGATATCGGTAAGAGCTTTCCGTTGTGTGATTTTAGTCACTTTTGGGTCAAAGCACAGCAAGCTGGCCTAGATTACGATTTTTGGGACTTTTCACTCAACTATCAAACCGCAAAACGCAATGCCTTTGCTTTAATCGATAAAATTCCTGGCTTGAATTTAAATGGTTTGGCCCATGCTTATCACTTTGATGCGGGGCTTTACGCCAAGTTTCTCGCTGATTATTGCATTGATCGCGGTGTCAAACGCACTGAAGGTAAGGTTGCTGAGGTAATCCAGTGTCAGCAAACAGGCGATATCAAGTCGTTAATTTTGGAAGATGGTACCACGGTTGACGGACAGCTATTTATCGATTGCTCGGGCATGAAAGGTTTATTGATTGAGCAGTCGTTAAACACAGGTTATGAAGATTGGTCTCATTGGTTACCCGCAGATAGCGCTGTAGCGGTGCCAAGTTCGGCTACCGAGCCACTCATGCCTTACACTAAATCAATCGCTCATCAATCTGGTTGGCAATGGCGCATACCTTTGCAACATCGCACAGGCAACGGTATGGTTTATTCGTCAAAGTACATGAGTGATGACCAAGCAAAACAGTTGCTGTTAAACAGTATTGATGGCAACGCGCTAGATGAGCCGCGCGTGATCAAATTTAAAACCGGACGACGCATTAAGCAGTGGCATAAAAATGTTGTTTCAATAGGGCTTGCGAGTGGCTTTTTAGAGCCGCTTGAGTCCACCAGTATTCATATGATCCAAAGTGGTATTGTGCGCTTGGTCAAGATGTTTCCACACCAAGGTATTGATGCGGCAATGATTAATGAGTTTAATCGTCAGTCCAAGCTTGAGTATGAACGTATTCGAGATTTTATTATCTTGCACTATAAGCTCAATCAGCGAGATGACAGTAAATTTTGGCGCGACTGTCAGCGTCTCGAAGTGCCTGATTCGCTGAGCCATAAGATGGCGTTGTTTAAGTCATCGGGGTTAGTGTTTAGAGAAAATGATGAACTATTTACCAAGATTGCTTGGCAACAAGTGTTTATTGGTCAAGGACTTATTCCTGAAGATTATCATCGAACAGCCGATCAATTAACTAAAGCGGAGCTCGATGATATGCTTAACAGCATCAAACAAATCATGACCAAAACCGCAGATAAGGTGCCTAGTCATCAAGCCTTTATCAATGCATGTTTGCGATAAAAGTGCATCTGCACATAACTGTAAATGCAAACAGGGTGCTATCAGCGATTAGCGTTATTTAATTAACCCGTTGTATTGCTTTGTTTGCGTTTATTCCCTCACAGACTAAAGTTTCTATCATGGTGCTTAGTTTGATTACTCAGAAGTTAAGTGAGTGATCAAAGGTAACTCAAAAAAGACAACCGCGTTTTCATCGCTTGCGCGTTCGACAAAACCGAGTTTTTTTAATAAGTGAGCAGATGTTTTATTGCTGCGGTCAACACCGCCAATTAGTTTCTGCCAAGGCGTGGATTGCTTAACCTGCGCGATAAACCCTTGCAGCATTTCACTGGCTAAGCCTTTACCCCAATGAGGTTGTGCCAACAAGTAACCGATATGTACCTCGTTATTGTTTTCAACATAAGCGAAGATAAAGCCAATAATTTCGTCGTTTGTTAACTGCACTATGAGCAACCGGCTTTCAGACAACATGCGTTCAAGCCAACGACTCGCCATTTCACTTGAGTGAATATCGTGAAAATAAGGGGGTAAGTTTTCGACAACGGCAGGTGTTAAAATATTGGGTACTTGGGTCAGTAATATCGCTCGTTTTGAAAACGTTATATCGCTGGTAATCTCGGTTACTGTTAACCTTGCGGTGTTGAAAGATAATGTCATAGTGATTGTCTAATTCGATAACACGCCCAAGTTTTCATGCCAGCATAAAGCTCATCGCTAAATAACTTGCCATGCCATAAACCGATAACAACGTTAACGACATGAATATACCGCGAGCCGTATCCTTACCGTTAAAATAACAATAAGTGTAACCTAAGCGTGATAGCGGGAAAACTGTGATCCATGCCCAGGCGGCTAATGCACTAGGTGTGACTAAAGCAAAAACAAGTAAAAGCACAATGTAATAGAGCGTATTCTCAGTGGTATTTCTGTGAGTATTAAGGCACCTTTCCACTTCAAAACTACCTTTTTCAGTGACATCTGCTTTTTTACAGTTATTTGAAATCCACTCTTCGGGTGAGGCAAATATTTTGTAGCGATTACGAACTAACTCCGTAACTGTCATTATCCATGAGTGATTGACTACCAAAATTATTGCTGAAAATGCTATCAGGGCGAGTAGCTCTTTGGTTGGGATAGATACTTCAATCGGCGCGATACCGAACAAGAAGTTTAGCGCTATAGCAATTGCTAATACCGCAAAAGGGTAAACTTTAATAATCCAATAAGCGTTTTTATGAGCCGTTTGTTCAACTGTCATCATATTCCTTATGTGCTGATGGCCCAACCATAACCCGAGTGTTGATAACTTCCTTTTGCGGCGATGCAAAGGTTAAGTTTTAAGGTTTTAAATGTTAAGTCATTTAACCGGCTGGCTAAGTTTTAAACAATGATAAAATGACAATAGCATAATGTCCGTTGATGATACAGTGAGATAACGCCTATTGCCTTTTAGTCGCACTTTTTGTGCACAATCATGCCGAGGATATTAGTCAGTGAGTAACCATCCTTGTTCAGTGGCATATTCAATTTGCGTCAAAGCAAACTCCCAGAGCTTAGGCGCTGACTTTTCAAGATACTGATTACGATTAATGACTTGTTGTTTATAGACTTTGTGCTGAGACCAGCTGCCACCGTTGTTTTGAATGTTTTGAATCAATGGTAAAACACGATCCATGGCTTTAGCGAATCGAGCATCTGCTGTTTCTGCTTGTTCGAATTCTAGCCATAAACTCATAAACTGTTGACGCTGAGAGTCTGGTAGTAACCCAAAAATGCGCTTTGCTGCTAGCCGTTCAGCATCGGATTGTTTTGAAAGTATTGCTTGTTGTTCAAAAGCAAAGGTATCACCGGCATCAATTTCAACGATATCATGAATTAACAACATCACTGTCACCCTAGAAATATCGATACACTCTTCAGCATAAGGTGCTAAAACATGTGCTGTAAGTGCGATATGCCAGCTATGTTCAGCGCTATTTTCAAATCGGTTTTTATCGGTTTTTATCAAGGCGCGACGATAAACTGCTTTTAATTTATCTAATTCACGAATGAAATCTAATTGTTGTAAAAGTTCTTTCATCAATACTCCGTAAATGAAAGTGGCTAAGGAGGTGTTTAATTAAGCAGATGCTTTTGATTTATGCTGCTTTATTAACTTGTTATAGCTTTCTAAAAGGGCTTGTTCTACTTGAAAAATCAACTCCATATCCGTTAACAGCAACTTATTGTTAAAGGAAGCCGCGTTATCTTGACTGAGCGCTGCTACTAACACTCGATTCGTTGAAATATTTTGAACCAGCTGATAGCCGAGCTTTTTATATATTTCTTGCAGCGAATAAATATTGGATATCTGATAAAGGGTAGAATAATTAATATGTTCAGAAACACCGGTTGATTGTGTGGTTTTCCATGCCGTATCTTGAATTTGTAATCCTGGCACAAATTGTCTATCGCCTAAACTCTTACCAGCTTTTTTTTCATCTTTAAGCAATTCGATTGTCGCTTGGTTATTGGTATTAATTAGGCTGAGTAACTTATGATTTGATTCTATTTCTTTGATGATATTTTTAATCGCTTCATTCGCTCGGTTACTATGAACTCTATTTTCATTCCATTCATTGACCGCTAAGGCAATTAAAACACCGATAACGATGGACATGATTTCGGTAAAGGCTGAGCGCGCCATTGCGAGCTTTTTATTTGGTTTCATTTTAGCTTTGATGAGATTAGTAAGTAAATCGACTGAGTAAGTCTAACCTAACACGAATTAAAGTGAGTGAAAAAGAATTACCATGCACTTAACTGAAAAAGTTCGATTATAGCGCTTTGCTAAAGTGCTTCGAGCAATTTAGCAAGCAGAACAAAGGTGACAGTATTTATCCTAGATAACGGTTTAATAATACAGCCAATGAGTACTTGCCTGACCCTCAATTTGACCCTCAACCTGCCCCAAGCGCTGTTAGAATAAGCTTACCCAGCCCATTGAATTGGCGTATTTTATTAGCATGCTACAACAGGTAAAAACAACAATCCCTCTTAGATACACAGGGTTTATTTTAAACAAACAATGAGCACCTAACCATGCCCCTAACATTTGGCCAAGCATCATTAATAAGCCGATCACCCAAACAATATGCCCAGCCATTAAAAACACGATTAAAGACGCGATATTAGTAGAAAAGTTTAACGGCTTCGCGGTTGCGGTTGACGTTATCAAATCTTGTCCACGACATGAAACACCAGATAAGGCAAAAAAAGACCCCGTTCCTGGGCCAAACATTCCGTCATAAAATCCGATGCATGGGACGACGATATTCTGGTATTTTTTATTGGAAAGTTTAGGAGTCTGTTCTGTTAAAGCGGGCATTGGTGATAAAAGAAAATAAACAGCGATGAATAACAACACCACAGGAATAACAAATGATAAAACGTCAGTGTTGATAAACTGCAAGCATATGGTGCCTACCACTGCACCTATAAACGCCGATAGCATCAGGTATTTAACACCCGACCAACTGACTCTTTGACGTCTAAACATCATGTAGCTTGCTGTTGCTGTGCCGACACTGCCTTGTAACTTGTTTGTGCCAAGAGCGGCTAAGGGAGGCACGCCACTTAGCATTAGCGCAGGTATTGAAATTAATCCACCACCACCAGCTAAGGTATCGAGTAGGCCAGCAAATACGGCAACAAAAAATAAAATCGATAATAACTCGATAGAAAAACTAGCGAACTCCAATAGGATACTCCTTATCGCTCAACGCCCCTTTGAAGGGAGTCATAGTTACATAAAAGCGTGATGTGCATGCAAGATGCAATTTGTGTTGCTTAAACCTACTTGTTTTATTTTACCTTTAGTAACTTAACAATTAAATCAATTCTTCTATTTGCTCGGATTTCTTTACTCTGACCCTTTGATTCCTAATTGCAGCACCTTACTAATTATGTTTGTTAGCCAATTCTTGCCTCTATTTCGTTTCTGATCCTTCTACCTTTAGTAACTTAATGAGTAAATCGATACGTTTGTTGGCGCGATTACTTTCATAATATACTGCACTTGTTGCAGCAAAGACGAATAAAACCATGCAAAAAAAGCTTAAATCGTCATTAGAAGGCGAAATATAAAACATAAAGAAAAATGCTAGAGCAAGCAATGAAAGGTGATGAATTATCAAGTTGAAAGGTCGAGTTTTAAGGCTTGTCAGTTGTTTTTTGATTTCATCTAATCTTTCATTTTGTGCTATTTTTAGCAAAATATCTGCTTGATTTACTTCTTTCATACGAGACCTCTTTGAAAAATGCCTTAATAGATTATTAACGCTTAGCGATGTGATTTTTAGTTTATATTTTATGCCTTAGTTGGTTGTGCTGCATTGCGTGACAACGTTTCATTTTTTGCTAGAAGCTTAAAAACGACAGCTAGCAGCAATAACCAGATATTATTTTTTTGGATAAATATATTTGCTCATTTAAGGGTGTAGTCAAGACTTTGGAATGACGAGGTTCTCTAACTTTTTGCTTTTAAAGTAAGAGGTGGCTCTTTGATGAATTTCTCTCGCCTCAGACGCTTTGTTAAGTACAATAAGCACATTGATTAACTTTATGGTTTCATTGACAAAGCGAGTGTCATGATATTCCAGCGCTAAGGGGGTGTTTTTGTTTGGATGTTTTCTCGCGTAACTTAATGATTGCTCTCGCGAATGCCGTAACGTTTCATATTTAAAAATAGGATCTTCCATATACCTATCAACAAGTTCGAATTCTTGATAGTTAATCAATAAATCATCAACAACGTGATAAAAATCGCTTGCTTGTTGAGGGTGATCTTCACTTAATTTAGCAAAAAGCGTTATCGTTTGAATTTCTTCGCCTAACTCTCGATTAATTGATGATAATTCGTGAAAATCATTGAAGGTTCCTTTACCAGAGGATAATTTGTACTTGTGATTATCTCTAATTTTTTTTAGCTCAATCACTGCCGGTGGATATTTTTCGCCTAGTGCCGTCCAGTCATTAATAGCATAAGATAACCTAACACCACCCATACCAGAAGATGATTTAGATTCTTCATGAAACCACAGATGTTTTTGGAGCGCTAATTCATATTGCTCATTTTTAACTAAGTCACCTATACTGCGTAAATCATCAAGGCTTACTTCAGCTAAGGCTATACTTGAAACCATGTTGACATAAAAAAGTACTAAACAGATCCTTGTCAATTTTACTCTCCTGATTGGTATTAATAAGTACAGAGTTTTAGTTGTTCTTACTAATAGCTTAAATACTTACTTCCTTATTTTATTAGCCTGTACATTATCAGCTCTTTCATTCTATCTCAATAACATAATATTAACAAAGTTAGCTTTGTAAAGAATATGCTAAAGAGAGGTGGCTGAGTGAACAAAAAATCATTTATTATGTTCAGTAAACTACTGTCTACTGTCGCTAAACTAATTTGCTTTTTAACCATCGTATTGAGGAAGTCTAGGTTAGCGGTCTTTGTTTTTTTATAAATATAACTACCTTATATATTGTATTGTAGCTTGGAGAATAATTTTGGCTTATTGGCTGTTAAAAACCGAACCAGATGAATTTAGTATTGATGATTTACAGAACATTCAAACTGAATATGAACCATGGGATGGTATTCGTAATTATCAAGCGAGAAATATTATTCGAGATCAAATTAAAGCGGGGGATCAGGTATTTATTTACCATAGCAGCTGCAAATTAGTTGGCGTTGCCGGTATTGGTAAAGTGGTTAAATCGGCTTACCCAGATCCAAGCCAGTTTAACCCTGAGAGTAAATACTTTGATTCAAAGTCATCGATGGATAATCCGCGTTGGTTTTGTCTTGGGGTTAGCTTTGTCGAAAAGTTTAAAAAAGTGGTGAGTCTTGCTGACATCAAAAATCATCCAGCGTTATCAGATATGGTTTTAGTCAAACAAGGAAGGCTTTCCGTTCAGCCAGTAACGGCAGATGAATGGCAGGTGATATGTCAAATAAGTGAACGATAGACCTTTGTTTCACAAATACCTTCAAGAGAGTAGGGCGATATAATTAGCAGGATAGCAGGGTTTTATCTACGCTTATTGTTCAAATCAAAATAACAGAGGGCTATGTAGCTTTTCTGTTATAAATCAACAGCATTTTCGTAGGCATTTAATATTAGTGGCCAACCATACTTTGAACCTAATGCTTCAAGATAGTCTTCTGCCCCCTTGCCATGGTTAAGGAAGTTGCGGTGGATTAGTTCTATTTGAGTTAACGATTCAGTTATCTTAGAAAACTTGATGTCAACAACACTAGCCTTATCAGGATCAGGAATAGGCTCACGCCTTGGGCTTATTTGCCAGCTAAACGACAAATGCTTTGGAGGATACCATGCTAGAACTCGCCCCCAATCTACTTGAAAACCATGAGGACCATATTCAGTGCACCGACCGCCTACAAAAGACTCGATCGTTATCCGATCTAGCTTATCTTTAGACCAAGTGTACTCTTTAGGCCACCAGCTATTAAGTTGACGCGAGAATAAATCAAAGGCTTGGTTAATGGGAATGGTCAACGTTCGTGTAATAATTATCTCTTTCATAAAATATCCCTTTTTATGTTTGATATTATTTATTTACTGTAAATGCTAAAACTTATTTAATAAAATAACCCACTGCAAGCCAATTCCCACTATTTTTACTCAGGGTTAATGTTTCAGTTGCTGACTTTCCATTTTGAAATTCAGTTTGATATTGAATCACTAAATATTCACCATCAGGAACACCTGGAAGTGATGTATACTCTTTTGCCCCCAGTTTAGAGCGCGACTTAACCTGACCCAATGGAGTACGAACACCTTTAAGCGCTACATCCCATTTAGTTTGTGTAAGTTGTGATTTTAAGAATGAATCAGACTTTTCCCAACTTTCCGCGTACCTGCCAGCATCAACAATTTTAAGCCACTCTTGTGCGGCAATTGATCCCATAGATTCATTAGCCCAGACAAAAGTAGAAATACACAGTGATAACACTATCATTAGTTTTTTCATAATCATTCCTTTTCCTTTATAGGGTATTGATAGAGCCAAACTTTAAACTCTCTTGTTTTGTGGGAGAGTATTGGCTGGCAAAATTTGATAAAGCAATAATCCAAGCCAATCATTTCGAGTTTTGCTCATTAACAACGGATAAAAAGTTTTTTATAAATACTTTCTAAACCAATTAACGAGCTCTTTATTTGCTTTATCTTTATTTAAGTGTAAAGCATGTCCATCTTCAGGGTAAAGAACAAGCTTGTGCGGGATATTATTTTTTGAAAGCGCATCAGCTAATTCAATAGAATTATTAACGGATACCTGTTTATCATCTGTCCCATGCAAAAGTAAAATAGGAACCTTTGGTGATAATTCATCAACCCACATTAAAACTGAACGCTTTGCTAACTCTGCTCGTTTATTTTTCTCATAATTAGGAATTTGTCTCTTATAAACTTTTTCCATAAACGGGCGAAACTCTAGCTCTTTTAACAAATCACTGGCTCCTGCAATTGTTGCTATTGCCTTCACTTTACTCGTTTTCTTTAAAGCGAGATGAGTTTGCATACCACCTCTGCTTGAGCCAAACATACCAATTCGTTGCGCATCTGCAGCGTGAATGTTTGGAATAAAATCTAATAACGCGGTGACGTCGTTTACATCTTTACCACCAAACTCATCGAGAAGAGTATTTTTTGTGAACGTTCCTCTGTAGTTACTCCCAATAATAACGAACCCTTCATTAGCTATTGGAAATAGATTAAGAAACATATTAGGAAAATAAACTTTGCCAAAATTGCCATTTCCTCCACGATTATAGACAAGCACAGGAAGTCTCGTTTTTGAGCTTGTGGGTTTAATTACATAACCATGTACAACGTTGCCGTCGACTTCGTATTTAAACGTTCGACACGATAGGTTTTTTTTATAAAGGGTAAATTTATCTTTTCCAAACAATTTATCGAACTGAAGTTTCTGCTCATCACTTTTATTACCAGCATTACGCCATGAACTATAGTCAGAAAAAACCCAAGAAAAGCAGTCTTCTTGATCCATGATTCGTTCATCATTAATCAATTTGGTTGCTTGAACAGTAAATGATGTTACTACTAAGCATACAACGAAAATAAATTTATACATGCGGCCTCCATCGCGGTAATTAAAACTTCCAACGTCTCATTTCTGAGCATAAAACTATTAGCTAAAATAACGCCCGCATAAGGGGCTAAGTAATGCTTACTAAAATGTGTAGCGAAGCGGAACCGAGTAAGCTTTACGTGTCCCGCTACTTAATGCGCTTGTTATATTTTTTAAACTTGAATGTTTTTATTTGAATTATTTTTAATGGATAATTCGGCGTTATTCTGGCGGACATTTTTTGTTGTCGTCATTTAAAGCACAATAGGCTGAGCAAGACTTAACAGCTTGTAAATATTCAAGATTTTCTGGGCTTTTCCCACTGCTTTCTTTTATGAGTACCACCTCACATTGATTTCTATTTGTAACAAGTTGGTATGCTGTATACTTATCACCTTTTTGTGGCGTAAAACTGATTAAGTTTACACAGGTTTTGTTTATATGACTTACAAACCTTCCATCTTCAAAATACCCAGCACTTTCTTGGGTCCAACCATCAAACGCCAAATAAACTTTACTCTCTGGCTTTATCAAAGAGGTTACAGGTTTTTCATCTAAATCATAAGCTTTTCCTAATGAAGCTAATCTCCCTAAATGCCCTTCTTTCCTACACAAACTATCGCTAAAAACGTTTACAGTTGTTGATGAAGGAAATGAAGTGGTTTTATGAACAACTTCTATTGTTGCGTGAGGCTCTGTTTGCAATGGTTGCTTATACGGAACTGCGCAACCAGAAGTAGCAAACGCAATCAATAATATGTAATGTTTCATATAACCTCATTAAAAATATAACGCCGCTATAATCGGCAGCTTGGGTGGAGCGTTTTGCAACTAAAATGGCGAAGCCAGTTGCAAAAAAGCGGAGCCCAAGCTGTCCGATTGATAGCCTTGTTAGCTTACAGCTCTGTTACCGCAGAAATTTGCGGGGAACCGCACTTAGCACCATATTCGACAAGAGCGCGATACCCAGAAATTGTCTCCATGTCATATGGAAAATCTTTAGGCACGACCATCCAATCACCTACCTTATACTCAACACCATTGATTATGGCGGCCCCCTCCAGAATTAGTCTGAAGGTTGGCTCATGGTGACTATGCTTAGCAACCTTTGTATTTGGCTCAACTGACACAAGCACACTTTGCTTGTAAAAACCTTTATTTACAGGAATAACTTTCCTTTCCATACGGTTTGGGAATTGCTGTACACCAAATACAGAATCCCAACCCTGATCATGACTACTTACAATGGTTGTAATTGTCTCTGGGTCATGAAAAGTGGAAAAATCGGGTTGCTCAATAACTTCTTTACTCATTTTACTCTCCTATGGTTTAAGGTCTCCCATACAGCAAAATTGGAAGCTAACAGCTTATTAGGAGGAATTATTCTCGTTAATAACGGTGAGAATTCTTCTCTTCCTTGTTTTGATTAATCCGAACGCTACCAGCTCTTTTACATGAAATCAATAACATAGTATTTACAAATCTCGCTTTTCACGGAGAAAGCGAGATTTTTTCTCTATTTTTTGTCAAAAACGAGAATTAGTCGGTTTCTGTATGGATAAACAGTGTCTTTAAAGTTTTTTTTTACTTAGAGAAAAGAGCGCAGTGGCGTAGAAAATCATGAGCACGATAAACTAAAAAACCAGCATAGCTGCTGGTTTTTTGAAAGCATTTTTGCGCGATAAAAGCGTATTTAGTTATTTTGTTGGTAGATGGCAAACGATAACCCAGATAACGCTAATGTGGCTTCGGGGGCAAGCGTTGGTAAGGCGTGATTTGCGCTCTGATAAAGCAGTTGATAATTGCCAGTAAGTTGCAATGGTGTTGATTGCGGTTTTGTTGACGTATTAAAGGCGATTAAATAACGACCTTTAGTATCTTGACGCTCGATTACCATTAAGCCCTCTTGGTCATTGCTGTGTATCAGTTTTTGCGCACCATGTCTTAAGGTGCTGTGTTGATGGTAGAGCGATGAAAGCGTTGATATATAGTGAAATAACGGGTGTGTTGTATCGAAGTTATCCTCGCTGGTACTAGCGGTCGACAACAATAATTTTTGTTGGTTGTGGTGCTTAACCTTTGACGGCATCATGTCCTGACGGGCATTATGATTATCGCCCGTGCCGATAAACCCTTGTTCATCACCGTAATAGATAACGGGTACGCCACGAACAAAGTAACTGATTGCAGTAGCAAGCTTAAAGCGCTTGGCAATCTCTTGATCACTGAAACGCTGTTGTATACTTAACAGGTAAGCAAAGCGTCCCATATCGTGATTGCCAGTAAAGTTAAGCAGTTGATTAGCGTTTTTATAAAGGGCATCTTGAGCAAACAGTTGGTCAAATACGTGTGTCGGTTTTTGCTCAATTAAGGTTTGATAGAGTGCTGATTGCAGGCCAAAATCGAGTACCGAAGGCAGTGTGCCTTCGCTAGTAAAGCGGCTCAGTTCAACCGGATCACCACTATAGACTTCACCAAACATAAAGAAGTTTTTAATCCCTTGCGCTTTAGCATGCGCATCAAGTGCAGGAATGAACTGCTGCCAAAATTCAATATTGACGTGTTTTACCGTATCGATCCGAAAGCCATCAGGCTTAAACTCAGTGATGATGTTTTTGTAGATAGCAATCATACCGTCGACAACGTCTTGTGATTCGGTGTTGAGGTCATCTAAGCCAAAAAAATCGCCATTAAGTGAGTTTTCGCCACTAAAAGTAGAATCACCTTGGTTATGATAATGTACTGGGTCATTTAACCAAGCGGGGGTTTTCAGTGCTTCATTACCCGCTTGAATGACCGTCGAATATTTTTTACCTCGCGCCATCTCACTCAGTGAAATATATGGGCACGCTTCGCCACTTTCTGACCAACCACTGCCATCTTCACCATGGCACTCCTTGTATTTGATCACATCGGCAGTGTGGTTGGTGATAATGTCAAAAAATATTTTAATATTGTGTTGATGAGCTTGGTCGATAAGGACTTTTAGATCTGCGTTGCTGCCAATGTGTGGGTCGATTTCGGTGAAATCTAGCACCCAGTAACCGTGGTAACCTGAGATATCGCCTTGCACAGCTTGGTTTCTTAAAATTGGGGTTAGCCAAATACTGGTGATACCCAATTGTGATAAGTAAGGCAGTTTATCTTTTAAGCCGAGCAAATCGCCACCATGAAAAGCCATTTCATTAGTAGGATCAAAACCTCCATAGGAGATTGGGATGTTTTTATCACCCATATCATTCGCGGTGTCGCCGTTGGAGAAGCGATCAGGTAAGACAAAATAAAACACTTCATCTTCAATAGGGCGCTGATGATAAGGCATTAAGTCAGTGGCGATTACCTTTTTAACCGTTAAGTCGCTTGTGTTAGTTTGTTTTGATTCTTGAACTTGGCAACCGAGCATGCTCAATGCGCTAAAGGTGATTATGCCTACGCTGATGAGGTTTTTAATTATCACGTGTATACCTTACCTTAGTGTTTAACGTCGTTATGATGATTGATAGTACAAAGAACATCATCACAAGTATAAAACTTACATACGTATGCATAACGTTATTAGCCGCCATATTTCATGCATACGTATGCAGGATCATTGCACTAATACTAGGCGCTACTTATGCTTAAGCCAGTCTTAAAAAGTATTCTTTGTTATGGTCGCGTCGCGGCTTGAGCTCTCAAGAGTGCGATAATGATAAAATAGATTGGACGTGTATGGAAAATCAACCTTGGTGGCGCGGCGCCGTCATCTATCAAATATATCCTCGAAGCTTTATGGATGCCAATAATGATGGCATTGGTGATCTTAACGGGATTATCACTAAACTTCCTTATGTTAAAGGCTTAGGCGCTGACGCGGTTTGGATTTCTCCTTTCTTTAAGTCACCAATGAAAGATTTTGGCTACGATATCAGTGATTATCGTCAAGTCGATCCGATGTTTGGAGATATGGCTGATTTTTCAGCGTTAATGAGTCAAGCCAAAGCGCTTGATATTAAAGTGATTATTGACCAAGTGCTGAGCCATACTTCTGATCAACACCCTTGGTTTATCGAAAGTCGAGAAAATAGAACCAACGCGAAAGCAGATTGGTATGTGTGGGCTGATGCCAACGAAGACGGCACGCCACCGAACAACTGGTTATCAATTTTTGGTGGTTGTGCATGGCAATGGGAGCCTCGTCGTCAGCAGTATTATTTGCATAACTTTCTGACTTCGCAACCAGATTTAAATTTTCATAATCCTGAAGTAAGAGCGGCTGTGCTTGATAATGTCGAGTTTTGGTTAAAACTTGGCGTTGATGGTTTTAGGTTAGATGCGATTAACTTTTGTTTTCACGATAAGCAGCTTCGCGATAACCCAGCCAAAGCACCACAAGACCGCAAAGGCCGTGGCTTTAGTGAAGATAACCCGTATGCGTTTCAGTACCACTATTACAATAATACCCAGCCTGAAAATATTGCATTTATGGAAGATATCCGTCAATTGATGGATAAATATCCTAATGTTGTCACCTTAGGGGAAATATCGTC
Source organism: Thalassotalea ganghwensis (assembly GCF_053485795.1). NCBI lineage: Bacteria > Pseudomonadati > Pseudomonadota > Gammaproteobacteria > Alteromonadales > Colwelliaceae > Thalassotalea > Thalassotalea ganghwensis. The sequence continues at coordinate 46,386 of NZ_JBQRUM010000001.1, forward strand.
GGAAGATTCACTGCAAACCATGGCAGAGTACACGCAAGGTAACAAGCGGTTGCACATGGCTTATAGCTTTGAGCTGCTAACCCCAGACGGTAGCCCACACTATATTCGCGAAACGGTTGAAGCGTTAGAAGGCAAGTTGGCCGATGGCTGGCCATGTTGGGCGATTGGTAATCATGATGTCACCCGTGTTGCCTCACGTTGGGCAAGTGAAGAACATCGTCAGGCGCAAAGTAAGTTGTTTAATGCGCTACTCGCGTCACTGCGCGGCAGTATTTGTAGTTACCAGGGGGAAGAGCTTGGTTTAACTGAAGCCGATATCGCGTTTGAAGATTTACAAGACCCATACGGCATCACGTTTTGGCCAACGTTTAAAGGCCGTGATGGTTGTCGCACTCCGATGCCGTGGTCATCATTATCTAACCATGGCGGTTTTTCTCAGGCTGAAAATACCTGGTTGCCGGTGAGTGAACAGCATCTTGCCAACAGTGTTGAAGCACAAGAAGACGATACTAACTCCGTATTGCAGGCTTATCGCACCTTTATGCATTGGCGCAAAGACCAACCGTGTTTACGTTATGGCGATATCGACTTTATTGAAAGCACTGACACGAAATTGGTGTTCAAGCGTGAATATCAAGGGCAAATGCTGTGGGTTGTTGCCAATTTTTCAGCACAATCCATTGAACACTTGATAGACGAGAGTCAACTAACGTTGTTATCTAGCCATGGTTTTGATAACTGCCAGCTTAGTGTAGAAGGGCAGCAACATTGTGTGCAGTTAGCACCTTTTGAGATAGCTTACTTGATGAGGTAATTGCCACTCATGACAATAATATTGTCGCCAAGATAGAAAAAGAAAAAACGCCACATGATCAAATCAAGTGGCGTTTTTATTATCTTAGCGATGCAGCTTTACCTACAAGGTTACTTTTGTTGTTTCAACAAGGCAATCTGCTTGAGGGCATTTTTGTTGTTCGGTAAAAGTTCGAGCACTTTTTGATAGTTTGCGATAGCTTTTTCGCGATCGCCAAACATGGCATAGGCCTCGCCCAAACTATCGTAGGCATTGGCATTGTCAGGAAATAAATGCACATTTAACTTAAAGATCTCGATAGCTTTGGCGAATGCTTTTTTATTGAGGTACTGATAACCCCAAAGGTTAATTTCTTGGACATCAAACTTCGCCGTTGATTTCATTTTCTCAGCCAAGGTAATTGCTTGGTCAAAGCCATGAGCTTCCATGTCTTTGAAAAGTTTGAATAAGTCTTTCGATAACCCCCAACCATTTTCAGCTTTCATTTCAGGAAAGTAAAAACCAGCAATTTCATCAATAAAGAAAATCGGTAAGCTACCTAGTTTATTGGTTAATACAACGATGGCTAAATTATCTTCAGGATAGATCACCGTAGAATTTGAATCGCCACCACTGGCACTTACGGCAGGGTGTTGTTCTCGTAAAATGGTTTGCCAGCCAAGGGCATAGCCATTTTCTAATTGACTAAAGCCAGCGGTTTCACCATTTTTTAATCGAGTCGGCGTCCAAAGCTCTTTTAGGTGTTTGCTATCAAGCAGTTTTTCTTGTTGAAGGGCAATGGTGTATTTAGCTAGCTCTGTTGCCGTGGCACTCATGCCTGCAGCGGTTCTAAAGAAAGGGTCAAAGATAATTTGTAAGGTCTGTAATTGCCCTTGAATACAGCAAACGTATGGACGAGCCTGATTGGGCACTATCCCTGAAGTGTGACCAAAACCCGCAGCCAAGGTTATTGGCATGTCAACTTTGGCTAACTGGTTTTGCTGGATATAGTCAACAAACGGTTGCCCCGAGAGTTTATCAATAATTTTACCCAATAGAATATATCCGGTTTGGTTGTACTCAAAACGGGTGTTAGTTTCAAAGCGCATTGGCAGTGTTTGTACTTCTTGCCATGCAGGGTCTGGTTGGCCATTGGCAATTAGGTCAACGCCATTGCCGTTTAATATTTTAGGTATGCCTGAAGTATGGCTAAGCAGTTGTCGAATCGTTACTTCTTGCCACGCTTCTGGCAAGCCGTCTAAATGTGTTGATATTTTATCCGAAGGGCTTAGTTTGCCTTGTTCGGCAAGTTGCATAATCGCAACGCCAGTAAAGGCTTTAGTCATTGAAAAAATAGGGAAAGGGGTATGCTCTTTTACCGCGACTTGATCTTGAATATTGGATAAGCCATACGCACCGGTTTTGATAATTTTATTATCTTTAACAATGGCGAGTTGCAGGCCAGGGATATTTTTCTTTTTCATGATATCGACGAGGTAATCATCGATTTCATCGGCAAACGTCGTTGATATTGTCCCTAAAAATGTCGTGCAGGCCAGGGTCATTATTTTAATAAGTTGCGTTGTTTTCATTGGTAACATCTAAACGTAAATCCTTTATTGATGAGAGGCATTGTGGTTATTATTGGTTTAATAATTGGCGGCGTAGCTTATCATCAAAAATAACTAAATCAATCATTTAGCAGTTAAAGCGCTGCTTTTGTTCGGTAGGTTACGCTACCCCTTCAGTTTTGGTGTTTTCAAGCTTGTTTATGCTAATTATTGGCATGGATGGAATTGGTATAACGAATATTGAGGGCTATAATGCTGCCTGATATTGAATCGATATTTGCGCCTCAGTTCCGATTTGGAGTAAAAGACACTGCTATGCAGCAAGCCATTACCGGTTATCATTTAGATGAAGAGCAACATTGGGTCGCCGAGCTAGCGTGTGGTCATAACCAACATGTTCGTCATCAGCCGCCTTTTATTAATCGTCCATGGGTGATTACCGAAAAAGGGCGCTCAGAAAAGCTCGGTATGTTGCTTAAGTGCAAAAAGTGCGATCTTGGAGCGCCTAAAGATCGGCTAGTTGATTAAGCCAATAAGCCATTGATGGATCTTACGAATATTGGCATCTTTTTCACGGCGTTTATGGCAACTAAAATAAAAACCTTCATCATCAAATGTCATCGCTTGAGCGCTTAACTTTATTAGTTCGCCTCGTTCAAGCTCATCTTTAATTAATGCTTCTCCCATTAACGCAATACCATGACCGGCTAAAATAGACTTCATCACTAAAATATTGTGACTAAAGTACTGAACGTTGAGCGGTTCAGTTACCACGTTGGCTAACTGATACCATTCCTGCCATGTATTAAAGCCTTGAATATCAATTAATTTGGTGTGATCCGGCCAGTGTTCAATTGGCGTTGTGCCTAGTTGTTGGGCTAGTGTTGCATTTGCCACAGGAAAGTAGCGCTCTTGCTTGATTTGCTGACATTGATAGGCAACATGGCTAATGGGGTTGTCATGTAAAATAATATCAAGATCCAGCTCTGTGAGCGGATCATGACAGCTGATCATTTTAAGGCGAATATCCAGCATGGGTAATTGCTCAAGCAGTTCACCTAGTCGTGGTACTAATCGGTGGATAGCAAAGCTACTGCTCACGCCAAAATGCACAATATGGTTAGTTTGGCCGGTAATTTCTTCTATCGTTGTTTCAATGTTTGAGAGCGATTGATTGACCACTTGTGCCAACTTATTGCCATTAGCAGTGAGTTTTAATTGTTTGCCCTCTCGGTAAAAAAGCTCAAAACCAAGCGCTTTTTCTAAGTTTTTTATTTGATGACTGACGGCACTTTGGGTAATAAATAAATTGTCAGCCGCTTGACTGAAATTTTCACTTTTAGTGGCCACTGAAAACGCTAATAGCGATTTTAACGAAGGTAAATTTTTATACATATTAAATATGAATTTAATTCATGTTTGGTGTGATTTTTTCATTAGTTTAGCGATAAAGCAATCAAATATAATCGTACTTCTTTTTATTTGAATAGAAGATGTAATGAAAAATATTCATAATTTAGCCTTTTTGATGGCGTTGACAGCCAATACCGCTGTTGCGGATATCGTTTTAGACGGTCAACTGAATGAGCAAGAATGGCAAACGGCACAAGTATTTGACCAGTTCGTGCAAACCTCCCCTGATACAGGCGCAAAACCTAGCGTGGCGACTCAGGTTAAATTTATCACGGATGACAACGGCTTGTATTTTGCTTTTGTAAATCAGCAAGATAAACAAAATAGATCGCGTAAGTATAGTGGCAAGGATCAACACACTTCAGCAGACTTTAATTCTATTGCTATCGATTTTTCCGGGCAAGGCGATACCATTTATGATTTTGTTGTCACCTTAGGCGGTGGCAGCATGGACGGTGTTTATACGCGTGGCAATCAATATGATGATGACTGGGAAGGTGCTTGGGATTTCAGTGTCAGTGAAGATGAAGAAAACTGGTATGCCGAAGTATTCATTCCATGGGCAATAGCCCCTTACTCAAGCGCTGAAGGTAACGATGCTGATCAGGTTAAATTGTTTTTTAGTCGCTACCATATTGCCAATGGCGAGCAATACGCTTTTCCAGATACATCGCCTAGCAAAGCAAATTTTATGCAAGCATTGCGACCTGTGTTAACTGATAAGCCAACGGGAGGCACCTTTGATTGGTTTCCTTATGCTTCGTTTGCGCGAGATATAAACCAAGGAGAGAACACGCATCGAGTGGGAGTTGATGTGATCTGGAAGCCCACTCAAGATCAACAGTTAACTGTAGCGATTAATCCTGATTTTGGCCAAGCAGAAAGCGATGAGCTTGTCGCTAACTTTTCAGCGGTTGAAACACTCTATAGTGATCGTCGAGCATTTTTCACTGAAAACCAAAGCTTGTTTGATGTGAAAGATGAAGGAATTGAGTTACTCAATACTCGTCGTATTGGTGCTAGCCCAGATGGTGCTGATCAGCTCAATCGACAACCGAGCGATATTTTACTGGCTGCTAAGTATTTAAGCACTAATCAGTTAGCTGACTTTGGTGTTATGGCGGTAAAAGAAGAAGATCAAGGACTCGACCAAGGTAAACACTTTGTCAGCGGCCGTTGGTTGGTTAAAGGCGATAGCGGTTACTTGGGTCAGATCATTAACTGGGTTGAACGGCCAGTGCTTGATAGGCAGGCACTAACCTCGGCGGTTGACTTTGGTTATTGGTTCGACAACATCACCTTAGATGGTAAGTTGCTGTCATCAAATAGCAAAGAATTAACAACTGAAAAAGGCTATGGCGGCGTTGTAAATACCCGTATTATCCACTCACGTTTTTGGGACAGTAAGTTCAGTTTAACCTGGCTTGATGACTCGCTGAATTTAAATGATATGGGCTATCTGGCGCGAAATGATTTAAAGCAGCTCTCGATTAATAGTCAAATGTTAATCCTACCTGATGACGAAGGCAGTGCAATTCGAGATTACGAAGTAATAGTCGATGGTAAACTGGCGCAAAATGGTGCCGGTGAAAACTTAGTGGATCAGTATGCACTTGAGCTGGTGGCAACGACGCAAGCCAGTTCCTCGTGGACAGGCCGCGTTGCTGTGAAAACTTCAGGCATTGATGATCTGATCACTCGTGGTCATGGTAGCTTGATGATGCCCTCTCAATATGACTTTGGTTTGATTTATAATAGTCCTTATGCAGGTAAGCTGCATTACCAGCTAGAGTTTCATCGACTTGAAGAAGGCGTTTCTGGTTGGGGGAATAGTTATCAACTTGCGTTAGATTATTCAATCTCAGATCAATTGCAGTTAGCAACGAGTTATTATCAACTACGCAGTGATGATTGGTTAATAGGTAATAGCGATGGACAATTAACGCGTTATCAACGAGAATTTGCGCAATACAGTATCAATGTCTTGTGGTTGCTGGCTGATAACCAAGAATTAAGTCTAAAAAGCCAATGGTTTGGTGTGAATGCTTTTAATGGCAAAGTGTATCAACAAGGAGACAATTTTGAGAGAACTGCTGCTGACCAATTAGGCTTTAAACAAAGCCAATTGGCAATGCAGTTACGTTATCGCTACCGTTTTGCTCCCTTATCCGATGTTTACTTGGTTTATGTGCGTAACGGTGGATTCTATCAAACGCAGACTGAAGATCAGCAATGGTCAAATCATGATATCTTTAACCAGCAGTTTAACCATCCAGATGACCATCAGCTGTTTGCGAAAGTGCGGATGAGATTTTAATCAATAAAGGCGGTTTAACCGCCTTTATTGGTCACCATCAGTAATGTGGGCTCATTATTGATGGTAACGTTACTGACAGTTATATAAATATTCTGCTTTAACGTAACGAGAAAGCGCTGAACAACCATTGCTATTACAAGCTTCTACAGCAAAGTAAGGGGCGTCATTTTCGTCATTTATATTGACATATTCAGTGGTGTAGTATGTTGAAGTTACTAACCATTTATTGTCCATTGACATACTGGTTCCACGGTAGAGGTTATATGTTGTCATTTCGTTAGTATCACCAAAAACTTGCGTCCAACTGATGCCGTTTAGCCCGTAGCAACCTAAGGTATAAGCGTTAGCCACTGGCGCTTCTAAATTGCCACCGCCTGCATCAACATAAAAGTCGGCCATTTTTGGGGCATAACTAAGTAGCTGACGCTTGTTGTCGTGCTTATCAGCAGAGCCTATGACATTACCTTCGTGGTACTGCTCTGGTGTCGAAAAATAAGGAATACGATCACAACAACCATTGTCGTTGTATGACATGATGGTTCTAAACTTATTTACCTTGTCTAAGTAACCGTGGCTAAAAGTTCCACGACTATCTTGCTCAGGGTTGTGACGCATGCCAAGTAAGTGCCCTAATTCATGTGGAAAGGTGTACTTTAAACAGCTGGCGTAGATGGTGAAATAAGAAGAGTCTTTTTCAGCGGCAATTCTGTTTGCCATGCCACAATATTGGCTATTCGCAACCATAATGGCAACAACATCCGCTTGATAATAATCGCGAAGGTTGTCAACTTCTGTCATTCCTTTGATATCGCTAATAATACTGCTGTGGCCAGAGCCCTCTTGGTAATCAATAAAGCTTGCGGAAACAAGTTCTACCGACACTTGGCTATCGACACCATTATTTTTAAATGCTGTGGTGATTTGATTTACCATGATATCAAGGCGAGATTTTAAATTGCTGTCACCGCCCATCATATCCCTTACTTCAGGGCCATAGACCGCAAGCATCTTGATTTGGGCATGACCTGAGTTTGCGCTGCTTGGTGTGGTTTCAGTTGTTGTTTGAGCGCCTGAGAAATCTAAAGATTCAACAGATGGGTCAGGCTCACCAATATAGTCAGGCTCTTCTTGAGCTGGCAATGCCTCTTGATTGGTTTTATAAACGGCGTAGTGTTTGTCACTAATCTTCGTAATGTTGTAAATATCACCTTGATGCAAAATAACCCCATGAAGGCTTTCATTGTTCAAGGTAAAGGTTAATTCGCTTCCAGATTGACTAACCCCCTGCCACAATACCCCGCTGTTCTTGGTTGACGCTAATTGGGTTTTAGTAAATTCAAGTTGTTCGCCAGTGGGTAGCTTAAATTTGATTTTCGCTTTATTGAGCTTAATCTTTTTGATGTCAAAAGTGCGATATTCAATTTCACTGATATTCGGGTTTAGTTGTAAAAACTGATTATTTTTCGCCATATACGCCGCTTGCGATTTAATAACCTGACTACCAAAATCATCGTCTTGTATAAATGCATTAACGGTTAACGGTAAAAAAGCGGTCAATGTGAGGCATGCAGCGCTCAGTGTTGAGTTGAATTTTAAAACCATGTCTATCTCCATTTGAACTGTGTTTTATGGTTATCTGCTAAGGCTTGCGAGCGAGCTCAGTCAGATAACGTTTCATCAAAATATGGGTATTGATAGTGATGCTTCCCTATTCAACATAAAGGCGGTTTTTGAAACTCGATAAAGCCAAATTTTTGCTAGTTCACGCGTGTCACTAAAATTTGACCAAAACTAAGCTGACCCGAGCAGTAGACTGTTCAAGTAATGTGGTTAAGTTTTAGCTAATTATCAGCGAGAGAGAGCGTTATTAAAACACTGCTTTGGTTTAAAAAAGTAACATCAATATCCTTTTTTATGTTGTTGGGTAAGTCACAAGCGTAACTCTAACAGCAAAAGGTTAAAATGATGTTACACAATCTGAGATATTTGAGATTATCTTGATTGGGGTCAAATGTTGTTTAAAAACTGAGCATTATAACTGGTCTATCTTAGCTCTCAGCGCCTTTACTTTGGTTCGACTGACGGGGAGTGGTGTCATAGAAAGGAGTGCTAGCTCGTATTTAGAACCTGGATAGTTTTGTAAATGGCGGTAATGGCTTAAGTTAGCAATATAGGATTTATGAATACGGACAAAATTACTTGGTAATAGTTGTGATAATTTGTCGAGGTTTTTCTCATGTAGGTGGATTGAACCGTCAAGCATAACGAGTTCACTGTAATTACCCGCACCCTGAATATATTCAATATCTTGCAATGAAATGACTTCTACACGCTGTTGTTTTTTTATTGATAGGAATTTAGTCGTTGAAGCGCTGGTATGCTCGGCTAATCGTGCAAACGCTTTCGATAAACGTGATTGATTAAAGGGTTTGGCAACAAAATCAATAACGCCATATTCAAACGCAGTAATCGCCTTATCAATATTGGCTGAGACAATAATCGTTTGAAAGCTTTCAGCGACCGCTTGTTGTAATAGGGTAAAGCCATCTTGCGCGTTTAAATTTAGATCGAGAAGCAGTACATCGATAGGGTGCTCATCGATATAGGATTCAGCATCATCAAGGTTATTGATATGCTTGATATGGTGAAGCTTTTCACCAAGTATTGCTTTAGTTAATCGTTGCAGGCGTTTGGCCACCATTACTTCGTCTTCAACAATGAGCACATTCATTTATGCAACTCCCTTGATCTCAATTTTACTATGCCAAAGGTGGTTTTCAGACCATTCCTCAAGGGAATAATTGTTTTTGTAAGCCTGTTGTAAGCGCGCTTCAATGTAGCGTTTACCCGTCCCTAGTCCGATGACGTTTTGATTTTTATTGCTTGCTAATGGCGCGATAACATTAATCGCAATCTGGTTATGTTTCTCTGAAATATCGATGGTGATGCTTAACGTCTCAGCCTCAAGCATTTGGGTGTGACTAATAGCATTTTCGATTAGTGTGTGAATGATCCCAGGGGGGATGGTTAATTGCGATTGCGTATTTTTAATAACAAGGTTAATGCTTTTATCTTGACGTAGTGACATTACTTTAGCGTGCAGTTTGCAAAGCTTTAGCTCTTCTTCAAGGGAAATAGCGTCTTTATCAACGATAGTGATTAATAGTCTAAATTCATCCGCTAACGCTTCTATTAACTCTTGGGCAACTTGAGGAGCTTCTTCTATCCACTCAGCTAATGAGGTTAAGGTATTCATTAAAAAGTGAGGCTGAATATGCGCTTTTACTAACTCTAGTTTTAGCTGTTCATTAACCAGTTCTTTTTGGTGCGCACTTTGTTTGATAGCTCGCATGGTATTGGCTAAACGGTGTAACGTTGCCACCATCACCACGCCAAATAATAGGAAGAACCAGGATTCTAAAAAATCAGGTAAGAGGAATGCGCACAGTAAACACAGCGAGATGCTCGATATTAAAAATGTCGCTTTAGTTTTTTGCTTATGGCAGGCAGTGATGATAATAAATAAGGAAAAGCAAAGTGCTGTGGTAACAATGATAAATGCACTTAAGTCAAAACTTGGAATGGTGAAAACAATCGTAAAATAAAACACTAAGCACACGGTGATTTTTCTACCTATATTGTCTACCTCAAACTCTTTTAACATCACAAAAGGAAGTACCGTACTGATGGCAATTGTCAGTAAAGCGACGATGAGCAGTCTGGTTAAATGCCAATCGTATGGGTAACTCCACAATGGCCGCCACGACTCTACCAATAATAGCGCGGCTACCAACAAACAAAGCACAGCAAAGGCAAGGTAACTGTGATTATTTGTTATAGAGATACTTAAGCTAAAAAAGAAAATAGCAACCACGATAAGCGCGCCTAATGCGAAAAAGGGCAAATAGGCTTTGAGCATTTGTTGCTGTTGGATAATATCGTGAGGTGCTATAGCGACATCAATGACGTTATGACTACCTAAGCTTGGTAAATGATGACGGCTCAGGCGAATGATGAGTTGATGCTGGCCTAGGGTGAGCAGTTGATCTGGTATGCGGTAGGCTGTATCTATTAAACCCGGAATTTCTTCTTGTGCGCTAAAACCAATTTTACCCGAGCGGCCAATAAAAACACTATCCCAATAGACTTCTTGACTAGACAACGTACTGATAAATAACCCGTTACTTTGAGGCTGCTCTAGAACAAATGTCATTTTGAGCCAAACGTTTTTTTGTTCTTCAGGGAGTAACCAACTTTTTCGCGCTTGCCAATGAGCTGTTTCAAGCTGCGAAAGTGTTTGACCCGTGTCTAGGGTATAACTTGCAGAAATGATTCGAACCCCAGAAGATTTGGGTGGTTCAATTGCTTGGGCGATACTTATTTTTAGTAAACCAACAAGCAGGACAATAAATAAGGGAATATTTTTCATCGGGTAATTTTATCAGTTTTTTGGGCTTAAAAGCGCAGTTCAGCGCTAATTTGAGCACTTGACCCAAATTTCAAACCCACCTGTTAAGACCCAAGATACACTGGCGCCATAAAGTAAACAACTTGTAATCTCAGAGAGGGTGAATGCGATGAAAAATTTCCTTCGTCATTTTTTTTCCGCTTGTACGTTGGCGGCATGCACTTTAACGATCACTTCGTTAAATGCACAACAAATTGAACAGGCCGTTGAACCAGAGCAAGTATCTAAATTTCTCGATACGTATATTGAAGAAAATCAACATGAAGTGCCAGGCGGTGTGGTTACTTGGTATCAAGAAGGGCAACCGAGTTACTTGGCTGGGTTTGGCATCAGTAACGTCAAAGATAATATGATGGTAAGCGCTGAACAAACACGTTTTCGCATTGCTTCTGTGTCTAAGATTTTTGCAGGGATTGCCGCTAGTCAGCTTGCAGTTAATGGAAAGCTTAAATTAGACCAGCCGATTGATGAGTATTTTGGAAATACTAAAATACTTGAACAGCTTCGCTGGCCAGTAACCATGCGCCAGTTGTTAACTCATACGGCGGGGTTCGAAGATAAGTTTTATGCTGATTCGACGTTAGCGCCTGATCAAAGGCAAAGCTTGGCGACTCATTTAGAGAACTATTTGCCAAGGCAAGTTTATCAACCAGGCGCTTTGATTGCTTATTCCAACTATGGTAACGCGCTTGCAGGGTTGGTGATAGAGGAATTAGTTGGTATGCCTTTTTATCAATATGTCGATGAAAACATTTTACAGCCGCTGGCGATGAATAATTCGAGCTTCATCTTAACCGAAGAGCATAAACCGTATTTGGCGATAGGTTATACCGAACGCCAACAGCCCTATAAAGCAAAGCCATATACTTATGTTCATCGTTACCCGGCAACGTCAATGTTAACCACGGGTCAAGATATGCAACGTTTAATCAAAGCGTTGGTTTCTGACAATTCGGTGATCACCACTGAAATGCAATCGTTATTGTTCTCAGAGCAGTTTAGTCATGGAGATAATACTGGCGCTATGGGGCTAGCGTTTATGCAATATAAACGTTCAGGTCAAACCGCATGGTGGCATGACGGGCGACATATTGGCTTTTCTGCTCATTTAGCTATTTTACCTGAGCAGAAGATGGGCTACTTTTCGGCGGTAAATAGCGGTAGCTCAAGCTTTACTGGTCGAATGCATTATAGTTTATTTAAGGCGCTGTTCGAGCAACCAGCACCATTGACGTTGGATAAGATAACCGTTAACAATTTAAGTGAGTATGCAGGTACTTATACACCAACCCGCCAAAATAAAACGACATTTGAAGCGATCTCAGCGTTATTTAAACAAGACGAAGAAATCACTGCTGGCAATGACTATCTTGTCTTTCATGGCAATAAATATTATCCGGTATCGGAGAATGTCTTTAGAGAAGAAAGTATTGGTCATACGTTAAAGTTTGCTACAGACAATGGCCAAGTTACGCATTTGTTTTTAGATTGGGGGGGCGCACCTCGAGCACTTGAAAAGCGCAATTGGTTTAATGCCAGTACCAGTCAACAAATATTGGTATTGGTGCTATTAGTGCTAAGTTTGGCAATGGTGATTGCAACCATGACTAGATTTAAGCGCCAACAACAGTTGCCAGCTAAAGCTGCGGCTGGATTTGCGTTGCCGAACATATTAATGTGCGTATTTACTGTAGGGTTAATTGGTTTTTTCTACACCATTGATATTGTTGATGTTAGAACGGGAAATATCCCGTTGTTATTTGTTTTACTGACCTTGCCGCTTTTGGCTTTGATGAGTCTGATTATGCTAGTTTTTAAACACTTCAAGGTGGTAAAACAGTCTAGATTGCTGCAAATGTCATTAGTGGTTGCTATTTTGTTTGTTGGATTTTTTAACCGCTATAACGTTATTGGTTACTACCATTAATTAAGTTATTGACATGTTTTGCTTTTCTCTACTATAGTTCGCGATTTTTACAATTTAATAACATTTGCAAAAGGGAATTATATGAGAAAATTATCTCTTGTGGCAGGCTTAATGCTCGCGTTTAATGCTTCAGTTTATGCTAATGAACCGATGGAAATTCAAGAAGACGAGCAAGGAAGCTGGAGTTGGTCAATCTCAGTCAATACCAATCGTTTTGATGAGAGCGTTAAAAGTGAAGGCATTGAAGAAAGCGCTACCGGTTTTAGTATTGATTTGGATTACATCAAGAACCAATGGATAACAACACTTTCAGCGAGCTATTTATCTTACGATGACAATGCGAGTTTTAAGCAAGAGGTGGTTGGAACTGGATGGGCTAATAAAGGCGATCGCTCAACCAAAAGTTCAGATGCTTCAGGCTTGTTGATTGGCGTTGCTTCTGGGATGGCTCAGTATTATGGTGAAAATCAAGATATTGCTGTTTATGGACAAGGTGGTATTGACATTATGACCCGCTCTGAGCGAACTATTCCAGGATGTTCAAACTGTTCAGAGCAAGATATTGATCTTGATGGAGGGGTATTTGTCAAAGGTGGTATTAAAAAAGTATCTCAAGGGTTCAACATGGGATTGTACGTTAAATACTATCTAACTGGTGATGGGCTAAATTCATCAGTAGGCTTATCTTTTGGCTCGAGCTTCTAACTTTCTTTACCGATAAACCCATTCTCTATTGTTAAGCAGCTTCAGCTTTTTCAAGTTGAGGCTGCAACTTTAAATTTGTCATTAAAAGATCATCAACCGACGTCTCTCAATCAGCTAGACTGAAATATTATCTACCTAAGTCACTTGCCACAAATAAACCGACAATATGCATAGACCCTATGGCAACTATAATAGATTCGCTGAGTTCAGTGATGCGTTATTATTAAAACTGCCAGAATACGCCAGTATGGTTGAGCTTATCGAGCAAAGCCAAGGTTGGTTGATACCGAAAGTGTATGATGTTTTTAATGTTTCCCATATTGATCATGCGGTTGAACAGGTGCCTTTGGTTGGTTTTTCATTTGGCAGTCAACAAAAAAATGCCCCCGCTATTACCTTTGTTGGTGGTATTCACGGTATCGAGCGTATAGGTTCTCAGGTCGTGCTCAGTTATTTACATACGTTAGTGCAACGGATGCAATGGGATAGTCACTTTAGCGAATTATTAAGCAAGGTTAGATTTAACGTTTTGCCAGTGATGAATCCTACGGGCATGCTAATAAATTCTCGCGCAAACGCCAATGGTGTTGATTTGATGCGTAATGCGCCAATTAATGCGAAAGATAAAGTGCCATGGTTTGTCGGTGGACAAACGTTAAGTCGACACTTACCTTGGTATCGAGGAGATCGGCTTGAGCGCGAAAACCAAATATTGATCGACGTACTGAAAAATGAGTGCTTGCAGCGGCCATTTAATTTGGTCATTGATTGTCATTCCGGCTTTGGTTTTAAAGATAGGTTGTGGATACCTTATGCCTATCGCAAACGTCCTCCTTTTAATGTCGCCAGTTACTTTGCTTTATATCAATTGTGGCAACGAACCTATCCACACAATAATTATCTTTTTGAACCGCAATCGAGAAAATATACTACCCATGGCGATTTGTGGGATTACGTTGCTAAGCTAGTTAAACATGAGTTTAATCAGCCATTTTTGTCGATCACCTTAGAAATGGGCTCGTGGAATTGGGTAAAAAAAAGGCCAAGGCAGTTATTTTCATATCAAGGCTTATTTAACCCAAGTGTTAAACACCGATGGGCAAGAGTACAGCGGCGTCACATTGTGTTATTTGATTTTCTCACTCAGGCTTGCCTTAACTACGCAAATTGGTTACCAATAAACGATGCTGTTCATCCAATTCGCAAGGCGGCAATAAAACATTGGTATAAACAACAATGAATGTTTGGGTGTTGATCAGAGGATTAGGCAGAGATGCTCGTCATTGGGGAGTGTTTCTAAAAGACTTTACGAATGCGGTTAACGGTGATCACGTCGTTACCTTAGATACGCTAGGAAATGGACGCTTTGCCGAAGAAAAAAGCCCGTTAACAATAAATCAATTTACCGAGCACTGCCGTCAGCAGCTCAGTAATGCATTAGAGTTAACCCCTGATCACCGCGTTCATCTTGTTGCGCTCTCACTCGGTGGGATGATTGCATTAGATTGGGCGCAGCGTTATCCCGATGAAATTGACTCACTGACACTGATCAACACCAGTGTTGCCAATTTAACACCTTGGTATCAGCGCATTCAGTTATCCTCTCTTAGTCAGTTAATAAAGGCAGTTTTTATCAACAATAAACCATTGGCAGTCGAACGGGTTGTTCTAGCGTTAACCTCTAATCAACAAGCATCACCTCATCCCATGTTAAACGAGTGGGTGGCTTTGCGTGAGCACACGGCAACCTCACGCAAAAACCTGCTTCGCCAATTAATTGCCGCTTCACGATTTTCCTTACGCTCACCTATCACAGCAAAAATGCTCATTATTTGTAGCCCAAAGGATAAATTGGTTGCTCATCAAGCAAGCCTTGATTTGCACCAACGGATAAACAGTCATCTTGTTACACACCCATGGGCAGGGCATGACATTGCTTTAGATGATCCTGATTGGTTAATCGCGCAGCTCATAGAGACAATACATGATGCATAATTTTGCATATTGATTTTATATGTTTATTTTAGTTTTGAGTGAAAGCCTTATATTAAGATTATTTCAAGCGAAACTATAGGTTCGCTGAAAAACTTTTTTGATTGAAGTTGTTGCTTTTTTTATCTTGTACTAAAGTGAGACTAAGGGCATATCTAAAACTAAGTAAACAAGTAAGGCTTTTATGGGGGAACACTTTATTTCGGGCTTCTCATACTCTAGGTCAACATTTTTAGTTGGCGTCTATGGCAATCAAAGTGTTCAACGGCTTTACTGTCATTTCCATTTGTTTAAACAATATTTAAGAACTGTATTTTGTTCTAATAATACCTGTGGATATAGCCAAATAGACCTATACCTGCTTACCATTTATAAGCGAGATTTAAAATGAAGAAACTAATCATGAATTCAATTTTCGCCTCATTCATCCCGCTGATATTGATCAGTTTACCGGTCAAAGCTTACTTTCTGTTTGAAGCAGATGGCAACTTAACAGCGTCAGCTGGAGTTACAGAACCAATAAGCATCGACACTACAATCGATAGTGTTGGAGAAGCGATTAATGTATTTGACTTTACTATATCTGACGGTGGCACAAGTGATGCTACCGCTATGAACATCAGTCAAATTATTTTGAACACTTCGGGAACAGGAGACTTTAACAAAGTTACTTGGCGGTTAACTGGGCCTGATGCTGCCAATGTTACAGGTGTAGTAGGTGGCGGTACCATCACGTTTTCTGGTTTATCGATATCCATAGCGGATGGGGGAAATGAAACCTATACCGTCAACGCTTATTATAATGATAATACTGGCCTCACAGAAGGCGGTACATATATTCTTTCTGTTGATGGTGATACTGACGTTACGATAAGTTCTGGTACGACGATGGGCGCTACCAGTCCGGTAACCAATGGCAGTGGCTCAACCGTTGATGTTACGGCAACGGCACTTGCGTTTACTACTCAACCCGCTGGCTCGGTTTCAGGTAGCGACTTAACAACACAGCCCGTGGTTACTGCACAAGATGCTTTTGGCAATACCGATAGTGATTTTACTGAAACGATAACATTAACCGAAGCAAGTGCAGGTACGTTAACAGGTGGCTCAATCGCTGCGGTCTCTGGCGTTGCGACATTTACCAATGTTAACTATGCGGCAACAGCAGATCAGCAAAGCTTTACCTTAACCGCCAATGATCAAGACGGCGTTGGCACAGATCTCGCCACTGTCGATGCTAATGCAGTAACCTCTGATGTCGTCGCTACTAAACTGGTGTTTGATACCCAGCCAGCGCCATTAACAGTGGCCTCAGGTGAAGCTACGGCATTAAACCCGGTGCCGGTTGTTTCAGCGCGTGATGCCAATGATATTGTTGATACTGGATATGTAACCGATATCACCTTGGCCGAAGTTAATGGGGCGGGCAGTGTTATTTTGGTGGGAATGGGGGATACTGATGCTAACCCTGAGACCGTATCCGTTGCACCAAGTTCTGGTTCTGTTACGTATAGCGGTATGCAAATTGCTTACACCGCGTCTGGCGGCAGTGACGAGACCTTTAATTTACAAGCATCGTCAGGTGGTTTAACCACCGCAACTAGCTCTCAGTTTACGGCGACAACCAACAATGTGCCAACCGTATCCGGCGCGCCAACGGATATTAGCGTCACGGAAGATACCGCATCCAATGTTAATTTATCTGCTGTTACTTTTGCTGATGCCGATGGAGATTCATTAACGGTCACGTTGAATATTAGTGCGGGGACGTTCTCGTCACCTGCCGATGGCGCCGGTGTCACCGAAACACTTGTCAGTCCAACACAGATTACCTTAGCAGGTACTGCAGCATCAATTAACACCTACTTAGATACGGCTGCTAACCTGCAATATACCGGTGCAACCGATGTATCTGGGGATAATGTCGCTACCCTAACGATTAGTGCAACGGATGGGGTAGGATCTTTAGCAGCGGATCCCGTTGTTAATATAGATATTACCGCCCAACCAGATGCACCAACAGTCAGCGGAGCGCCAACCGATATTACCGTCACAGAGGATACTGCATCAAATGTTGATCTATCGGCAGTGACTTTTGCTGATGTAGACGGGGATTCTTTAACGGTAACCTTGACAGTCAGCGCAGGTACTTTTTCTGCCCCTGCTGATGGTGCTGGCGTCGGTAGTGGTGTCACCGAAACGTTAGTTAATGTAACTCAAGTGACTTTGTCGGGGCTTGCATTAGACATAAATACTTATTTAGATACAGCTTCTAACCTTCAATATACTGGTGCTGCAAACGCCGCAGGTAATGATGTTGCTACTCTTACTATGAGTGCAAGCGATGGCGGATTGAACCTTTCTTCAAACCCCGTTGTTAACATTGATATTACCGGTGTTAATGACGCGCCAACTGGCGCAGATAATTCTGCAACAATCACCGATGCTGCAACGAAAGTTTTTGCAGCAGCTGATTTTGGTTTTAGTGATGTTGATTCAGGAGATGTTCTTACCTCAGTGCGTATTGACACGTTAACTGTTGATAATGGCACATTAAGACTTTCTGGTGTCGATGTCAGCGCAGCAGATGTTATTACCGCCGCGAATATCGGGAACTTAGTTTATACGCCTTCAGCGATTGGAACTGACACATTTACCTTCTCTGTAAACGATGGCACGGTATTTAGTTCAGCGCCGAACACCTTTACTGTAAATGTGAGCGCCTCTAACGTTGCTCCTACCGCTGTTAATGATACCGCTAATACAGAATCGGGAGCGAGCGTCTCCATTAATGTGCTTAGCAATGATTCTGATAGTGATGGCACATTAAACAGCAATAGCATAACGGTTACGCAACCTGGTAATGGCTCAGCTGCAGTGAGCAATGGCCAAGTCGTATATACTGCTAACAGCAACTTTGTTGGCACCGATACGTTTACCTATCGAGTGAGCGATAACGATGGTGCGTTATCAAATTCTGCAACGGTAACGGTTACTGTATTTGCTGCTAATGTCGCACCTGTAGCGACTGATGATACTGTCACCGTCAATGAAAATAGTTCTGTTTCTATTAATGTACTTGCCAATGATGCGGATGGTGATGGTTCGCTAAACAACAGCACTCTTGAGTTGATTGATTTGCCGACGAATGGGGTGGCATCTATTTCGTCAAGTCAAATCGTGTATACGCCGACGGCAGATTATAGTGGCCCTGACTCATTGACCTATAGAGTGCAAGATGATGATGGAGAGTGGTCAAATACGGCAACTGTCTCGATAACTGTTGAAGATAATTATTACCCTGTTTCTATTACTTTTACGCGACCGTCTATTCAAATAACGGAAGGTAGTAGCACTTATGTAGACTACGAAGTGGCTTTTAGCCCGTATATGAATGCGAGTAGCATAAGCATAAGCTACGATTATGATGGCCAAATGAATTTTACTCGTTTTGGTGACATTTATGATATTGACGAAAACGATCGACCATACCGTTATACTCAAGGGCAATTCACTCCTTTTGGTTTGTCAGAACTGGTTGGCTTAACTACTACAGTAACTGTTACAGCTACGGATGGCATTACTACCGACATTAAAACGTTTACCTTTGAAGTTATTGCTAATAACACCGCTCCATATCGTGAAGGCGATGAGATTTTTGAAGTAACTGAAGACACCTCGTTAACAGAAAGCTTAGATATTGTCGATGATGAAAGTAACGAGCTTTCTTATCAGATTACAGAGGATGCAGCTAATGGGTCGGTAACCGTTAATGCTGGCAGTTTCACCTACGTGCCTAATGATGATTTTGTTGGACAAGATAGCTTTACCATTATCGCTAATGATGGCGAGGTTAATTCTGAGGCGATTGTTTATCAGTTAACTGTCACCAATGTTAATGATGCACCGATAGCCAACGAAGATAGCTTAACGGTAGCTCAAGCTGAAGATGACGTTTACTTAATTGATGTACTAGCAAATGATAATGACGTGGATTTATCAAATCCTGACGTTGAAGGTGAAGAAGGTGAGCAATTAGTGGGGGTTGCTATCAATAATAATAGCTCGGGTTCAGCGTTGTTTGTTGATGGTAAAGTTCGTTATACCGCCACCGAGAACTTTGCTGGCGAAGTGCAGTTTTATTACACTGTTGCCGATAGTTCCGATGCTCAATCTTCAGCATTAGTCAAGTTAATTATTGAAGTTGAAGATGTGGTTGATGGCAATAATCGACCTGTGATAACCGCACCAGATGATGTTACGGTTAATGCCTCAGGGTTGTTTACGGAAGTAGATCTTGGTCTTGCGCAAGCTACAGATGAGGAAGATGGCAGTCTTGCCGTAACCGTTGACTCGAATGGCTTCTTTAGCCCAGGCTCACACACCGTGACTTGGAGTACGGTTGACCAAGATGGTTTGCAAGCAAATGATACTCAAACTGTTCATGTAGTACCATTGGTAAGCTTTAATAAGAATCAATCTACTTCAGAAGGAGCAACGGTAACCTTTAAAGTCTTATTAAACGGCCCAGCGGTTAGCTACCCTGTTGTTGTACCGTATACCGTTGGCGGCACGGCTGCTACCGATGGCTCAGATCATAACCTAGTTGACGGTCAAGCCATCATTGAGCAAGGTCAATTAGAATCGTCAGTTACCGTAGATATTGTAAATGACGGCGCAGGAGAAGGGCGGGAGTCTCTGATCGTGACAATGGGGCAACCGATAAATGCGGTAGTAGGCACTAAAAGCCGACATCAAATCGGTATTTTTGAGGAGAACATTGCGCCAAATGTTGTTTTGGAAGCTAAGCAAGATAGCAGCGACAAAGCAACTCGTATCATCGCTCAAGATGGCGGCATGGTCGTGGTAAAAGCCAAGGTTACGGATCCAAACACAAATGATAGCCATAGCTATGATTGGTCAAAAACTGATAATACCCTAGTTGATGTCGATAGTGACGATACTACCTTTACTTTTGATCCTTCAAGCCTGTCGCCAGGTTTTTATAAACTGAGACTTGAAGTTAGTGACGGTGATAAGCAAGCTAAGGATAGGCTCAAAATACGAATTGAAGAATCTTTGCCAGAGTTAAGTGCTTCTAACGATTCAGATAATGACGGTATCTCTGATCTTGATGAAGGGATAGGAGATAAAGATGACGATGGTATTCCTGATTATTTAGATTCAGCGAATCTAGCGAGAAACATCATTCAGCAGAATCAAGTCGAAAGTAATCAATTTTTAATAGAAACAGAGCCCGGACTTGTGTTGACGTTAGGCGACGTAGCATTTAGAGCCAATGGTTCAAAAGCTGCAGTATCATCAGATGATATTGTCAATTATGGTAATGATGGGCAAGGTGTTCTGACAGATGAAGACCAATATGAATACAATAGTGGATTGTTTGATTTTGATGTTGAAGAGTTACCCGTTGCTGGTCAATCGGTTAGCATGGTCGTAGCGCAATTTTCACCTATTCCAGATAATGCAGTTTACCGTAAGCTGATGCCAAGTGGGTGGCAAGACTTTGTTATTGATGATAACAATCAAGTATCTTCTGCTTTGGGTAGTGAGGGTTTTTGTCCACCGCCAGGTGATGTGGCATACAAAGCTGGATTAACGGAAGGTCATTGGTGTGTGCAATTAGCCATTGAAGATGGTGGCCCTAATGATGCTGATGGCGAAGTCAACCAAGCGGTTGATGACCCAGGTGGTGTGGCAGTTGCAATATCAGGTAACCATTTACCTATTGCAGAGCCTGATGCCGTAACAACTAAAATTGGTACCGCTATTGTGATTGATGTATTAGCCAACGACACAGATGAGGATGTTGGTGATTCATTGACGTTACTCAATGTCAGTGCAATGTTTGGCTCGGTTGAAATCAACAGTGATCAAACCATTACTTATACACCAGCAGATAATCACTTTGGTACAGATACCATTAACTATACCATTTCTGATGGCAACGGTGGTGCGGCAGCCAGTGAAGTGACGGTAACCATTAGACCTAATAGTGCTCCTCAGGTTGTCGATGAAACGGCAACACTAGCGAATGACGAAACACTAACGTTGAACGTTTTAACCAATGATAGCGACGCTGACGGTGATGACTTAGTGCTAATTACAGCAATTGCTGAACAAGGCAGTATTAGCTTTACTAGCGATGGCGAAATAACCTATACGCCCAAGGCAAATTTTGTTGGAACAGATACTGTAACTTACTTTGTTTATGATGGCTTTGATGATACTTCTGGACAGTTGGTGATTACCGTTGAAGCACCGGAAGTTATCGTAGTGACACCGAAAAAGTCGTCGGGCGGCGCGGTTAATTTTAGCTGGTTGCTGTTGGCAAGCATGGTTGTATTGTGGCGAAGAGTGCAACACTCGGTTACTAACCGACGACAGGTATAGCGTTGATGTAATCTAAAACTGAACGAATAAAAAACACCGCTGAGGCGGTGTTTTTTATTCGTTCAATTTAAAGTTACTCATCAATTGATTAAGGCAGCTCTTTGATAGTGTTTACCATGTTTAATCACATCAGATACTTGATATAGTGCTTTCACGGAGGAGAGTGGATTTTCATCCAGTAAAACAAGGTTAGCTATCTTCCCTATTTCAACAGAGCCGTACTTACTATCGGCATGCAAAAATCTTGCGGCATCTAATGTTGCCATTTTTAAAGCATCGGCTGGTGTTACGCCGACTTTTTCTTGCAATAACAAAAGCTCTTCGATAAGTGAGTAGCCGGGATATAAACCTGGAATTCCAGAGTCGGTTGAGGCGAGTATATTGACTCCAGCTTCGTAAAGGGTTTTTAAATAGTGAATATCGTTATCGACCAGCTCCCATGTAATTAACCTCGGCCCGAAAGTAGGAATAATTTTTTTCCAAAAGGTGACTAACTTGTCATCTACTTTGAGACCATCAGGGTGTTTTGCTAATATTTCAGCCGCTTGTGCTTTGTCTTCAATTGCCGCGAGTCGAGTAAATGCTGTCCACATCACCAAAGTCGACGAAATATGCAGATCATTAGCTTTTAAGGCATTGACCGTTTGTGTAAATTCTTCATCGCTGAGTTGAGATAACTTGTAAAAAAAATCACCGTCAACATGTTCATAACTACGAAGACCGGATTTGGCAATATCGATTAACGAGATATTAGGGCCAGGATCGTGGCCAACGACATCTAAGCCGAGTTGTTCAGCACGTTGGATAATAGCTGTTAAGGTTTCTTTATTATGATTCCAATGAAGTTTCACGAAGTCGCCGCCAGCGTTTTTTATCTTATCAACAGCAGCTGTTGCTTGCGCTTTATCGCCTACGATGATGCGGCGCTTTTGCTCTGCTTGCCAATCATCACTTGGCATAAACTTTTGCATAATATCGGCAAAGCGTGGACTGCCAATCATATACAATGCGCTATAGATATCAGGACCGATTCGTGTTTGATTATTGATTTGATTTTTGTAATTCAATAAAAGGGTTGGATCGCCCCCCATATCCCTGACTTGCGTGACACCATAATAAAGAAACTGGTTTAGGGAACTTTCGCCTAAATCTTGCAAATGAGCATGCATATCCCATAAGCCAGGTATAAGGTAACGTCCATTACCATTAACGACTTCGGTTTGATTAGCTACTGATATGTTTGTCGCAATATTAATGATTTTACCATCGCTGATAAGAACATCTTTTGCAGGAAGTATCATTCCTTTTTTAACATCAACGACATTAACGTTAGAGATTAGTAATGTATTTGCCCACACGCTGGTGAAAGGCAATAAAGCGATCAATACCAAATATAGTCTCATTAGCAATTCCTCATATTTAAAAAATGGCACTATTCAATAGTGTCGTCTAAAAACCTGAAAAAGTTTTAATATTTTTGGTAATTACAAAAATATTTTCTAGGCTTGGTATGTCGTAATCGCCTCTGTGACCAGCGGGTATAAGGATGCTAGCAGCAAGATTGCCATTGAGATATTAAACGCTTTGATGTAATAACTTTTGGTTAAAATGTTTTGTAGCCATTTGCCAGCAAATAGCCATGCAAAAGAACAAGGTAAACCAAAAACAAAATAAAAGCCTGCAATAGTAAGTAACTGTTGCCAAACGTTATTCGTTGTATTTGAAAATGCAACCAATGCACTTAAGGCAATTACCCAAGCTTTAGGGTTGACCCATTGGAAGAGTGCCGCTTGTAAAAAGCTAAAAGGCTTTTTCTTATCAACCTGATTAGCATTAACGTCCATCGTTGCTATCTTGAAAGCTAAATAGACTAAATATAGTATCCCGATAACCTGGATCACTTGATGGAGTACTGGCCACTGGACAAAAATTTGCATTATTCCCATGCCAACTAAGATGATCATTAGCGTAAACCCGACATTAACACCCATGACATGAGGTAGACTTAAGCGTATACCATGATTAACGCCGGACGTTAAAATCATGACGTTGTTGGGGCCTGGAGTGCCTGATGTTGAAAATATAAATAAGATCAGCGCAAGATATTCCATATCGAGTCCTTAATTATCACGTCGAGCCAGTTATCGAGAAAATGCGACTAAGATAATATACGAGAGCGTTAGCAGAAGATCTTGATAGTACGACAGCCCCAAACGAAAAGCTACAATAGAATAGTGAGTAGTTTCTATTTGTTGGGTTTACATTAAAAGAAGAAATTTGAAGTAAAAAGCAACGGCATCGAGTAAATAATTGCCATTGCTTTTTTAAATGATTTTGGCTTATTAGGGTACTAATACGATAGGTACGCCGCAATGATGAGCGAGTTTATTGGCAACACTGCCAAGTAATAAATCGCCTATGGTCGAACGGCCTCGTCGACCTAGGAAGACCATGTTGGCATGCTCTTGCTTTTCAAGTTTGTGAATAACATCTACTGGGTCTCCCCACGATAATTGACTTTCAAGTTTTACACCATCATCGGCAAATTTTTTCATCAAAGGAGCTATGACATGCTCTTGTGCAAATTTTTCTTCTTGTTTATCGTCAAATGGTGGTGGAACGATTCCTTCGATGGCATAAGGGTGAATGTTGGGAGTTTGTAATACGTAAACAAGCTTAACACTAGCGCCGGTGTCTTTGGCTAAGTTTACTGCGCGCTCAGTAGCGCGTTCAGACCATTCAGTTCCATCAATTCCAACAAGATATACCAATTTGCTCATAAAATTATCCTTATGTTTCGTAAACAGTGAGTTACCTCAAGCATAGAATAAAACTAGAGTTCTTGCAGGTGAATCAGCTAACTTTATGAGGTAGATCAAGCTTTAAGCTAAGTTAAAGACTTTTGTCTTAGTAAAACCATGTTATTTTAAGTCGGTGAGTATCTTAATGTAGTCTGAATAAACTCATTGCATGGCTTGTTTGGTCATTGGTAGATTAAACGATAGTGTAAAGGCAGCACTCAACATGGGTGCTGCCTTTGCTTACTTTATTTCACTGAAAGTCGTTATCGACAACCTGCGGTGTCGTAGTCAACAATGATGCTCGCATTCTCTGCACCACCTGTGACTTTGATATAACCCCAGTATTCACTTAAATTGCTTAAGTAAATACACTCATTATTACCGGCATTATCAGAGCTTGCTTGAGTGTTATTGCTATCAGGCCAGCCATAATTGCTAAATAAAACCGCAGCATTTCCTGTTCCATGAGCGATGGTTATGGCAATTGATGTATGTTCATTTGCACCAGCAACACTAAACCACATAGGATCTGTAGTGCCCATACAGTAGGCTGTATCGGTTTCTAGGCGGCCACTTGTTACAGCGCCTTGACTTAAACATGCATTAGGAACGTTAGTCGAGCTACCGTTGTGGCTTGCGATTAAGTTAGTGTTGTAACTGTTATAGCCTCGAACCATGACATAGTAAGTACCTGCTTGGATATTACTGATTTCACAGCTTTCTTCATTACCTTGTAAGTATGGACGACAATCGTAGCTTGATAATGTTGGTTGCTCACCAAAACTGACGTAAATATCCGCATCACCGCTTCCGCCTGTTATCCTAAACGATAAGTTAGTGGCATTGGCTGGCACATCAAATTGAAACATTGACTGCTGGTTTTGCTGACCACTGATGTTAAGGCTACTACCATTGGTAAGTGTGACAATTTCATCACCACTAATGGTTGCTGTGGTTGTCGTACTATTGGTAAGCCCTTCATTATCGGTGACCGTTAAGCTAACCGTGTAACTACCGGAGGTATTATAGCTATGCGTAGGGTTTGCTTGTGAGCTTGTTGAGCCATCGCCAAAGTTCCATAAGTAGCTAGCAATAGTGCCATCAGCGTCATAAGAGCCGTTGCTATTAAAGTTAATGGCGATGTTTTGTTCACCAGTGTAAGGTCCGTTTATTTCAACAATTGGTGCTTGATTAACCGCGCTAATTTGTGCAGTTGTGTTAACACTATG
The DNA here is from genome assembly GCF_053485795.1 of Thalassotalea ganghwensis. Taxonomy (NCBI): domain Bacteria; kingdom Pseudomonadati; phylum Pseudomonadota; class Gammaproteobacteria; order Alteromonadales; family Colwelliaceae; genus Thalassotalea; species Thalassotalea ganghwensis. The sequence continues at coordinate 72,016 of NZ_JBQRUM010000001.1, forward strand.
GTTACTACCCAAGTTATCGGTAACGGTTAGCGTTACCGTATAATTACCAGCACCGCTGTAGCTATGGCTGGGGTTGGCATCGGTTGCCGTGTTACCATCACCAAAGTTCCACAAGTATGCGGTGATCGTGCCGTCAGTATCTGAAGAGCCTTCACTTGAGAAATTAATCACTTGGTTTTCACTTGCTGAATAGGGGCCATTAATGACCGCTACTGGCGCTTCGTTACTGGTGCTATCATCTGTGTAGCTAACGGATAAGGTTACCCCATCAAAATCATTGTATGCGTAAAGGCCAATATGCCATACACCTGCCTGTGGAGAAGCATTAGTACAAGACTCTGTATTGCCTGCTAGATAAGGACGACATTGATAAGCATTTGTTGTGGGTTGGCTGTTGAGTTGAGTATATAAATCAACATCACCATTGCCACCAGCGGTTGCTATCGATAAATCGGTTGCTCCTTGTGGCACCGCTAAAGTGTAGTAGAGCCATTGACCAGCACTTGCCGATAGATTGCTAACTGAGCTATTGTTATCAAGTTCAGTCGTTGTATTGTCAGATGTTATGGTAACTATAGCGCTGCTGGTGCCTGTGCTATTTTCATTATCGGTTACCGTTAACGTTGCGGTGTAAGTTCCTGCTTGGCTGTAGCGATGAGTAGGGTTTGCCTCGGTTGAGTTGTTACCATCTCCAAAATCCCATGCATAGCTGATAATTGAGCCATCGCTATCGTTCGAATTTGCGCTTGAGAAGCTAATATCGGTGTTAACTATCGCATTATAAGGACCATTGGCATTAGCTGTTGGTGCAATATTTTCTGAACCACTCGCTAAAGCTTGCGTCCATTGAGTGAACTCATTGCCATAGCTAGTCGCCCAACTGCTGACTCTGGTTTTGTAAGCACTCCAATTGCCAGCACGTGTTTCGGCTAGCATGGCCTGTACTTCGTCAAAATGTTTTTCAAACATAAAGCGAACCGCTAAATAGCCCCAACGATAGATTCTATCTTGGTCAAAGCCGTCGTAAGTGGTTTCAATAACCGTTGCTAGCGTGTAAGTAGAGCCATCGGTAATCGTATCTATTGCCGCTTGGTTGTTGTTTTGTTTAGCAATATACTCAGCAACACCTTCTGTCCACCAAACGATGGCTTCTGTTGGTGCGTTAAAATCGCCATATAAGTCAAATCGACCATCAAGGTAGTGCACATATTCGTGCTCTAAATTCCACACGTAATGATCGGGTTTAGCATAGTCGGCTTCATAAGCGACGAAATTCGGAATGTTATTTGCGTTTGAAGGATCGCCTTCTAAATACATACCACCGTTATTGGTATCAATACCGAAGATATGACCAGCGTATTTGCCATAATCATCACTGCTATTGAAAATATTAACTTGCAGTTGACTATTGTTATCATCTGCAACTGGCTGATTGTTAGTTGCTAAACGATTATGGAAGTAGGTTTCTTCTGCCCCCATGGTGCTACATGCCGACACTTGTTGTGCTTGGGTTAAATCTTGCGATCGAACCTTAATCGTAGGGCTACAAGTATAGATTTGTGATAATACTTGTGCTTCAAGTTGTGCTTTGTAGCCACAGATACCGAAGTCGCTACAATCTGCAAAATAGGTCGCGGTGTCTGCGGCTCCTAACCAAACGGCATCTCCGTATCCATAAAGTTGATAAGAAGAATTAAATATTTCATTAAGTGCGGCGTCAACTGATGGTTGAATCGCAGTACCGGAATACGTTTTTAAACGCCCTAGCTCTCTTGCTGCGTTGGCGACAATAAACTCAGACTCACTATCAAGCATCCAGCTTTTTAAGGCAAAATTCTTTAAACGTGTAACTAGCTCAGTATCGTTGCCAACCAAGGCGACAAATTTGTCATTCCACTGACCTCGGAATAAGATAGTGAAAATACCATTGACAGCATTGCGCATATACCATTTATCGGCATAACTTTGATCCCAACGCACAAGCCATTCTTTCACAACTGGCAAATAAACGTCTTGAAGTTCAGCACTATCCATGGTGATGATAACTTCACTTAAGGTTTTACCATGGGCATCATTGTTTTGGTAAAAATTGGCATTATTAACAAAGCTATCAATCGCGGCTTGCACTGCTGGCTTAACGGATGACTGGAAAGTTACAGCATCATTATAAAACTCAACAAAAAAACCGGCGCGTAGATAAAGAAATAAGCTTTCAATATCGTCGTTTCCACCACCAGTGTAGGTTTGAGACAATCCTTGGACGTGGGTTGCTACGGCGGTCATGTTGCTTGAGTTATAGGTTCCACTTTGAATATCAGAACTTGCAGAAAATAGACTATTAATACAATCGGAACCCTGAGTTTTTAATTCAGAGATTAACGTTGCGGTGTTTGATGTCATTAATGCGTCTAAGTCACAGCTTGCAATGGCATTCACGGTCATCGAATTTATGGAATTGAATTTACTGTGAGTAGCTGTAAACGATTGGATAGGACTATTGGTGATAACCCTTTTTCTTCTAGGGTGAATGATTCGCCTTCTGTTAGGACCTGAATCAATTGTTGCTACTTTTTCAATGCCATGATGTTCATGGGGGAGATCTGATACATATTTTGGGGGTTGAGGTGCGCTTTGCTTTTGTCCTGCAAAAGCATTACCGCCGACTAGTAGCAAACATGATGCTACAAGTAATTGATTTATTTTCATAATTGCCTTCATTATTTTTATTTATAGTAATTCTTGAATCATATTAATAACTGACTGATTCTCTCGATTAGGCGCTAGTATTTGAAGCTGAGCGTAGATAGTCAATTTACCTACTATTAACGTTAGGTCATGAAAATGTAACATACTGTGTATTAAGTATACAATATAACCGGTTGGTTTTTGACCAAATCAAAAGTAAGTATTTGATAAGAAAAGAAAGATAATTGTAAATCGATGGTTTGGTTGAAATGATGAGTTATCGTTACTAACTAGCGATGAATTCGCCACCGCTAGTTAGTAGTTCTCTGAAGTTTCAAGTTAACTTGAAAACGTTAACCTAGGCTGGGCGTTTTTATTAGTATCAATAGATGGGCTACATAACAGCAACCTTGCACTTTCGATATTATATTGCGTGATCATTAACTTTTTAAACGCATTAAAACGCTGCATTGAAATAGCCTTTAGCTGTGCAACTATGGCTGGATCTTTTACTTCACTACCTGCGGTTAAATTAATATCTTGTGGCACGGCAATAGGGCAAATAGATACCTGTGTATCTGGTTTATCTTGGAGCAATTTAGCAAACTGCTCTAAATAAGCGCTATTGGTGATCGCTGCGTCCACTTGCTTGGGTTGATATTCTAAATCATTGAACCTGACTTTAAGCACGTGATCGGCGGCACTTAATGCGATAGACACTACGTTGGCATAAGGCACAAAAGTTTGCAGTAGGTAATCTTTCGCGGCCATCATCGACGCTTTTTTGATTAATAGCGTGGTTATATCTACAAGACCAAATTTAGGGTCGCTAAGATCTCCAGAAAGCGGTATCGATAAATCGACATGACCTTTATTGTCTTTCAACATACCGAGAGCATAATTTAATGGCATACCAGCAGTGGTTTTAACCGCATGGTCTTCAATATCAACATTTGCCATGAAATCGACTCGCCTTAAGGTTAAATCGGCATTACCCGATAGTTGAGCGTTATTGACACTCGTATTCAATTTAAGATCTAGGTGACCGTTTTTTATCTCGTGTTTTAACGCTTGCTTTATATAAGGTGATAACGCAGACAAATCTATTTCTTTTATATCGCCAGATAAACTATAGCTGGGGGTCTTGGTAAATAATTGGTTGGTACTTTTAAGGTTAAACTTTTCAAAGTGGTCACTTTCGCCTTTAACTAAAAGACTTGTTTCTAGGTTGGGCTTTCTGGTATCTAATGGGCCGAGTTCTACCGTAGTTAAGCGATAGCTTCTTTGGTAGCTCGGTGAAACACTCGTATCATGTAAGTTAATGATGGCTGGTGACAATAAACGTAATTGATTAAGTAAAAAATCAACATTATTTTGTTGCCCTTCGTTTAGTTCTCGATCTTTGGGAGCTGTTTCAGCTTCTTTATTCACATCAGTTAAAGACGCTATAGAGGCTAGGTTAGCGATTGATTTATCCTTGGCTATTGTCGTATTTACCTTAAGATCAGTTAGACCTATGAGATTAATTGCAAGGCTATCTTGATTAATTCTTACATCGTCCAGGGTAATAGACTCAAGGGTTGTTAATGGTGGCTCGGGAGTCAATGTATCATCTGAGACCACAACTTTATCAATATTTAGGTTATCTATCACTAGCAGAGGCTTTAAATTAGGGGTGCTAACAGCAAAATGATCAGATTGTATCTTACGAATGCTTGTTAGCAGTTTTTTATCATCACTTGCGTTTGATACGGCAAGATACTTAGTCAACAGCTTTCCCTGACCTTCAAGGTTAAGCTGATCATCGTCATTGATACTGACTACCCAATTTGGCGAGTAAAGGTCAAATGCATCAGCAGAAATTGCTAGTTGTGGATTTTTTATATTAAGTTGCTCTAGCAATATTTTGTTATTTTTAAAGGTGAGTTCTTTGCGGTCACCGATTAAGGTTATATCTTGCTGGCTATCTAAAGAAAGTTGGGCTGATGACACAATCAGTGCTTTTGGTAGCCATGGACTCAATAGACTCAGATCAAGATTTAGCGCTTCAATATTGCTAATAATCTTGCCTTGTTGTTTCATCAAGTTTATGTCAGCGTTTACGATCAAACTGCCTTGGTTGATGGTATTTTTATTTACTGCATTTAAACTTAGGCTATTTTCCGTTAGCTTTGCATTTTTAATGGTTAAATAGGGTGTCAGTACGGTTAGTAGCTTCTGATCTTTGATGATTTCGATTTTGCTATTGATTAAACGAAGCTCTGGCAAGACAAGTTCGTAGTCATTACTTTGGTTTGAACTCGCTGCACTCGACTGCTCGGTTGCACTATCTCTTCCTGCAAGTTCAACACCGGCAACGGATAACGTTTGTTGCTGTTGTATTACCTTGGCATAAACACCATCCACGTCAAACTGTTTTAGGTAAATGCGATCAAACAATAGCTGATAAAGGCTAATCCCCAAATCCGCCTGATTCAGTGCGAAAACAATTTTTCCTGCTTTGGTAATTGCCAATTTTCTAACCGACAGTACCGACGTAAAAGGGTTATAGCGAATGCTACTCTGCCCGGATAATGTTAAATTTAAAGGCGTTAGGTATTTTTGAGCTGCGTATTGAGCAATAAACGGAGATAAAAGCCAAATAAGCATTAACAGTGAAAATAATGTAATGGCAATGTACTTACTAGCAGCTAAAAGCTTGTTCTTCATCAAAAGTTAACTTACTGAAATGAAATTGTTCATCGTAAAATTCTAACGTAAATAAGCTCAAATGAATATCACTAGACACCAATAATTCAATAACTTATCACGATGAACAGATAACTTTTATTTTTATCTGCAAAAATTAAAATGCAGTTTCACTTCGTTAAAAAATTATCGTTAAAAACGCAATACTGCTGAATTTGCCTTGTTCAGTCTCATTTAATCTCTCAACATTAACTTTACATAAAGATGGTTAGTCTCCTGTTTTTATGTATTTTATGCTCAATTTGGTAAGACGACAGTGATCTAATAAAGCGATGTTTTATCAAAGCTTACTCGGTTTAGGCAAAATAAGGGCAAATAACCCAGTTAATAACAATATGATTGATGTCGGCTCTGGAATATTAATAAATGGATATAAAAACTGTCGCATACCATAGTCATCGTTGGTTAAAGGTAAAGGGTTATATACGGGGTTACCAGCTGAAATCCCTAAACCACGAGATTCCATTAAAATGTCGACACCGCTCAGTTGGCTTGCTGAACCAATGTTATATACTTGCAATGGTGAGCTTGCTGGATCATAAACATTAACCTTTTGAGCCCACGAATTGTTTAGCGACGCCGCACTACCATCAAAATTATCGTCAATAAAGCGGTTGCTAAAAATATCAACGTCGCCTAACCCTAGAGCGTGTCCGATTTCATGGGTTAATAGTCGAAAAAATAGATCTAAAGAGTAGACTGCACCAGCATTATTATTGAGAATAATATCGGCGCCAACAATAGCAGATGAGCCACTGTAATCCTGAGTACCTGACGTTAACGTTACTGGGCTAGGAAAAACGCTCAACCAAGTTTCACCTTGACGACCGTTGTTACCAGGATTCCAATAAAATGCATTATCGGCCGCAAATAAGTCAATTTCAGCACCTCGCCTATCGATACCACCACCTTCGACACCGACGACAGCAGTTGATAAGTCGGGTGAAAAAGATAAATTTGTACCTAACCCAGACTCGGGATCTATCGAGGACCAGACATTAAATGCACTATCGACGGTATAAGTAAAAGCGGCGACAGAAGGTAATACATCCCAAGAAAACATATCGCGAAATGCTTGATAGCTACCTCCTTCCATTGAATAGCTGAGCCCATCAACTAAGGAACGATCGCCTGCTCCAAAAATTGTACGTTGATCAGCATCCCATCGAGAGCCCCCCGATAGTCCATTACTATTAAAAATAACGCCTGCATATGCAAAGTTAGTGATGCTCAAATAGGCTAGAACGTAAAAGCATGATTTTACAAGATGAAAGGTTTTCATTGGTTACATCCTTGTTGTCAAAAATATTCTAGAGAAATCACTTTAATTAGTAGTGTAGTCCATTTGTAGCCGTTATGTTGTTTAATATATCAACATTTCTAAATAATCTTGGTATACTACGCCGCGAAAAATAGTCTACAGCACTATATTTACGATATAGTTAGTTCAATGGGTAAAATAAATATGAATTCAATAACAGTTTGTGCGCTGTACAAGTTTGTGCGTCTTGAAAACTTTGAAGCACTTAAAGAGCCTTTATTAAATCATATGTTGGCAAATGACGTTAAAGGTACCTTGTTACTCGCCAACGAAGGCATTAATGGCACAATAGCTGGCACTCAACCAGCAATTGACTCGGTATTAAGCTTTCTTCAGCGCGATGAGCGTTTAGCTAACATCTCTTTCAAACTCTCTTATCATCAAGAAAACCCTTTTCAACGCACTAAAGTGAAGTTGAAAAAAGAAATTGTCACCATGGGAGTTGAAGGAATAGATCCTAATCAAGTGGTGGGTACTTATGTTAAGCCAAAAGACTGGAATGCGCTAATTTCTGATCCTGAAGTATTGTTGGTTGATACACGAAATGATTACGAAGTTGAGATTGGTACGTTTAAAAATGCGGTTAACCCGAATACGGAAAACTTTCGTGAGTTTCCCGAATATGTAAAAAACAATTTGGATAAAACCAAACATAAAAAAGTCGCGATGTTCTGTACCGGTGGTATTCGTTGTGAAAAATCAACAGCTTATTTAAAAGAACAAGGTTTTGAGGAAGTTTATCACCTTGAGGGTGGTATTTTAAAATATCTCGAAGAGGTGCCAGAACAAGAAACTATGTGGCAAGGTGAGTGCTTTGTTTTCGATGGTCGTGTCGCAGTAAACCATAATTTAGAGCAAGGCAGTTACGATCAATGTTTTGGCTGTAGGCACCCGATAACAGAGCAAGATAAATTAAGCCCCCACTATATCAAAGGAGTTAGCTGTCCTAAATGTCATGACAGAATGACCGATGAGCAAAAAGCACGTTTTGCGGAACGAGAGCGTCAAATTCAACTTGCTAAAGAGCGCGGTGACGTTCATATTGGTGGTGAGGTTCAAGAACACATTGAACAACGCCGTATTGCCAAGCAACTTAAGAAAGTTGCAGACACTTAACCGTTGGTATTCGCAGTACCCATTAAAATTGTTTGGTGCTGCATTACAGATTTTGACTAGAAAATTCGGTAGCTTCAATGGAAAAGCACGGAAATTATACGTTAGAGCAAAGAGGTAGTATTTTTTGCCTAACTTTGTTTGGTGATTTTAATGAGCAAGGCGTTGCGGCCTATGTCGCGTCGATGAAAAGTGCCATTAATCAACTAAACGGTCAACCATTTATGGTATTGGTAGATAACAGCCAATTGCTGGGAGCAACGCCTGCTGCTTATCAAGTGTCTGAAGAATATAACCAATGGCTTAGTCAGCAAAACTTAATTGCAAAAGCAACGGTTTATCCTAATCCAATGCTTCAGCATCTAGATTGTAAAATGGTGCCAACAAAACAAAGCTTAAACTATCAAACCTTTACTACTGTCGATAAAGCACAAGCATGGCTAAGTAAATTCAACGTTAACTGAGATTTATTTAGTAACCTTTTGATTTAAAAGTAAAATAAAAGCAAAGAGAGACTCATGATCCGACGATTAGTTCATTCGCAGTTATCCTGTGCAATGCAGATAGATGAAATATTTCAACGTTCTTATGTCATTGAAGCAGAGCTTATCGGTGTTAGTGATTTTCCGCCACTCTCTCGCAGAGCTGCAAGCATTGTGCAATCACCTTTTGAGTTTTATGGCTACTTTGAGCAAAACCAACTAGCAGCGGTAATCGAAGTGGAGCACTCAGGTCAGCGCCTCGAAATTCATAGCTTGACCGTTGACCCTAAGCATTTTCGAAAAGGTATTGCCCAAAAGCTGATCTGCTATGTTTTTTCGCTAATAGAGCAGGGCACGGCATTGGTTGAAACAGCTACAGCAAATATACCTGCGATTGAATTATATCAAAAACATGGTTTTAAAGAGTTTAAGCGTTGGGTACCAGAGCATGGTATCGAAAAACTTGCGATGTCTGTTGAGATTTAAATAATCAGAAGCAGTATTAGATTATTGCAGATTTTGAAGTATTTGAGGTATAGAACTATGCATGATTTCGTTGGGAAATGGCGTATCACTGAAATGGAAATGTGGTCGCAGGATATGGTTGATATGAATGAGCTTGGCTGTTTTGAGTTTTATAAAGACAAAAATCAAGGTCGATTAGCATTTTGTGCGGTAGAGGGATGGCTAGACTTACGAGTGAGTCATCGAATGCCTGAGATGGAGTTTTCTTGGGTAGGAAGCGACGCAAGCAGACCGATTAGTGGTCGTGGAAAAATTGAATTTGAAACTCCGTTTACAGGACATGGCAAGTTGTTTATCCATAACGGAGATGAGTCTCACTTTACGATTGAATTAATGCAGGTGCGATAAACCTTTAACTGACGCTTGATATTTTAGATATTTTATTACTTTTCGGTTCAGATATTTAAGTAATGTGTTAGTAAAAAATATAAAAAGCCCCGGGCGGGGCTTTTTTTTGCTTCAATATCAGTTGATTATAATATTAAGTCTGCGCCAGACAATGCAGCGTCATTTAAGTCGATAGACAAATCTGCAACACCATTGCCATCAATATCACCCATTAATATGCCATCTGCGTAACGTAATTCACCTGCTACTTGGCTAAATTCGGCACCATTAATAAAGGTAAATGCAATACCTGAGGTTGATAAAACAATCATATCTTCACCGCTAACAAAATCGGCGATCATGTCACCAGCTTCGATGTTAGAGAAAACGAATGTATCAGCGCCTTCACCACCAACATAGGTATCTGCACCAGCAAATCCGTTTAATACGTCATCACCGCCGTTACCTGTTAGTACGTTAGCAACATGGTTACCTTTTAAGTAGTCACGCTTGCTTGAACCAATCGCATTTTCGATGATCGTACCGTAGGCAATTGATAAATTATCGTGTGAAGTAACACCTAAACCATTGACGCCTGTTTCAGCTGCTAGTACCGGCTCATGTAACGTTGTTGCTTGAGCATTTCTAAATGCGCTCCAACCTGCAGGCACAGGGTCTAAAGCAAGCCCTGTCATCGTAGTAATAGTTTGTCTTTTAGCATTAACAACGTCTTCACTCGGTACCGCAGAAGCCCCTGAACTGAAAGAACCTGGGGTTAAGTCAATAAAGACACTGGCATTGGCACCTGACATATCAATAGTGTCGTTGCCGCCGGCATCATAAATTGACAACCAAGGAAAATAGTTTTTAGAAAAATCATAAACTTCATTTCCTGCGGTTGAGTTCCAACCGTAAACCGTATCATCACTACGTGTATTTGGGTTGGCACCGTACGCCTCATGCGCCGCCAAAATATCATGCACTAATGGGGTTTGTGGTTGATTATAAAATGCAGATGACCAATCAACAATACCACCATATGGTTGCCATGAAGTGTTTTCTTCACTCCAGTAAGACATAATTGAGTATTGTTTACTGTCTTGTGCGTAATCAGCTTGGGTTACATAATCAACTGCGCCTGAACCATTATAATTGCCAGGGTGACTAAACCCTAAAGAATGTCCGACTTCATGGATAACGGTAGTGACACCGTAACCGCCAAAAGTTAGCCAATTGTTAGTCCAGTTTAAATCTGGAGAGGCAACAAAAACGTCGCCAAAAAACTTCCAGCCTTTGGCATTAGTGAAGCCGAACTCTGGATAATACGCATAGGCTTGACCTGGATCGTCACTGTTGACTAATTGAATATCTGCACCCTGATTGCCTCGTTCAATAAAACGAGGTGCGATTATATCATCCCATAATTGGATACTTTTACGCGCACTTTCTTTTTGCATTTCAGAAAAGCCATTTAACCCTTCACCTGCAGTAAATCCATATTTGGGATTATTGTAAAGGCCGGTTAAGTGCTTACCTTTTGGGAAGTTATAGGTAACCACACCACCATTTGCTGAGTTAACATAGCCAGTCCAAATTTGATTGATTACTTGTGGTAAGTCAGCAATTGGTTTATTGGCAAAGTTATAACCTGCATAAGGGTCTAAACTCATATCATTCGGTACAATTAAAGCGTCAGCGCTTTTATCTTGTACATCAGCCATTGCAGCTGTAGATGTTAATGTCGCTCCCAAGGTAATGCATAAAGCAAGTGTTGTTTTATTTATTTTGTGTCCAATCATGTTTTACTTCTCTTTTTTATAGAACTTATTAGATTTTTTAATTCTTGATGCCACATTAAAGTGACTCCAAGAAGGCAACGTGGCGTATAGAGCAATATTAATACCAGAAAGTTTTTTATATATTCTTCATACGCTTGTGCAAAAACAATACAATCTATTAACCATGTTTGTAAAGAATTTTGACAATTAATAACAATTGATTTTTAAAAACATGAACTTAGCTTGTTTTATAAGTATCTATGCAAAGGTTGTGGTTATTGTTAATTAAAATCAATAAGTTACATAGTGAAGGGGGGTGAGGGGGTATCTGTAGTCTCTTGATTATGTTGTACTTTTGTAAAAATATGGCTTTAAGTGATTTACCTCTTTAAACGGTGCTTTTAGACAAAAAACATTCGAAAAGTAACGGGGGGAGATGCAGAAGTGTTAGGTTTTCTTACAGTTTATTATTACTTCATGCCTTGGGTGAGTGAATGAATGTGCCTAACTAACGCTGTCAAGTAATACAAATGGCTGATAAGTGCTTTCTGGATTATGAAAGCACTTTTCGTATAGGTAAAATAATGCGCTTTACTGAGGGTCAACAAACCCTAGGACAGGATTAAAAATAATCCGTCGTTACTGAGTTTATTAGTTCGCTAATTGATATTTCATCTTGCTGGCATGCAAGAACACTCTTTAAACTTATGGTGAGGTTAATATCCTGAAAGTGGGTAAAACCTTCATTAAGTGTTTGCTCTTGCCCTGCACCTTTTAGGATAAATACTATTTTGTCATCTAATTTGAGTAGGCTTGCTAAGTCACTAGCGTCGCATAACTTGTTAACAATAAAGCTTTCGATATCCTCAATGTAGTTATTTGTCATTGCTAGTGCTTCGTTCGGTAGAGTCGTAGTTTTAGCCTTTTCGGCTAAAGCTTGCGCATGATCATATTTCGGTTTTAGCAAACGTTTTTCGTTTTCAATTAGTAACAGTTCTTTTTCTAACAGGGCAATTTGTTCTTCTCGTTTAATGCGTTGTTCACCTGAAAGCTGCTTAAGTGACTTTTTTATCGATTTAATTTTTCGTTCAGTTGAAAACGCTTGATGAGAGAGGTTTTTGGCTTGCACACGTAAAGCGTTAAATTGTTGCTTTACTTTTTCATTGTTGAGTTCTGGGGTGAGAGGCTGTTTTTCAACTACGGTTGCAGGTTGGTTTGCTTGCCATAACTGAAGTGGCTGACGGTAGTCGAAGCTAAAAATAGCGCCTATGCCATTAACATAGGTGACATCGGTATTGTTAAGTTCATTATGATAACGATTATTTTGACTAAAGTGGTACTGTTCTAATTGATTACTCATTTTTGTGAGCTGGATAATGAGCTCACTAGCGCTCGTTGTAAAAGAAGAAGCTAGTAACCAGAATATTGACAAGATAGCGGAACGAAACATAAAGAACCTCTATGAAAACAATGACATCCTTGTCAGTGAAAAATGAAACTTAGGATTGGATAATGCTAACTGTTTTTGAGTGAGATTAACCAGTTTTGCCACTGTGTTTCATATTGTGCTGCCATTGCATTAAGTTCGTTTTGATAACCAGACCAGTCACCGGTGGTTGTTAAACTTCTGATGGTCGCAATATCGTTAATATTGTTTTCGAATAAAAAGCGAACCCCTAAATAGCCCCAACGATAGATTTCATCACTAGAGTTACTATAATTCGTTGCGAATACTTGGCTTAATGTGCGGTTACCACCGTTAGTGCTAATGAGTGCTTTAGCTTCATTGTTGTTATCTTTTAAAGCGATATATTCAGCTAAACCTTCGCTCCAAAATACCGTAGATTGTGGGTAGTCTGAAAAGTTACCTTTTAAATCGAAACGACCATCAAGGTAGTGAACATACTCATGCTCTAAGTTCCAAATAACAAAATCGGGGCGTTCCCAATCGGCTTCGTGCGCATAAAACGTCGCTTGGTTGTTTGGATCTTCCGCATTTCCTTCAATGTACATACCGCCATTATTGGTATTAATACCAAATAAACGCGAGCCATAACGATTGTAGTTACGATAGTCGTCAAAAATCACCATCAACAGATCGTCGTTAACATCGTTGACGATTGGTTGATAGTTAGTGGACAGCTTATTGTGAAAGTAAGACTCTTGAACACCTAAGATTTGACATGAATCAGAAAACTGCTGGCCTGTCATATCCTGTGCTTGGAATTTCAGTGTTGAACTACAGGTATGCTTGTATGGCAAGATACGATCAGGGGTTGGTTTACCTTTTGCGTTACCAATCGCGATAGGCGCAGCGACTGCAGCAATGCAGGCTAAAGCGAGTAAATTCTTCGAAAACATAGTTATTCCTCTATAAACTTTTTGTATTTTATTACCAGTTATTATTGTTATCTGTCGCTACTCTTTGTTAGCGATCTTGTTTAATTAATGCACATAAAATATTTTTTTACAATATTTTGTATACAATATATTGAATTGTGTTTGGTAGAGGTGTAGCGCGGAAGCCTTTAGATGTTACATAGTAATTTGTATTTTAAAGAAAATTTTTTTAAGTAATTGCTCTAAAAAAGATGAAAAAATTTGAAGGTTTTTTTACGTTTGTATTTTGATTGTAATTTATAAGTATCTGTAATGTTATCGTGGTGTTAATTTGGGTCTTCGCGAAATGCTTCTGCGGCGAGGTGATGCTTATTGAGTAATTTATAAAATTCCGTTCTGTTTCGCTGGGCTATTTTTGCCGCCATAGAAACATTGCCTGCCGTTGTTTTTAAAATGGTCGCTAAATAATCACGTTCAAATTGATCGCGCGCTTCTTGGAAAGAGGGGTGCTGAGATGGTTGACCTTTTAAGGCGTGTCTTACTAAGGATTCTCCGATAAGAGATTCAGTACTTAATGCAACACTTTGTTCAATCACATTTTGTAATTGGCGAATATTTCCTGGCCAAGGCGCTGAAATTAATAATTCCATAGCTTCTTGGGTAAAGCCATTTATTGACGTTGCGCTATGCTTAGCAGCTTGCGCCAAAAAATGTTGGACGAGTAAAGGAATATCTTCTCTTCGTTCAGAAAGAGGGGGCAAGACCAATTCTACGACATTGAGACGATAATAGAGATCTTCTCGAAACTTCTGGTTTTTTATCGCATGTTGAAGGTTTTTGTGTGTGGCGGCCACAATACGCACGTCGACTTTTACTGAACGCGTGCTGCCGACAGGGCGAACTTCCTTTTCCTGTAAAGCTCGAAGCAACTTTACTTGAAAGTTTAATGGCATATCGCCTATTTCATCTAAAAATAGCGTACCACCATCAGTTGCTTCGAATAGGCCAATATGATCACTTTGGGCTCCCGTAAACGCCCCTTTTTTATGACCAAATAATTCCGACTCTAACAGTTGTTCAGGAATCGCAGCGCAGTTAATTGCAGTAAAAGGGTTATTGGCTCTTTTACTCGCTTTATGGATTGCTTGGGCAAGTAATTCTTTACCCGTTCCGCTCTCACTATGGATCAGCAAGCTAAAATCACTCTTTGCGACTTGATAGGTTTGCGTTAAAAGCGCTTCCATCAAAGTACTGCGGCTAATGATGTTTTCTCGCCATTTACTATCTAAGGGTTGGCGCTGGGTTTGATTAGCGATAGGTTGCAACCGAATCGCTTGCTTTACCGTATCAAGTAGCTCCTGACTTTCAAACGGTTTTGTTAGGAAACTAAACACACCTTGCTTGGTTGCATTAATGGCATCAGGAATAGTGCCGTGTGCAGTCATAATAATGACGGGTAAATTTTTATAACGCTCGCGAATTTTATCGAACAGTGCCATACCATCCATGCCAGTCATTCTCAAATCACTAATCACACAATGGGGTTGAAAGCTTTGTAATATGCCTAATGCATGTTTAGCATTTTCAGCCGTTTCTACATCATAACCTGCTGCTTTGAGTCGGATGCTAAGTAATCTTAAAAGGCTTGGGTCGTCATCAACAACGAGGACTTTTTCGCCACTGATCATATTATCTGTATTCATTATGCACCTCCTCGTTCATTAATGGATTGTTCGATGGCTTTTAATTGTTCTATTTGTTGTTGTAGTTTCAAAGATTTTTGTTCTAATTTTTCTAAGTTTTGCTGCTGTTGGATAAGTTGCATAGAGCTCTCTTTAACGAGATTCTCTCTGTCGATAAGCTTGTTGAGCAAGAGCAACTGTTGATTGAGTTGATCTTTTAACATGACGATAAAGGCATAATCTTCGACATTAAAACGATTCTTTGCTTGCTCAATCAATGACGCTCGATTAAGTGTTGATTTCGCTGTGTATGGGTTGTGAATTGGTGATTGCGGTAAACTGTGCAACAGCAACAAATTAAACTCAGCTCCAGTGATACCTTGCTGTTCAAGCTGTTGTTGTGTTTTTATTTCTTCAAGTAATTCAGGCTGCGCTAAGCTTTTTATCCATAGATAATAACTACCATATTGTGAATAATTGGATTCATTATAGGTTAGCTGGCATCCAGTGACGAAAGCGCTGCAAACGAGTAATAAAATTAACCTATACTGATATGTTATCTGTTTATTCGTCATGCTATTTGTTCTTTTGTTAGGTCAGAAAACTTGGCTTCTGATGTTAGAATAAGCGGTAGAGACACGCAAAAACGGGTCATAGTTGGTGCGCTCGTTTGGCTGACAACGTTAATTGTTCCATTTAATCGCAGCAGTAACTCTTTAACTATCGTTAGTCCCAAACCACTACTTTTAATTTTGTCTTGCTTAAAATCGTTCCCTTGGTAAAAGGCTTCAAATATTTTCTGTCGATCTGATTCTTGTATACCAGGACCTTGATCTTCAATGGCAATATTGAGACGGTGATGCTCACTCGAGACATCAATGGTAATTTTTCCGTCCTTAGGTGAAAACTTAATGGCATTAGATAGCAAGTTATCGAGAATGACACTCAGTTGTTTGCGATTACATGCAAACTTAATAGGTGAGCTTAAACGAATTATCTCGATATTTTTAACCTTGAAGTCGAGCTTGCGTAGGTCAATTGCCTTATCAATCTCTTCCTCAATATTAATCGTTTCCCTATCTTGTAGGCTTGTTGAATCTAAAACAATATTGAAGTTAAGCAAATCCTCAATTAATTGCTGTAAGCGAGTCACATTTAGTCGAATGATTTCAGTAATTTCTTGTTGCTCACTGTTAAGTTTGCCAACACTATGATCGTAGATTAACTCAGTGCCTTCTCGTATTGCCGCTAAAGGCGTCTTTAACTCATGAGAGATATGTCGAATAAAGCTCGACTTTTGCAATTCGAGAGCTTGCAACCTCGCTCGCATCAATTCTAAAGCATTCGCGATTTCGACAACTTCTAATGAGCCTTTAGCTCGAATATGCTGTTCAAAACGACCTTTCTCTAATTGATTAATCTGGCGAGTTAATTGTTTTAACGGCCGCGTGATCAATATGGTAAATATTGCTGCTAAAATCAGAACGAACGGAATAACGACTAAGCTATTGAGTAAAGTACCTTTGATTTTTTCCGCCGATTGATTAACTAATTTAGCTTGTTCTCCAATAAGCAAATCCGCTCGCTCTGCGAGGTGCTGACTAAGCTTGGTTAATTGGGCAAACTGTTGTTGAGCATTGTCGAGTGATATCTGTTTGTTTTCGGTTACGCTTAATTGTTGATTAAAAGAAGCTAAGCCGCTAATTAACTGAGCGCGCGTATCATTAAAGATTGGATCTTCTATTGCTTTAAAATCATGTGTTAAATGGTTGTTCAACAGTAAATACTGAGACTGAAACTGTTGATAGACATCGGGTGATTGCAAAACAATATATTGACTAGCGAAACGTTCAGTGCGAGCGAGTGAGCGACTCACTGCTCGGCTACTATCTAAAATGCTCGCGACATTAAAAATTGCATCAGTACCTTGTTTTGATAAGGTGTTAATTTGATGAGCGCTCATGATCATCGAAAGAATTAACGGCATAACGACTAAAGTAAACCCCAGTAAGGTAATGCGCTTTATTGACCAATTAAGTCGTTGATAAAAATGTAACACCTAGATAAGTCCCTTCGCTTTGATACGCTTAGTGGGTGCATTTGTAGAGTAACTCTATCACAAATACAACACTGTCGCCTATTGGCGACAGTGGGCTGTTTTGTTGTGATGTTTTCTAACTATATGAAAATAAATGAAATAATCATCATGTTAACCTAAGCCTCGTCTAATATGATTTTTTATTTTTCTTAGCTGTTGTTAATTGACGACAGTTAGGACACCTCAAAAATAAATTAATTATTATAAATCAATGTTTTATGATTTGGCACGTCCTGTGCAATGTCTCAATCGACTAAGTTGGTCTCAGAATATTTAACTTCAATTGAGTCCCATTAATAAAAGAGGAAAAATAATGATTAGTTTAAAAAGTGTTAGC
This sequence comes from Thalassotalea ganghwensis, assembly GCF_053485795.1. Classification (NCBI taxonomy): domain Bacteria; kingdom Pseudomonadati; phylum Pseudomonadota; class Gammaproteobacteria; order Alteromonadales; family Colwelliaceae; genus Thalassotalea; species Thalassotalea ganghwensis. The sequence continues at coordinate 89,452 of NZ_JBQRUM010000001.1, forward strand.
TTATTTGTTGTAACGAGTTCTATTGCTGCTTTCTATGTCAGTGCCAATGAGCAAGCCAATGATGTTGTAAAAACCATTGAAACTACCCAAGTTGAGTTCTCTGAGTTATTAGCAAAGTTTGACAAAGATAATAACGGCTTATTGAGCAAAGCTGAGGTTGCGGTTAGCAAAGATGAATTGTTGATCAAACGTTTTGATTCAATTGATACTAATGCTGATGCGGGCTTGAATGAACAAGAACTAAAAGCTTTTTCAAATACACTAAAAACACAATAAAACCATAAAACTACCAACGTCAACCGTTGTTCACTCTCTGTTCACAGTCAGTTATTCCCTAACCTTGTAACTGGCTTTTTTTTAAGGGAAACTGATGCAAAAAACTTCTTCAATGCCCAGATATATTCAAATGGATAATTGGATTTTTGAAGTTAAGGCGGTAAGAGCCTTAAAAGTAAAGGAATATGGTCAACCCTATCAAGCTATTAGTCAAATTACCATTAATGGTGATAATGCCTATATCGATGGTTTAATGACTAAAGAAAATCATCGTTTTACACGAAAAGATTTTGATACCGTTATGGATTTTTGTCGCTCTCTTGGTGTTGCTAATGCGAGTTTTGATCGTTTCAAGCAGGATAAATTGATCACCGAAGTGGTTAACTTAAAAGAAAAAAGCTCAGCACTGTTATTGCAATTAGTTAATTAACGATTGGCATCTCTGCGGCCTAAAGAGAGTTGTAACGCTTTGTGTAAAATAGCCTAAGTAACTAAGACTAAATCACTAAATTTTGCGATGAATGGTTAATTGCTATCAATGTTTCCTGTTTTTTTGCAAATCATTCCCAGCTTGTTTTAAACCAATGGCTTAAGTGCTTTCAACTGCTTTAACTTCGATAATAAATCCCTTATAGTGGAATGCTTGAACAATAAACCTTTATCCTATTTTAAAGGTTCAGACGGTATCGAGCTAAATAAGGTCACCAGATCTTATAACGTCATGATTTGGCTGACAACCTGCTGGAAGTTGTTAGGTTCGATCCCCCTATAACAATAATTAAAATAAGTACATCGTCATCGGCTAATTGGGATGACCTTGCAATGTGCTTACTAAAGGAAGATCTCGTGAAAAAATCAATCTCTTTGCTCATCGCATCAGCGCTCACTCTAGGGGGCTGTGGTAATGATGAACAAGCAAATAATGCAACGCAAACCGCGTCATCATCAATAAAAGCGTCAACATTTGTTCCTAGAGCTCAAGATGCCTACTTAAGTGAAGAGCAAGCGATGAAACGCTCTGCACGTGTATCGAATGTTGATTATCAATTAACCTTTGATTTGACTGGTGGGGATAGCTTTTCTTCAACATCAACAGTTATTTTTGATCTCAACGATGCTGACCATCCATTAACCTTAGATCTTAATGAAGCTAACATTACTAAGTTAACTATCAATGGTAAGCAAATTGAACCTGATTACAATAACTGGTTTATCAGCTTGCCTGCGGCTCATTTAATCAAAGGCCGTAATAAAGTTGAAGTGAGTTTTAATCGTTTACATAGTACGGATGGCGAAGGTTTACACCGCTTTACCGATCCTAGCGACGGCCTCGTTTATTTATATTCTCACTTTCAGCCTGCAGCTGCACATCAAATGTTTGCTTTGTTTGATCAGCCGGATCTTAAAGCGAATTTTGAGATGACGGTATCTGCCCCGAAAGATTGGCAGGTATTTACTGCGATGAAAGAGACATCGGCTCGTCTAGATGGTGACAAAAAAGTTTGGCAGTTTGATACTACGTTAAAATTAAGTCCCTATAACTTTTCGTTACATGCGGGTCCTTACCATAAATTTGAAGATAACTCTGGCAAATATCCATTGCGTTTATTTGCTCGCCAGTCGGTGAAAGATCAAGTTATTCCAAGTGACTGGTTTACATATACCCATCAGGGCTTAAAGTTTTTTGAAGATTATTATGGTATCGACTATCCATTTAGAAAGTATGACCAAGTGATAGTACCTGACTTTATCTACGGTGCGATGGAAAATGCAGCAGCGATCACCTTTGGTGAAGGGGGGTTCTTAACCAATGGTGAAATGAGTAAAAGCCAAAAGCAATATTTAGCGCAAGTGATTATGCATGAAATGGCACATCAATGGTTTGGTAATTTGGTGACGATGAAGTGGTGGAATGGCTTGTGGTTAAATGAGAGTTTTGCTGCATTTATGGCGACATTTGCCACAGCAGAAGCAACAGAATTTAAAGATGCATGGCGTTCATTTTATGCTTATGGTAAACAAGCTGCTTATCGCCAAGATCAACAAATAACGACTCATCCGATTGAAGTCCCTGTGCCTTCGTCAGCTAATGCATTTGATAACATTGATGCGATTACCTATCAAAAAGGCGCTTCTGTACTTAAGCAACTACGTCATATGCTAGGTGAGGAAATCTTTAGACGAGGTATTCACAATTACTTAGCTAAAAATGCCTACCAAAATGCAGAGTTAGATGATTTTATAGACGCCCTTGCTAGTGCATCAGGTAAAAATCTCGATACATGGAAACAAGAATGGTTATACAAAGCAGGGGTAAACACCATACAAGCAAACTTTAGTTGTAGTGATGGAAAAATAAGTCAATTTGATTTGTTGCAATCAGCAGATGAAAATTACCCAACCTTGCGTGAGCAATTTGTACAAATAGGTTTGTTTAACGTGAAAGATGGCAAGGTTGAGTTGTCTGATAAAGTTGGCGTAGCTTATCAAGGTAATTCAACTTCTGTTGAAGATTTAATAGGGAAGGACTGTCCGGATCTAGTTTATCCCAACTATGAGGATTGGGGCTTTGTTAAAGTCAATTTAGATAAAACCTCTTTTGAGACTGCCCAAAGTAATTTAAGTACCGTCAGCGATCCATTATTGCGCTCCATGTTATGGCAAGCATTATGGGATAGTGTCAGAGAAGGTCAGTTACCATTAAATGATTTTATCGACACCGCCATTATTAATGCACCTTTGGAAACCGATTACACCATTTTGGGACAAGCCTTATCTCAATTGGCACAAAGCTTTGGTTATTTGAAAACTTTTTATGGGGTGTCTCATCCGTACGTTAAAGAAGTTGGTCAACGTTTAGAGAAGATGACTTGGGAAAACACCTTGGCAAATGTTGACGATAAAAACAAATTACGTCGTTGGTTTGGTTATTACCGCTCATTTGCAGTTTCTGAGCAAGGGCTCGATAACTTATTGGCGATTTTGGAAGGCAAGCAAGTTGTTGAAAATCTAGTTGTCAATCAAGATCAACGTTGGAATATTGTTAGCCATTTAAACCGTTATCAGCATCCGAAAGCTGATGAATTATTAACGGCTGAAAAACAGCGTGATAACTCAGATACTGGAATAAAATCAGCGATATCGGCTCTAGTTAGCCGCCCGGACGCAGAAATTAAAGCAGAGTGGTTAGCCAATATTCATGCGACAGAAAATGCAATGCCATATGCTAAATTGCGCTCAGCGATGGGCTCTATGTATCTTTCAGAGCAAGGAGAACTTGATGAGTTAACCGCAGATAGTCGATTGGCCATGTTACCTGAAGTTGATAAAGCCCATGATCATGTCTTTATGCGCACCTACGCGGGTTCAATGATCCCTGCAACATGTTCAGCTAAGAGTGTCGCTCGTTTAGAAAAAGCAATCGCAGATTATACTGACTTGTCTTCGGGAACTCGCAGAGCTTTGTTAGTGACTCATCAGAACGATAAGCGCTGTTTAATGATTAAAGATAAGATGACCATTAAGTAATACCGATAAGTAGAACGAAAAAACCGCTATTTTTTTGTAGCGGTTTTAGCCTTAGCCCCGAGATCTTAACCAAAGGGGCAATGACTATTTTTAATACTAACGACATTAGCACTTGCTCATTTGGAATAACCAAACATCGCTCATGATGCTTTGCTATTATCAAAAATAGCCTTTCGCAGAAAAGATAAACAAAGGTCAACAGACCCTAGGACTTTGAGCTCATTAAAACATGGACAATTACCAAGATAAGCCATGTTAAGAGAGCCTTCCCCACACCAATACGAGCTAGAATTGATTAGCCTAGACATGTGAATGCTAGCTAATCATCTAGTTTGCAAACTAAACAAGTATATTGGCGTTGAGTTTATTCGAGATGAAGTATAAGGCATCTACTGCATTGAGGATGTTTGTCCGCCGACCAGTTATTTAAACTCGTTGGTATAGCGGGCCTTGACAAACAGCTATACAAATAACGATGCGAAACCGTTGAAAGAAGATTTGCCGATGCAAAACAACGCCATGGTCACCGATATGTAAGATACCGAGGTAGAAATAATTTTCAAATTAAGGCATATATGGTTGCGACAGCACAAAATATGAAGAAGATAGCAATGACGCTATCAAGTATTCCCCAGATAGGGGGAGTCTGTAAAGGATGCCCCTGTAAAACTAAAATTCGAGAAATTAACACGCTAATCAGAGCAGATAAGCGCCAAAAAGCTCCTAAAACGAAATAGAGTAGAAAACGACTCTGCTAGAAAAATATCCCGATCGTTGCCTACTGCTACTCATAAAAACAAACCCCGCAAAAATGACGGGGTTTGTCTGTAATCTGAAGAGCATCATTTAGATGCACTTTTTAGTTCCATTTGGAGCATTATTGTGCTTTATGCAAGATCTCTAATACTTCAATTTTAGCGACCTTTACCAAACCAGAAGCTTTTAATTGATTACGTGCTTCAACTAAATCTTGCTTGCCAGTTACTTTAAGTACAGCGATTTGAGTGTCAGCATAAGCAGAAACAACTTCTAAACCTGTTGCGGCACTAACGTCATGTGCTGTAACACCTGGTTTAAGCAATACTGAAATATTACCCGATAAAGGTGATATTTTATTGGTAAAAGTATTTCTTACTAAGGTACCTTTCCCAATATATTCAACAGGTGTATTAGCTTTAACTACGGCCATATTACCATTTGTAGAGATTACGCTATCTGTATCTGCTACTGACGCTGATACATAAGCCAAATCTCTCTGGACAACATAAGAGCCAAAGTCTGCTTTTTCATACTTATACTTTGTCACTTTATTTACTGGTTTTTCTAAGCGTAAATCTTTATCTAGATTAGCGTGAGCAAAAACTGATGTAGTTAATAATACACTTGCCGTTATCGCTGTTAATTTATTAAATTTCATCATTTTTCTCCTACTTCTCATGACCGTATGCTCTAACTGCGATACCTTCTAAGATACTTGCAGCCGCATTGTTTTTATAACCTAGGTAACCCATTCCACCACCATTTTCGGTTTCAAAGGTCTCAGCTGAAGTATCTAGTATCCTAAATGTCCACTCACCTTGGCTAGACTCGCCGTAGAAGGCGTTAGATAAAAATACACCGTCTTTAAGAATATAGCCCGGCTGTTCACCATTTTCAAATGAGTATGCCGGATAGGTGATGGCTTGTTTACCTGACAAAAGAACGCTCTTAGTTCCAGAAGGAGAGGTTACTTCAATCGCTAAGTCCATACCTGCCGTAGTTTGGTAACCATTATGATCACCATACCACATTTCTGCGTTGCTGATATCGAACTTAAATTGCATTGCCTCTAATGCTAAATCGTCAGTTACAGTAACTTTATAAGTTAAGCCTGTAGCGCTATTATCTGGGATTTCGCTAGTCATAGCATCTTCATCAACCGCAGAGCCTGCTCCAATCCAATCAGTGATTACTTGTTCGCCTAAATCTTTGTCATAAGACTTAGCCATAGCAACTGCTTCACCAGCATTTACACGACCAAAGCCATATAAATTATTGAAGTGGAAACCAGCAGCATTTTCTATCCACCCTTGGTGGGCAATAAAGTCAACGTCGCCAATTTTATAGCTAATAGCTTCATTTTCTGGATCGTTCATTGTACTGGTTGATGCTAAGATATGACGAACATCACGCCAAGTTAATGAAGGGTTAGCTGCTAGAATTAGTGCTACAACACCAGATGCGTTTGGCGCAGCTGAAGAAGTACCGTTAAACGTAGATGTGTAGTTACAGCTTAAATTTTCTTCGTGGCCTGGATAATCAAATGGGTATTGAGATTTAGCAAAGTCTGTACCATAGATTAGTTCCCATAACGCTACAGTACTACCGTTGAAACCTGAGTAACCGCTTAAACAAGTCATTTGATCAGTAGTAACCATCGCTGGTGCCCAACGACCAAATTCACCAGATGGTGCTGAGACAAAAACGTTGGCGCCAGCTGCAGAGTAGCTAGTGTGTTTACCGTCAGTATTTACCGCTGCAACACTTAAATAATAAGGGTGCACTTGGCTAGGCTCGAATGACGCATTGTAACAAGTTAAGCCTAGATCTTGAGCACCATTTTCTGCACATAGCGATCCTTCATTGCCGTCATATTCGAATGAGTTACCGCTTGACTTCATTGAAACAGCACCTTTGCCGTTACGAAGTTGAAGGTTAGGGTAAGACTCAATGGCTTCATCAAGTTCTGAATAACTAAAGTGTGTTGGCCACCCCAAACCATAACTGCGGTTGAATACACCAACATTTTCACTTTTACTAATACCGCTCCCAGGGAAGCCGTGAATTAAAAATTCTGTTTGCGACACTTTACCACTACCTAAGTAGTTCATACCGATAAGGCTCGCGTCTGGCGCAACACCTTGACCACCTAAGCCATTTCCTGCTTTTGCCGCAATCAAACCTGCAACACTCGTACCGTGGTCACCAGAATTTGATGTAGACGTTGGGTCTGTTTTATAAATAGCACCCTCATTTAAGTTTAAAGAGCGGTTTGGTAATACATTTGGCTCTAAGTCTTCATGCGCGAGTTCTAAACCAGTGTCAACAACAACTGCCGTTACCCCCTCACCAGTTACCCCTTGAGCATATGCGCCTAGAACATTAATATCTTCACCAGCGATAAGTTTAGCTTCTTCTTCCGCAAACCACTCTTCTACTTTGGTTGTTGCGTCTTCTTCACTGTCACCTTCATTAATGTAAAGTTCAATAAGGCCAGCTTTCATTTCGTCGCTTAAGGCATAAGCTTTTTGGCCTGAATTTCTTAGGTGCCATTGCTGATAAGCTAGAGGATCACCAGAAACTTCTGAAATGCTGATCGTTGCAGAGGCAGATTTACCGTTTGCCGTTGCGGTATATTCAATGGTAGCGGCTTCACCAGTGAAAGAAACATAGCTATACTCCAAGTCACTAGTAAGTTCTAGTGTACCGTGACTGAACGTATAAACCCCATTATCTTCGATAACCTCTTCACCACCTTCGAAGAACGCAATAGAAATGCTGTCATTGTCAGCATCGCTTGCAGCCAATTGGCCTGTTGTAGGGGTCCATTGTTGAGCGCCAGTGATTGTCATATTGCTAGCTTGTGGTGCTTTATCTACTTTAATTGGAGATCTAGGTTTAGTGTCACTCCCGCCACAGCCTGCTAGGGTAAGCATGATAGCTGTAGATAACACTGATAATTTCAGATTATTATTTTTCATAAGTTTCCTTAATTATTATTTTAAACAAAAAATATAACCGAAACCTATGTGGGATACAACACTGCGTTCACAAAAGTTTTATTTCTCTGTAACATTATTTTTTAAGTCGAGAGGTGGAATGGGGCTTGGTCAGTATTTATAAGGGATATGGCTAAAGTGATTACCATTAGTAGAGTAGAACCAAAGGCTATGCACTGTCAATACATTAGCGTGAGTAAACCCTTTTTAATTGTATACAGTATATGGTATATTTAAAGTTAAAGTCTTATTAACATTTTAGTAATATTTAATATGAAAAAATTTATTTTTGCCCTTGTTCTTTGTTTATTGTCGATTGAGCTTTATGCGAATCAAGTAAATTTTGTTCTTAAAGGAACTTGGGGCGACAAATTTTATGGTGATGTCATTTATGAAGATGACAAACTTTATGTTGCTAGCGATGGCATTATTGTATTTGATGTCAGCATACCGTCAAAACTCCAGAAACAAGCTAAAATACCGATTAATTCAAATGAGAGCATTATAAAGTTTGAAAAAATAGGGGACATTCTGTTTGTTCTTACTAAAAGAGAGTTTGTGACTATTGATATTTCTTCAATGGGTGAACCTCGGTTGCTATCTAGTATCACGTATCAAGATGGCGATGGCTTTATCGATTATACTATGAGCAACCAACAACTTTTCTTATTAGTGCGTGAACAACCCCAAGTTTTAACTTACGATATGTCTAGCTTAGATACACCAATTAAAACCAAGACTGGCATAGTATCGTCAGAGTTTGGTATTTCTCGTCTTATAAATATTGCATTAACAAAAGATTATTTATTTGTTGGTGGTTTAACTACTGAATATTTACTCTCGCTGGAAGACGAAAACTTTTTGTCAACAATATATAGTGCAGCAAGGGATGGTCGTGCTAACGATTTTAAAAGTAGGGCTAAATCATATGATAACGTTGTTTACTATTTTACTCCCTCCAACATTTTTGAAATGGATTTTTCCGACCTAAATGCGGTTTCTTATAAAGTTTTAAAGTTAGAGGGGGATGAGGTTAACCCTCATTATCTAAGTTTTGATATTATCGATGATATGTTATTCGTTAAAAAGGAATATCAGTTAAATCGATATAGTTTGAAAAAGGATAACTATTTATCATTACTATCATCAGAATTCACTCCTGATTTGCCAAACTTTGCACTTGGACAAGGTATAACCGCTTTTACATCAGATTCTGAAGTTGCGTTATATCAAGATGGCCAAAGGTTAAGTCGTTATAGCCAATCAAATATTAAAAATCCAAAGGCTATCGGTGACTCTTTAATTGCAAACAATGACGCTCTTTTATTGTTTGAGTTTAACGAAAACTCTTTTCAGCTTAAAGATACTATCGATGATGTTTTTCCATTTGTTCACGATCAAAAAATGGATGTACACAGTGATTATATTTACACAGGCAGAGGCAATATTTATCAAGCCACAGAAGGTTACTCACTAGAATATTTAGATTCTTTTAAAGAGGCTTACAATGGCGTTTATTTTTTTCAGGTGCAGGATAACAAGCTGATCCGTCAAGCAAGCAATGTTTTAGAAATCTTTGATTTAACCATTCCTTTAACCCCTCAACTAATGTTTAGTTCGCCAGCGAATATTTGCCTAGATTATTGTCACCACTATTCAGTTAAAGGAAACCAGGTTTTTGGCTCTTCCTTAAAAGGTCTTTATTATTTTGTGTTTGATGATAGCGGAACTATTATCGAGCAGAGGTATTTAAGTGAAGGAGCTTCTTCTAAAACGTTTATAGAGGGAAGTTATCTTTTTGAGCCAAGAGAAAATGACTCATATGGATATGATTTAAATGTTTGGAAATTGTCTAATGAAGGTGAACCGATACTTGTGCAAACTGTTGAAAACTTTTTAAATTGGCATAACGCATATAGCCAAGTTAAATATAAAAATTGGTTGATATTTGATAGTTTTGAGAAAACCAGCATTATTGATATCTCAGATCCTGAGAATGCTTATGTTACAAAAGAAATAGTAAAAGAGGTGAACAACTACGATTGGTTTAGTTTAGCGGTTTTCCAGAATAATCTTATGTCGTCTAATGAAGGACAGTTAACTGCTTACCAAATTAATGAAGCGCCAAAAATCTTGACTGATACATTAACATTAGACGAGGATACTCAAATTGTTGAACCGTTAACCATTGAAAATTTGGAAAATGACGCTTTGTCTTTTGATATAGTTGAAGAGCCGCTTAATGGAATAATTGAGGTAACAGAGGGCAGTGAGTTAGTCTATGTACCAGAGGAAAATTTTTTTGGTGAAGATGCCGTAAAAGTAAAAGTTACAGATCAATATGGCGGGTATAGTGAAAAACAAATAGCTATTATTGTGAATTATATCAATGACGCCCCTAAAGCTATCAGTCGTGATTATTCTGGACATTCAGGGCAAGTGGTATCAGGGCAGTTAAACGCTGATGATATTGATGATGATGAACTGACGTTTACATTGGTTGAAAATGTTAGTTATGGAAGTTTAACATTGAATAGTGATGGTAGTTTTAGTTATCAATCCTCTGCTAACTATGTTGGAAGTGATTCATTTACATTTCGGGTTACAGATAAATCACAAGCTTTATCGGAAGCTAAAGTCACCATCAATGTTGCAGAAAAACCAAAGACTACATCGACCGAAAGTTCAAATTCTTCAGGCGGTACAAGCTCGCCGTATATCTTGTTATTGCTTTGGATTGTTAGCACTGTCAGAACACGTTTTTTCAACCTTAAAAATGTTAGGTAGCGTAGATTTTGTCAACTAACGTTTAAAGGTAAACGTAAACTATTAAAGCCACAGCTTTTGCTGTGGCTTTTTTATGCTAAGGTTTAAAATACTGTACTGAATGATGCTTCACCGTTTCTAATGCGATCAAGCTTTTCGTAAACGCTTTTTGGATCAATATCGTTCACTGCCATGCGAGCACTTTGATAACGTTTTACTTTTCAATCGGTTTCTATGTATGAAATGTTGCCACATACGGTTGCCATGTTGTAGCGATAATCACTCCACTCACAAAATTCATTCCAATGTTTGTCGGTCATGAGGTCATACAAGTCCATAAATTCTCTAAGTGATAGGTATCCCCAGTTAGGCGCATAATTGTAGTGAATTGCAATGATGCTTTTTCTAATATTTATTGGTAGTTGCGGTGATAAAGGAAAATTGAACCATGGCTTATTGAATGCAAATAATTGCTGTTGGTACTCTTGCCAAAATGATGCGCCGTTCTTGCTAAATGAAAAATCATATTGAACAACCAATTCCTCTGAATTTTTTGCGTAAGATTTCTCAATGAGAATGAGCTCAACGGTTTGCTTTAACCTTTGTTGGTTAACCTCATACGCTAATTCTACGAGAATTGGTTCATGCCAATTTTCTAAATTGAGCTCTTTGTTTGCTAAAATTCTCAACCGCCAATAATCATATTCTGTCGTAAGAAGCTCAGAAGTATAAAATTTCTTTTTCACAAAATGGGGATAATTGTTTCGAACGGACTCTGGTTGTAATGCATAAACATTTTTAGCTGAGGCAAATGTGCTTTTCGCAAAGGTGCCCATTGTCGAGCAACCCGATAAAAGCAATAGAGTGGTAACTGTTAAAAATAAAATGACAGAGTTGAACATAATTATATCGCACCTTAAATTACGTTAAATATTGATTGCTTTTAAGTTTTACAACAAAAAACTTGAAGCCGCATTGGTAGATTGCAAGCGTTTCAGCAATGACACTAACAACTTGCTCTGTTTTTTTTAATTCAACTCTTTGATGATGAAACGTATTTCAGCCAAGCTAAAATCCATGAGACGATTGCTAACGCGCTAATTCTTTCAATTTCAATTTAACCACCATTGAGTTGTGCCGCTTCTATTAGGCCTAAATCACGTATTTACTACTCCTATTGTCGCCGATAAATATCGCCATTTTATTCATGTCTCAGCCAATTTCAGTTTGTTGAACATTAAATAAATTTGAGACAGTAGATCATTAGATAAAAGCTGTTTTGTCTCTATTTTCGTTAATGACTCATAAAACTGAGTCCATTGACAAATTGACGGCTGGTAGTTTACTTAGCTGGCGTTAATTAAAAATTGGGATTTTATTGTTTATTTAAAACTCTTTTCAAACAGTCGGTTATATCTTTCTGTAACATTTTTACGATATTTTTACAATTTTTTTACAGTGTCGGTAGGCAAAATTATATTCCGTTGCCTATGCGCTGTTGTTTATAGTTAAGCTTAAGGTTGACAAAAGAGCCGCTAAAACTCCAGCTTAGAGGAGAATATCAAAGCGACTTAAAAACATCTTGAAATTGTTCACCGTGAGCAAGTCGCTCTAAATTTTGATAAAACGTTGCTGGGTTGATGTCAGCGGTGGCCATGCGCGCACTTTGGTAACGTTTTACTATGTTGTTAGTGTTAAAAAATGCTTGGCTAGAAAACGCTTGTTTAACCGTCACAATATCTTGTTCGCTGATATCGATATTTTCTTGTTTAAACGGTTTACGATGATCGACGAGTAACGCAATCCCTTCATTAAACCAAATAGGCACTTGTGTAAAGTGAGTAAACCATCCGGCTCGATGAAACACTTCGGCGTGAAAGAGTTCATGGGCGGCAACATCGGTATTTTGCCCTTTAGGGCCGAGGACAACGCAACTACCAAAGGGAGAATATATGGTGCTGCCAGTTTGATTAGACCATAAAGAAGCGGCTTGTTCGGCATTGTTGACGATAACGACTCGAGAATTCGCTGTTACAGGCCCGAAGGTTTGCTCGATTCGTTCTTTAGCGCTTTTGATTGTTCGTACAATGGTATCAGCGTCATTAATTGAAGGAGAAATGAGAATATTGGGGGCAATTTCACTGTAGCCTGACAAGGTTACTGTATGGCATGCAATGATTTGTCGTTGCGTAAAGAAAGCCAAACCAATAAAAACCGAAAGGATTAAGGTGAGCAGATAACGTTTATTGAATAATTTTTTCAGCATATATCACTATTTAACGGAAAATTGATCGCAAAGATTATGACAAAGTCATTTGAAAAATACTATCAACAACTGTTTATCGCTCGTTACCATCAAAAAGCTTGCTCATAACAAACATCCCAAAATCGATATTTTTAAGACTTCTTTTTATCCCATTTTCGAGATTTTCCTAGGCGAATATTTTAATTGATAATTATAACCATTTGTTTTTGTTGTTTTAATTTTTTTTGGCATTAGCTCTGCAACATCAATGAAAAATTCATTAGAGAATATTTATGGATATTGTTAGAAACTCAACCAAGAAAACTAAACTGCCGATGAAAGCACTAGGCGCTACTGCGGTTATTGCCGTGGTTATCTTGGCTATTTCTGTTGCACAGGGCTCTTCAAACAAGGTTACTGCAAAAAGCGTATTGCTAGATACTGTTGTGCAAGGTGATTTAAAACTCAATGTTCGCGGTGTTGGTGTATTGGTTCCCAAAGAAGTGCATTGGGTGGCGACTGAAGTTAATGGTCGCGTCGAGAACTTGTATATAAAAGCGGGATCAGCGGTAAAAGCTGGCGATCCAATTATCGCAATGAGTAACCCTAATTTAACCCAGCAATTTTTAGAAAGTCAGTGGGAGCTTGAAGAAACACAGGCTCAACTCAATGCTCAACAAGTTGCTTTAGAATCACAAGTACTGGATCAAGAAACCCTCGTTGTTCATAGCCAACTTAACTATGAGCGAGCGTTGTTGACGTTAAATGCACAAAAAACGTTATTAAATCAGGGTATTGTTGCCATTTCTAAAGTTGAGCATGAAGAAGTCAAAATAGAAGTTGAACAGCTAAAGCAACGCTGGCATTTAGAGCAAAAACGTTTGGCAAAATCACGCGAGAATCTGCAAGCTCAGAAACGCGCGTTTGCCGCTAGGCTAAAGCGAATGGAGCGCAGTGTTGCTCGAATGCAGCAGTTAGTTGATGGGTTAACGATAAAAGCCTCAATTGATAGCATTGTTCAGGAAATGCCGTTAGAACTTGGCCAACAGATTGTAGCAGGGGCTAATGTTGCCAAGTTAGCGCGAAAAGACGAATTTATTGCTGAAATACGTATTCCAGAAAAGCACATTTACCAAGTCGCGCTTAATCAAACAGTCACCGTGGATACTAAAACCAATCAAGTTGCTGGCAAAGTGATCCGCATAGATCCAGCAGTCACCAACGGCACGGTACAAGTGGACATTGAGTTAACAGGAGCTTTACCAGATGAAGCACGTCCAGAGCTTAGCGTTGATGGGATTATTCATGTCGCAAATCTCAGCAATGCTCTTTATGTAAAGCGTCCAATGTTTGCAAAACCACAAGAGCTGGGTGAAGTCTATGTTGTTAATAATGACAATCAAGTGTCATTAACCGAAGTGCAATTTGGGCGGTCGTCTCAAACTCATATTGAAATAAAAAACGGTCTTTTCGCGGGAGATAAAGTGGTAGTATCTGACGTGTCGTCGTGGAAAGAAAAACAAATACAAGCGATACAATAAGGAACAGCAATGCAACAACAATCTAACCTATTAGTGAACCTAAATGCTTTAGAGAAAGTTTTTTATACTGACGATGTTGAAACCCATGCATTGAGTAATATCAATGTAACGATAAATAAAGGTGAATACTTATCGATATCAGGCCCGTCAGGTTGTGGTAAGTCGACCTTACTTTCTATTCTTGGCTTACTAGATACGCCAACGGGGGGCTTGTATGAATTAGCAGGTCACGATGTCACCCATCTAAACAACGAGCAGCGCGCTAGTATTCGCAATGAAAAAGTGGGCTTTATTTTTCAGGCATTTAATTTGATCAGCGATCTTACGGTTGCTGAAAATGTCGAGTTACCGTTGTCATACCGTAACGATATTAGTAAGTCTGAACGAAAACAATTCGTTAAAGATGCATTGGAACAAGTCGATATGCAGCATCGTGCCAATCACTTTCCATCGCAATTATCAGGTGGACAACAACAACGGGTTGCGGTTGCAAGGGCTATTGCTGGTAAACCCGATATTATTTTAGCGGATGAACCGACGGGAAACCTTGACTCAAAAAATGCCAATGCGGTCATGGACTTGCTAGATAAGCTGCATGCCAATGGTGCAACTATATGTATGGTCACGCACGATCCTCGTTCAGCTAGTCGAGCAGAGCGTATTATTGAAATTTTTGATGGTAAAGTTGTCTCAGATAAAGCCGTTGAAACTCGCAATGCAATTGCCGTCTAGTCGGGTAGGGAACAACTTATGGTTTCAATTGAATTAAAGTATTCACTTAGAATGTTATTAAAAAAGCCACTGTTTACAGCGCTTACGGTGTTAATCGTTGCAATCGGTTTGGGGTTAACGGTTTATAGCTATTCATTGCTTAGTAGTCTTGTATTTAAACCAATGTATCTTAACGGAGAACAAGAAGTCGTTGCGATAGAAGGGCAATTTGATCATAGCCATTTATTTAGAAGTAGTGTTGATCCTTATCATGTCAACCTTGCCGCGAAGAAATTAGGAATATTTGAGCAGTATGGTTTTTATACCCAAGGTACGACCTTTATTGGTGGCAGCAATAGTCAACACAAAGCGTTGCATACGGCAAAGAAAATGAATGCTTCTTATGTGAGTTGGAATTTGTTTTCGTTTGCAAACGTTCAACCTGTTGCTGGCCGCGCATTTACTCAAGATGACTTTGTCGAAGGAGCAGAGTCTGTCGTGATATTAGGTTACGACGTATGGCAACGGTATTTTGATGGTGATATCAATGTGATCAATCAACCTCTAGCGTTAGATGCAATGCAAGGGCGAATAATTGGCGTAATGCCGCAAGGCTTTGCCTTTCCTGATACCGCGCAAATTTGGCAGCCATTATCAGAGCAAATGATTAATCCTACTGCGCCGTCACACACGAGCGTTTATGGCTATGCTCGATTAGCTTCAGGTGTCAGTGTTAATGATGCGCAAGCAGGATTGGATGCTGTCAATAAAGAGATTGAAGCGACAATTGACGAACAGTTTCGCTATCGTATTCCTGTTGGCAGTCGCTACTTACAGGTTAAACCCTATAAGCAAGCGAGTATCACCCAATACTATAATGTCTTTGTTGCACTTTTGGTGGTGGTGTTTTTAATTTTGCTATTGGCGTGCATCAACGTCAGCAATTTGCTATTGGCGCGGGTTAATGAGCGTATCAAGGAGGTGGCAATTCGCGTTGCGCTAGGTATTCCGCGCAAAAAACTTATTGTGCAAATGCTATGGGAAAGCGTGGTCATATGTATCACTGGCGGCGTATTAGCGTTATTGTTCGCAGCATATGGTATTGAGATTACTAACAACCTTTTTGATAACACCTTTGCGGTTGACCAACAAAAACCGTTCTGGTGGACCTTATCGATAGATACCAACGCTATCGTTATTTTATTCTTCTCGGTTGTGGCAATGATTTTAGTGACGGGCTTAGTACCTGCGGTTAATGCCATGAAAAATGATTTTAACGCGGTAATTAAAGATGGTACTCGTGGGGCGCTTGGGAAAAAAGCAGCGGCAACGGGGAAAGCCTTGGTTATTTCAGAAATTGTCTTATCTTGTGTTGTTTTAACGATGGCAACCGTTTTGCTAACCACAGGTTATTTTGCCAGCCAAGCTGATTATGGCGTTGAGACAGACTCACGCTTAACGGCGCGACTGCAATTACCACCAGAAAAGTATCCGGTTAGAAACAATACTGAGCATGAGTATCAAGATAGGTTGCAACGAGCGCAAGTTTTTGCTGATATTAAATCGGCGATTGAAAATAAGCCTAACTTTCATGCTGCCGCAATGATGACGCAATTACCCGGTACGGGTGAAGGCACTAGTTTTTTTGAAATAGAAGGTCGAGCTGCTGAAGTTTTTAATGAAAACCCTTACAGTAACAACGAGGTTATCGTTCGTGGCTCTTGGGACGCTTTAGGTATGAAGCTTTTGGCTGGGCGTAACTTTGATCATCGCGATACCCAAGACGGGGTTTATAACCTTATTATCAATGAATCAATTGCTCGAGATTTTTTTCCAAATGGCGATGCTGTAGGTAAACGTATCCGCCGAGTTGGCAGAAATGGCGCCAGCGACACATGGAATACTATCGTCGGTGTTGTCTCTGATACTTACCATGGTTCAACCATGCGCTCGTCCAGTGCTAGCTATAACTCCTACCACCCAAATGATAATATTGGCATGATGCGTATTTATGTTGCTGCGCATTATAGTGGTAGTGAACAGGCAGCTATTGCCGAACTGACGCAAGCGGTAGCTGATGTCGACCCCGATGTTGGCATTTATCATATTCAAAGCTATGCCAGTTTGATTGAACAGCCCATGAAACTATTGTTGTCGGTCAGTAAGATATTTTTATTTTGCGGGATCATTGCTGTCGTTTTAGCCGCTAGTGGTATTTATGCCATGGCGTCAAACAATATATTACAAAGAACGCAAGAAATTGGGATCCGCCGTGCAGTGGGGGCTTCCGATCGGCGCGTGATGAATATGTTTATTCAGCAAGCTTCCTGGCAACTACTGATAGGTTTAGCGTTAGGTATTAGCCTGGCAATGATATTGATCAACTATATGTCGAATACTCTGATTATCAACCCTGAAAGCTATGGTATCGCGCTATTGGGTATTCCTAGTTTAATTATTTTTATGGTGATGATCGCAACTTATATTCCAACGAAATCGGTGTTGAGCATGGAACCTAGCGATGCGTTGCATTATGATTAACTGACATGAGTTGAACAGGTGGCAACTGCCACCTGTTTTTTCATGACTATGTATGTTTCATAGAAGTATGTTTTATCGATGAGTGCGATTAATCGGTACGTATCGTAATGAGGTAAGTCAGAACAATGGCTAGACAAGGTCACAAGGTAAAGTAAATTAACGTAATGAATCCAAAACCAAGTATTTTAATTGCCGATGATGATGCTGATGTTTTATCAGCGCTAAAATTGGCATTAATGCCGTCTGGCTATCACTTGAACACTGTATCCTCTCCAGATGAAGTGTTACGTTTGATTGAGCGTAAACAATTTTCATGTATTCTTATCGATTTAAATTATAGCCAAGACACCACGTCAGGTGCTGAAGGCTTATCGTTGCTCAAGCGTATTCGCTTATCAGATCCTGATGTCCCTGTTATCGCGATGACAGGTTATAGCAGTATCGATATTGCGGTTGAAATGCTAAAAAATGGTGCTAATGATTTTATCGAAAAGCCATGGCGAAATAATAATTTGTTGGCCAAAATTGACCAACAACTAGCGGTTGGTGAGGTTCGCCGCAGCAACGCTAAGCTAAGTCAAGAAAATGCATTATTGAAGAAGCAGCAAGAAATCGATGTTATTGCTCAGTCGTCGAAAATGATTCAGGTATTGGAACAAATACGACGTATCGCCAAAAGTGATATGAATGTGTTGTTCACAGGCGAGAATGGTACCGGTAAATCGATGTTAGCAAAGTATCTCCATCAACATTCACCTCGATGCGAGAAAACCTTTATATCAGTCAATATGGGCGCGGTTAGCGAGCAACTTTTTGAAAGTGAAATGTTCGGTCATGTTAAAGGGGCATTTACTGATGCAAAAGACGATCGCATCGGTCGATTTGAATTAGCTGAAAAAGGAACGTTGTTTCTTGATGAGATAGCCAATATTGATTTAAAACAGCAAGCTAAACTATTGCACGTTCTAGAAGAAAAGCATTTTGAGCGAGTGGGTAGCCATGTTACCTTAACCGCAGATGTTCGCTTAATTTCTGCAACCAATGCTAACTTAGGGGAATACGTTAAGGCGCAGTCATTTCGACAAGATTTATTGTATCGCCTCAATACTGTTGAAATTCATATTCCTGCATTGCGAGAGCGTAAAGAAGATATTTTGCCATTAGCAGAATCTTTTCTGATTTCATTTGCAAAAAAGTATAACTTACCAATATTAAGTTTCTCTACTGATGCCAAGCAGAGCTTAGTTGCATATCAATGGCCAGGTAATATTCGTGAGTTATCTCATACGATTGAGCGGGCGCTGTTTTTAGCGACAGGAGAGCAAATAACCGTTGAAGACTTAAACATTCCAAAAGTGCAAGTATCACTTGATATGTCTAAGCAACAACCGACCTTAGCGGATATTGAAAAGCAAGTTATTTTAGAGCGCTTATCGCAATTTGATAAAGATCCATTATTAACCGCCAAATCACTCGGATTATCGCGAAGTGCATATTATCGGCGTTTAGATAAGTATCATCTAAACTGATGAATAGTCGCCCCATAAAAACAACTTCTTTTGAAGACAATATCACGCGATTTAGTTTGATACTTGCCTTATTGCCAAGCTTACTGCTTTGTATTTTCTTATTAATTAGTGACGTCTCAATCTATTTAAAAATTATACTATTGCTTTTTGTTTTCACGGTCATTGCCATTGGCCATTTGCTGCTGTGGCGTAAATTAAGAAATCAACTTAGAACAACAACTAACGTCGTTGAAGCGTTGATCACTGGTGATACCAGTATGCGCCCTAACTCAAAGGTTAATAGCGGAGCATTGGCCGAATTAAACCTACTATTAAATAAAGCGGCGATCGAGTTATCTGAGCAACGACTCCTCTCGAAAGAGCATCACTTGGCGATGGCTAAAGTAATAGAACATATCAATGTTGCGGTTGTTTGTTTTGATCAAAATGCTGCCGTGACGTTACTTAATCCTAAAGCGAAACAATTGCTGCAAGTAGGTGATGACGTGATTGGTATGCCAGCAAAACTGCTGGGAATCGATAAAAAGTTATTAGGCAACGTTCAGCAAAAAGTAGTGACACTGAATACGCAACATATTGAAAAAAAAGTTTACTTGCAAACTGATACCTATCGCTTACACGGTGAAGCTCAAACGTTATTGTTCATCAATGATGTTCAACAATTGCTGCAAAACGAAGAACGAATAGCATGGCAGCGATTATTAAGAGTTATGAGTCATGAAATAAATAACTCACTAGCCCCGATTGCATCGATTGGTGAGTCACTTGGTCAAATCGTTGCGCAGCCAGAAATTTCTGAACAGCAAAAGACATCATTGATTGAAGGCTTATCGATAATGACCAACAGGGCTTTGACACTCGATAGATTTATCAAAGAGTATCAATCGCTAACACGGTTACCTCAACCGACTAAAACCTTGTTTTCGCTTAAAGGGCTGCTTGAAGAGCATATCACCCTGTTTAATGAAGCCAATGTCTCCTTAATAGATAGTAAAAAAAACGCTGATGATATTGAAGTTTATGCGGACCGCACTCAATTGGCGCAGGTGTTAGTCAACCTACTAAAGAACGCGCAACAATCTTTTCAGGATACCACGGGTGAAATTGTTATTGATTGGCGAGTAGATTACGAAACATTGACCATCAGCATTTGTGATAATGGCAAGGGGATTTCTAACCCAGAGAATTTATTTGTGCCTTTTTATACTACTAAAAAACAAGGCAGTGGTATTGGCTTAGTGTTGAGTCGACAAATTATGTTTAATCACGATGGAGATTTAACGCTAAAAAATAATCAGTTAGAACCTGGTGCTACTGCGTTGGTTACTTTACCTATTATTACTGCTTAGCGTAGTTTTGATATTAATACCACTTAACGCAGTGTCACGTTAGTTCGTGATGGTTAAAACAGTGATAAGAACTTATTGAATAGTCATTAATACTTGTCATCGTTACTGTATCCGTTAACTCTGCCTATTTTTACCTCTCGATAAAAGCTGATTAACTAAGAGTGTTAAGCCTTGATATATTTCTCTCTCATCAATATTAACCAACGACAAATATCCCAAATAGGATGCGTATATCAATTGTGCCTCATTTTCAGCATGAATGCCTATTTTTTTTAGTAATGTATCGAGATAGTTAATTCGCAGTTTATCAATCTTGATAACGGCATCTAGTACGGTTTTATCTGAGCGCGCCCACGCTCGAATTGCAACTTCTACTTGTGTGCCGCCATATTCTTTTGGGGTTTGTGAGGCTAAGGTCATTAATCTTATCAGCTGCTCTTTAGGGTCACTGATGGCGTCGACGTCATGCGTGATAGCGGTATATGCCTGCTCTATCCAGTGATTGATCATCATGGTTTTAAAGTCGGTTACGTCTTTAAAGTGCCAATAAAAACTTCCTTTGGTTGACCCAATATAACGCGATAACTTTTCGGCTTTTAAAGCCTCAGGACCGTGTTGGGTTAATGACCTAAAACCTGCTTTGATCCAATCTACCGGGGAAAGTTTTTTTGACATCGTAAAAATAAACCATACGTTAGCGTATTGACAGGATAACGTTTTTGAGTAAACATACGCAACCGTATGGTAAGTAAAAGAAGCAGAATGAAGGAGTGTTTATGCGTAGGTTAGTCATGGTTTCAGCTGTGTTATCGGCTGTTATTTGTTTAATTCACATTATTGGTGGCGGCAGTGCGATTTATCATCTTATTCAAGCGAGTAGTTTATCTATTGAACTTAAAGCGGTGTCAGCCGTTATTTGGCATTTTGTTTCCGTGCTACTTGTCTTTTGTGCTATTGGCCTTTTTTGGAGTGCAAAGCACGTTAATATACAACTAGAAATATTAGTGGTAGCTATATTTGGCGCTTTTAGCGTTTTGTTTGTTTACTACGGTATCGCCACTTTTAATAGTGTACTGGTAATGCCACAGTGGTTATTGTTTTTAGTACCGACGTTGTTACTTGTCGTTGATTGGAAGAGAAGACGCCATGCTTGAGATTATATTGATCATTATTTTATTGAGTGTTGCTATCTTGCACCTTTTATGGGCAATGAGAATATGGTGGCCCATAGCAAATGAAGCAGCATTGGCTAAAGCCGTGGTTGGGATCAAAGGAATCGAAAAGATGCCTTCAGCATGGTTAACTTGGTTAGTAACGCTGATTATATTTATCGGGGTTTTACTGGTGGCCATGCTTTCTGGTTTTATTCCTTTATTAGTAGCTCATCAATATGCCGTTTTAGCGGGGTGGATTATGGGAGCGATATTGGTTGTGCGCGCGATTTACCCTTACCTGTTTGACCGCTATATAGCGCAAGAGCATGTGTTTCGCCGAATGAATAGAGCTTTTTATTCACCTATGATTCTGTTACTTGGCTTAGGTGTATGGAGCCTACTAATTTAAGTTGGCTAGTGAATAGCCTTTAGGAGATAGCATTGGTGTTAACCTTTTATGTCGCTGCCTTTTTATTAATTGCGCTTGCCGTTATTCATACATATTTAGGCGAGCGTTATATTCTTACGCGCTTATTTCGACGAGATAATTTGCCGAAACTGTTTGGTAGTGATGATTTTACTAAAAGAACATTGCGTTTTGCCTGGCATTTAACCTCTATTGCGTGGATAGGTTTTGCGGTAATCGTTATTCAATTAGCACAGCCAGAAGTGGATAAAACCTCAGTGGGGCATGTGATCATGATCACGTTTTTTGTTCATTTTATCATCGCGTTATGTGGCTCGAGCGCGAAGCATTACGCTTGGATAGCATTTTTGCTTGTCAGTGCGTTAATCGGAGCGGGACTCTATTTTTAGAGCAATCTATAGCAATTGCTCCATTTTTTGCAATACTTCATCGATTTCGATGGTTGAAAACTTTGCTTGTGTTAACGAGATGGAATTTTTGTGATCAACAAAACTAATCGTTAGCTTTCTTTCATTAAAATACTCCGCTAAATTTTCATCTAACAATAATGGATGGCTGGCAATATCTTTAAGGTTGGCAATAAAGCGTTTAGTTTCATAGGAAGATAACAAGCTAATTTGTTGATCGTTGTGGTGATAATCTACCGTTCGGATAAGGCCGTAAGTAGGGGAGTGGTATTCTAATACTTCGTGTTTGGTACCAAAACCTTGAAAGTTGTGTAATGACAATACCACCTTAACATCAGCATTATGGTCTTTAATTAATTGGAGTTTATGATGGCCATCGACGGTTTGGGCAATGACCTGCTTCTGATGCACAAAAACATGCCACTGACCGACAAAATGCTCAGCGAATGCTGAAACATTGAAAAGCATCGTTAACCATATTAACTGCTTGATCAACAGTGGATGTTTCAATTTATTCACCATGCACCTTAACGAGACTTTTGATAATACCATTACTGTACGTTAAAACCCTTTTGAAGGTCTGTAAAAATTTGTAACGGTTTGTGGCCTTAATATTGTTATTTAACCTCAGCTCTGCATAAGGAATGCATTTCTAACGCCTATTTTACTTACTTCTGCGTTATATTGTGGTGAAATTGCGGGCTATTCCTACAACAATACCCCTTGAATTAAGTAAAAAGTAGCCAGCTAGAAAATGACAGTGAGCTTAAGCGTTTGATTTTATTGTTTTCGTGCTATTTCTTATACAAACCTGAGGTTATTTAAAAACCGATAAACAACACGCCACTAATTAAGTAACAACCAAGGGTTAATCCACCCGCAAACAGTGCATAAGGTAATTGGGTTTTTACGTGTTCAAGTAAATCACACCCAGAAGCTACCGCACTGACTGCCGTCGTATCTGAAATTGGTGAGCAATGATCACCAAATACTCCCCCGCCTAAAATAGCTGCTAGTAAAAGTGGTGCCGGTAAACCTAAATTGATCACCAGTGGCATGCCAATTGGAATTAGGATTGCGAATGTTCCCCAAGAGGTTCCCGTGGTAAATGACATTAAGCCACCCGCTAAAAACAATACTGCCGGTACGAGAAATAACGGCAGATTTTCTGCGACTAACCCAGAGATAAATGCACCAGTGCCAAGGGCTTTTAGGCTAGCACCTAATGCTAATGACAGCAAAACAATGGCGACTAAAGGCAGTAGTTCAGCCATACCTTCAAAGCCTATTTTTGTCATTTGTTGATGGTTAAAGCGTTTACTGCTTATCATCATAATATAAGCGACAAGACATGCCATAACGGTTGCGTAAAGTACTGATTTTGAACCAGAACCTTCAACAAAGCTTCCATTACCTGTAATAAACATAAAGGCGACCATAGACACCGACAAGGTCAACAATGGGATAAGCATATAGCGAGGCTTACTCGCTGGAATATCCAATTCAAGCTTAGTCGTGGTTTTATGTTGCGTTAACTCAGCTTGTTTTAATGGCCCATGGGTTTTATCGGTCCAACAGGTATAAACGACAATCAGTAAGGTGATAAGGGCATAAAAGTTGAGTGGTATGGTTTGGATCAGGATAGAAACCACTGACTCATCAAACTCATAACTACCCATTAATCCTAATACATAGGCGCCCCAACCATTCAACAACAGTAAAATACAAATAGGTGCGCTAGTACTATCAATGATATAAGCAAGTCTTGCTCGACTCATACCAAACTTATCAAATAAGCCTCGAGCGAGTATACCTGACATCAACACGCTTAAGTTAGATTCAATAAAAATTACCACACCGGTAAAAAACGCTAAAAAGCGTGATCGTCGAGCACTGCCACTGAGCCCCTTTTCAATCAAAACATTGACCGTTGCCGTGACACCTCCTGAGTAGCGCATAAAGGCAAGCAATGCACCAACCAATAATGAAAACACTAGGATACGAGTGTTGCCGGCGGAGCTAAACACATTGACCACTCGTTCTACGGTTGCCAAACCAAACTCCGCCACGGGACTTGAGCTACCCGTATTGAGTAACAGCAATAATTCAGAGCTTGCCATGGCAAGTAACAAAGCAAGGATGACTTCTTTTTTCCAGAGTACGATAACAATCGCTAAAATGGGGGGGATTATGGTGATCCAATCAGACACAAGTGCTCCTAATTATTATTGTTATTGTTGGCAATATATATTCATGTGGTGGTTTGTTGTAAAAACAACGAATTTTTAAAGCGTAACCATAATATATTGCTGCAGGAAAGGCTAGCGCAGAGCATGCTTTGTCGTTATTTTAACGTCAAGGCAGTAAACGTTGTCGGTAAAGTATTGTGTGCTTTACCCTGAAGATAGCATTTATACCATCCGCAGAAACATTAAGCCTCTTAGCGAGGATTTAATGACTTTTAGGCAAGGCATTGATTGCCGAGAATGGTCATTCTCGGCAACTGCGTTCTGCGTTGCCCTAATGGGCCACATTCGTATGGAATTCTCGTCTAAGTTACGCCTATTTTAATAAACTAAAAATATCGCCAGCGCCATCGGTGTTAGAGTTTTTTAACTGGATTTCCATATTCTCGACAAAATAGTTATCGTGTTGGCGTCTGCGAGCATAGGTTTGAAACATTTGAATAAACCATTGGTCATTCATTTCACCATGCTTCTCGGCGAGTGCCGCCAAGTAGCAGCGTTGCATGAATAAGTCGACACTGAGAATTTTGAAGAACTGGAATGGCGTTTTATTGTGGTTGAACATAAACTGATTGTGGAAAAAATAATAAATCAAATAGTTGATTATCGTATGTGGTTTATCAGCTAAATACGTTTCGACCTTTTCGTTACCTGCTTTGAAAATATCTAAAAATAAATCGACTTCTTTAACATCTGGATGATCGGCTTTGCGTTGTTCAATGAGTTCAAACATGGGGGTTCGAACTTGATCAAATCGGGTTTGATTTTCAGAGTTTTTTGGCGCAACTTGTACTTGGGCATATAGTTTCGCTTCTTCATCAAGCTTGTAACTTTGGTTGGCAAACATCACCCATTTAAATGGGTCTTTTACCGGTAAGTCATCATACATTTTACTGAACGAACCGTCAGCGGTCATTTCTTCTGCTGTCCCGAGAAACTCAACTAAACGATTAACGTCATCTATATGTTGCTCACCTTGTTTTAAGGTCATTCCAATAGCGAACAAGCGGTGCTCTACAGGAATTTCCTCAAACAAAATCACGGAAAAACAAAAATCTCTCAGTATTGGCATCCATGCAGGGAGGGTATCTTCTGTGTAACCACCGAGGGTGTTGTGATTAAGATCTTGCAACATGCGTTCGGTGCGTTTAAACATAAATGCCGATGGATTAAATAACACGGCTTCAGCAGCGCTTGGACATGAAATACTTAGCGTCGGTTCGATTTGGTTACCAAACATCAGCATGCTTTTCGGATAATTTTGACAGGTTTTAGATAGGGCTTCATGACCGAGCTGTTTGTGGATCTCGCACCAACCTTTTTGATCAAGAAAAGGACAAAAGCCATTGTCTTTGAGTTTTATTTTACCCCAAGAGTGTTCAGACTCTCTGGTGTACTCTAAATGCTCATTGGCCATTTGTCTGACAATAATGTTTTCACTTTTACGCAAATTCTTAAAGGTTTTTTTATCAATGTTGATCTCCCAAGAGCGACAACAGTTGTCAACGCAATCAGCGCCTACGCAGCTAAACTCACTAAAAAACTCGGGGGTCATTACGCCAAACAGTTGTTTATTACTCATAGTGTCAAAAAACCTTTTATTGAATCCGTATTAGTTAAGCATAAGCAATTACTACACCACACTACCAGTGAAATGCCCGATAATCTTCAGATTTTTTATTGCTTATTTCAATAACTGGCAAATTAAGTGAACGCTTACCTTGCTTTTTTATTGATATTGCTCAGTTTGTTAGCTGTAAAGTTAACGCTATTGTGATAAACTGCTCGCGCTTTTATGGTGCTGTGTTGAGATACATGGCTTAAAAGGGAATGTAGTGCGCTTTTTGCTAATCTACAACTGTTCCCGCAACTGTAATTAGAGCTAGATCTGCATAACCACTGGTAATAGTAATACTGGGAAGGGTAGATTTGGGAAATCTCTATAAGTCAGGAAACCTGCCATATCAGATATTTTATTAAACCGTGCGGGTAACATGGTGAATAGACAATACTTGATCGTCTTTATGCGGCTAATGTGATTCAACCTAGTCAATGGCTATTAGTTATGTAAAGCGTCACCGCTGTTGATATTCCCTTCTTACTGCACCCTACTTATCGAGAATGAGCAATGACCGTGCAGTTATCTGCCAAGCAATTACATTGGCAGGCGGACAATAAAACGATTGTTAAAGACGTCAACTTTTCACTTAATAGTGGTGAAACGCTTGGCATTGTTGGCCCTAATGGTGCTGGCAAAACATCGTTACTTAAATGTCTTTATCAAGAATATTCTGCCGCCAGTGGCGAACTATTTCTAGGTAATAGGGCATTAAAAACGATCGATAGGAAAGCGATTGCTCAACAAATTGCTGTGGTTGCCCAGCATCATGATAGCGTCTTTGATTTAAGTGTATTTGATGTCGTTCATATGGGGCTCATCCCACACAAGGCGTTATTTGAACGAGATACTGCTGCTGATGATTTATTGATTGAACATGCACTCACAAAAGTCGATTTGCTCACTAAATCTCAACAAACATTTAAAACCTTATCGGGTGGTGAGCAACAACGTTGCTTAATTGCCAGAGCGATTGTTCAACGCCCTAAAGTACTGATTATGGATGAACCCACCAATCATCTCGATGTCTATTATCAGCATCAAATATTGGCATTAGTGAAACAGCTTGGCTTATCAAATATCATTACCATTCATGATCTTAATTTAGCGGCACAGTATTGTGATCGCATTTTATTGATGTCTGATGGTGAACTAGTGGCTCAAGGACATCCAGAGCAAGTATTTAGCCGACAACTGCTATCGCAAGTGTTCAAGCTCGACTGTATGGTCGATAGCAACCCGTTAACTAATACACCACGGGTGACATTTGCCGGAGTTAGTCATGGCCACTAGGTTATCACGTCAAACTAGTACGTTAATTTTATTGCTGATCTCGGTAACTTCAATCATTTTAGCGATGGGGTTTGGCAGTGCCGAGCTTGGCTTTAAGCAATTAATTGCTTGTTTAATCGGAGATTGTGAAAAGCCAATCTATAACACGATATTGACTGAAATTCGTTTACCTCGAGTGTTAATGGGGTTTCTGGCGGGCTTCGCCCTCGCAGGAGCTGGCGCTTTAATGCAAAATGTCACTCGAAATCCACTTGCCGACCCCTACTTGTTTGGTATTGTCGCCGGTGCAGGCTTAGGAGCTACCATCGCTGGCTATTTGCCTGAACCCTATCAAGTGATTGGTTTACCGCTTGCTGCCTTTATTGGCGCAATGTTGGCGGTAGCGATCGTGGTCATTGTTATTATGCAGAATAATTGGCGAAAGATAGAACATTTGTTATTAGCGGGTGTTGCAGTGTCGTTCTTACTGAGTGCAGTGACCAGCTTTATTTTGTATTTTGGGGAAGCTTTTGCCAGTAATCGCGTAATTTTTTGGTTAATGGGCAGTTTATCTCGCGCTGATTATCATGCCTTGATGTGGGCATTGCCTGTGATTATGGCATGTTTTGCTATTGCACTTGTCTATGCTCGTCAACTTGATGCGTTATTGTTGAGTGATGAAAGCGCCCGCACCTTAGGGGTGCATGTAGAGAAGCTAAGAATTTTAACCTTAGTTTTGTGTGCGGCGATGACCGCAGTGATTGTATCATTTTGTGGTGGCATCGGTTTTGTTGGCTTAATGATCCCGCATATTGTCAGGCCTTTCTTCGGGTTAACTGCGGCAAGGTTATTAATTAGCGCCGGCATTATTGGTGGCTGCTTTTTGGTGTGGGTCGATGTTTTTGCTCGCACGATTATCCCTGGGCAAGAAATTCCTATCGGTGTCATTACCTCAGTGATTGGTAGTGTCTTCTTTTTAATGTTAATGCGACGAGTGTAGGTGATGAGTATATTGGATGTAACGCCGCTAGATAATAAATTTAGTGAGCAGATTAAGGCGATTATTAATAATAAAACCAAGCCGTTAGGGGCCTTAGGTCAACTCGAATCCCTAGCATGGCAATTGGCGATGATCCAAAGCCAATCGTCCACTCAAGCCACAACGAAAATCGCGGTGTGTCAGTCGGCGATGCTTGTCTTTGCTGGCGATCACGGTATTGCTAAGCATGGTATCAGTATTGCGCCATCAGAGGTCACCGAGCAAATGGTGATGAATTTTATGGCCGGAGGTGCGGCGGTTAATTGTTTTTGCCGAATTGCAGATATTGATTTACACGTTGTTGATTGCGGCATTTTATCCGAACCTCGAGAAATATTACCGAGTCATGCTTATTTGCACCGCCAGCGATTAGGTGCAGGTACTGAAGATTTTTCGAGTCAGTCAGCAATGAGTGCTGAGCAAGTTGATTTAGGCCTTAATTACGGTGAGAAAATTGTTAAAGACATCGCAGAGCAAGGTTGCCAGATAATGCTACTTGGTGAAATGGGGATCGGTAATACCAGCTCAGCATCAGCGCTACTTGCCTTGCTGACTAATACACCAGTCATTGATTGTGTTGGCAAAGGCACAGGTATTAATGACGAGCAGTATCAACGAAAAGTTTCCTTGATCGAACAAGCTAAAGCTCGAATTGACAGTACTTACTCGTTTAATGGTGAAGCGTTAAATGCAGAGCTGTTACGTTTGTTGGCTGAAGTAGGAGGGTTTGAAATTGTCCAAATGATTGGCGCAATTATCGCTGCGGCAAAACAACAATTACCCGTGGTTATCGATGGTTTTATTGTCAGTGTCGCCGCGCTTTATGCCACTAAGCTATCGCCAGCGGTAAAAGACTATTTAATTTTTGCGCATTGTTCGCAAGAAAAAGCACATAAGTTAGTGCTAGCACACCTGGATGCTAAGCCGTTATTAGATTTAGGTTTAAGACTTGGCGAAGGTTCTGGCGCAGCATTAGCGATGCCGATGATTAAAGCCGCTGCCGCATTTTATAATGATATGGCCAGTTTTGATAGTGCTGGAGTGACGGTCTAATGCAAGTCATTGGAAAAACATTACGTAAACAATGGCAATTATTTTGCCTCGCGGTGATGTTTTTTACCCGATTGCCAGTGCCGCGTTCAACATCATATTCGCATGCGCTTATGAATCAAGCTAATCGATATTTTTCATTGGTTGGTTTGCTTTTAGCGCTGCTCTTAGCGGTATTTTACCAATTGCTGACCAGCTATTTACCAAGCTCGGTTAGCGTGATCCTTTTAATGATTTTCTCGGTTGCCTTAACTGGTGCTTTTCATGAAGACGGCTTAGCCGATATGGCTGACGGAATAGGCGGGGGCATGAGTCCAGAAAAGCGGCTTAGCATTATGAAGGACAGTCGACTAGGGACGTATGGCACAATCACCTTGATGTTAACTTTAGCATTAAAGTTTGCCTTATGGTCGCATTTGGCTGCGCTATCATTAATTTTGCCGAGTATTTTTTTGGCGTACAGCTTGTCGCGCGCGCTATCGTCAAGTTTGATTTTTAATACCCCCTATGTCAGCGATACTGATACCAGTAAAAGTAAACCGCTTGCTAGCAAACAAACCTTGGGTGAATTATTGATTGGAGTGTTGTTTGGTATCTTGCCACTGTACTTGTTTATTGACATCGCCGGTTTTGGTAAGTTTATCGCCGCGTTAGCGTTTACTTTAGTGGTTTTTCGCAGCACCTTTCGTTATTGGCTGATTAAACGAATTGGGGGTTTTACTGGCGATTGCTTGGGCGCAGCTCAACAAATTAGTGAGTTACTTATCTATGTGGTGATTATTGTCTTCTCTCCTGCACTCACTGAAGCTTTAAGTTTACCGCTTGCTGAGGTGGTTAAATGATCCATTTGATATTAGGTGGGGCACGCTCGGGTAAATCGAGTTATGCAGAGCGCTTAGTGATAGAACAATATCATTCATTGCAACGCGTTTATGTTGCTACCGCGACTGCATTTGACCATGGCATGGCTAGGCGTATTGCCAAACATCAGCAACAGCGCACAGGCGATAATTGGCAATTGATTGAGTGCCCAGTGGCGCTGGTTGAATGCCTTGAAGCTTTAAATGATCATCAGGTGTGCTTAGTCGAGTGCTTATCCTTGTGGCTAAATAATTTACTTTATCAACAGTCTCAGCAAGAGTGCACGGTTGAACAATTGGATGAATATTTACATCAGCAAACTAAACAGCTGGTTGAACAATTAGCCAAAAGCCAAGTAAATGTGGTGATGGTCAGTAACGAAGTTGGCTTTGGTGTGATGCCGATGGGAGAGCAAACACGCCTGTTTGTCGATCATTTAGGCTGGCTTAATCAGAAAATCGCGCAAGTGGCAGATCAGGTTGATTTATTATGTGCAGGTATTGCCATGCCATTGAAGAGGCCATCGTAGTATGAAAACTATTTACTTGCTACGACATGGTCCATTGGTCGCAAAGCCCGGCTTATATGGTGTCAGTGATATTGACGCTAAATTAGCACAGACTAAGGCTATTGCGATAAACGTTGCTAACCATATCACTAAAGATATTGATGTCAGTGATCTTGGTAAACTTGCTATCATCAGTTCACCATTAACGCGCTGCGCCACCTTGGCAAGGCTATTAGAAGAAGAAATCACTAAAAATACGTCAAGCTTGACTGAATTGGATACAGATTCGGCGTTTCAAGAAATGAATTTTGGTCAATTCGATGGATGCTGTTTTGATGACATTCACGCAGATTCCGCTGACTGGCAATTGTTAGCGCGTTTTTGGCAAGTACCGCTTGAGCATCCATTACCACAAGCTGAGCCGTTGCAAGTATTTCAGCAACGAGTTATCAACGCATGGAAAATGCTGGTTGAACAAGTATCTGAGTCGACAACGACCTTGTTGGTTAGCCATGGTGGCGTTATCCGCATGATCCTTTCATCTGTGTTGGCTGAAGATATTTCAGCGCCAAACTGGTACCAGCACCATCGTATTGACTATGGATGTTTAGTCAAAATTACTCTATCAGCAGACGACGTTGTGCTGACAGACGTTAGTGATATGTTTTTGGCCGGTCAATCTAAGGTGGTATTTAATGGCTAATAACGTGGAAATATCAGATAAGTTGAACGTTGGTACCTTAATGATACAAGGCACCACCAGCGATGCCGGAAAAAGTACCTTGGTGGCGGCATTATGTCGACTATACGCACGCCAAGGACTCAAGGTCGCCCCGTTTAAACCGCAAAATATGGCGCTCAACAGTGCGGTTACACCATGTGGCGGTGAAATTGGTAGAGCACAAGCTGTGCAAGCCCAGGCTGCTGGGGTTGAGTTATCAGTGCACTTTAATCCGGTATTGTTAAAGCCGCAATCAGATAAGCGTGCACAAGTGATTATTCAAGGCAAAGCGCTCTCAGCGATGGATGCTGAGGATTATCATGCCTATAAAAAGAAGGCCGCCGAGGCAGTTTTTGCCTCTCATGATTATCTCACTGAGCACTATCAGCGCGTTATCGTTGAAGGGGCGGGGAGTCCGGCTGAAATTAACCTGCGCGAGGGTGATATTGCCAATATGGGATTTGCTGAGCAGGTCGACTGTCCGGTGATTTTGATTGCCGATATTGATAAAGGTGGCGTTTTTGCTCACCTTGTCGGTACATTGGCGTTACTTTCTCCCTCAGAGCAGGAGCGAGTGGTTGGTTTTGTAATTAATCGCTTTCGTGGTGACATTAAATTATTAGCACCTGGCCTAACGTGGCTTGAGCAATATACCAATAAACCCGTATTAGGGGTTTTACCCTATATTCATGGCTTGCACCTTGCGGCTGAGGATGCTGTCGAAACAAAGCAAGAGCATGGCGAGACCAAGTTTAGGGTTTGCGTGCCAGTAACGCCACGCATGAGCAATCATAACGATTTTGACGCCTTAAGATTGAACCCTCAAATATCGTTGGAGTTTGTTTATGCCAATGAGTTTAGCCGAACACAATTACCAGCTGCTGATCTGATTATTTTAGCGGGCAGTAAAAGTGTTCATGCGGACTTAGCGTTTATTCGCGAGCAAGGCTGGCAGTATGATATTGAGCGCCATTTGCG
This sequence comes from Thalassotalea ganghwensis, assembly GCF_053485795.1. NCBI lineage: Bacteria > Pseudomonadati > Pseudomonadota > Gammaproteobacteria > Alteromonadales > Colwelliaceae > Thalassotalea > Thalassotalea ganghwensis. The sequence continues at coordinate 121,977 of NZ_JBQRUM010000001.1, forward strand.
TTATGGGGGCAAGCTGTTTGGTATTTGTGGCGGTTATCAAATGCTTGGTGAACTGATAGAGGACCCACAAAAGATTGAAAGCGATATTGTCTCTATGGCTGGATTGGGTTACCTGCCGATAACCACGACAATGCAAGGTGACAAAAAGCTTACTAACGTTCATGGTACTTTAACGCTTAACGCTGGTGAAGCGATTGATATATCAGGTTATGAAATTCATCAAGGTGTCACTAGCACTTCAGCAAACTTAACGACCATTGTTGAAACTCAAGAAGGTCGAGGTGGCGCAATGACAGCTGATCAGCAGATAGCTGGCTGTTATCTACACGGAATTTTTGATAGCGCTGGTGCTCAAGTGGCGTTGGCAAAATGGTGTGGTATTGAACTAGAAAAACCTCAAGCGCAAGAAACGATTCAAGAGCAAGCAATAAATAAACTCGCCGATGTGTGTCAGCAACACTTAAACCTATCGGCAATTGAACAATGTTTAACTAATTGGAATAACAAATGACAGAGATAGACAAAGCAAAAAAACATCAAGAAAGACAACAAAAATTGAAAGAAAAAGTTGATGAGCGTATAGCGGCAGCCACTGATGATAAAGGGCTATTGCTAGTGATTACTGGCAATGGCAAAGGTAAATCAACCTCAGGTTTTGGTATGATCACTCGTTCTGTTGGCCATGGCTTAAAAGCAGCGGTTTGTCAGTTTATTAAAGGGACATGGGATTGTGGTGAACGCAATTTATTGGAAGCAAATGGCGTTCCGTTTTATGTCATGAAAACAGGCTTTACCTGGGAAACGCAAAACAAAGAAACTGACATTGCAGCAGCAGAGGTAGTGTGGCAGGAAGCGAAGAAGCTGTTAAATGATAAAACGGTCAACACCGTATTATTGGATGAGCTAACCTATATGTTGACTTACCGATATCTAGACATTGACGAGGTGTTAGAGACCATCGCTAACCGACCGCCAGAACAACACGTGATCGTCACCGGCAGAGCGGCTCATCGCCGTTTAATCGAAATGGCCGATACGGTTTCTGAAGTGCAATCGATCAAACATGCTTTTGATGCCGGTATTAAAGTACAAAAAGGGATAGATTGGTAATGAATGGTGCTTGGTTGGTGAAGAAAATTTTAATAGTGTTAAGTGGATTAATGAGCTTAGGGCTCGTTAATAACGCAAGTGCTAGTAGTAATGACAGCAAAAGTAACCACTATCCACGAATTATTGCCTTGGCTCCTCATATTGTTGAAAACCTTTATCAAGTGGGGGCTGGGCAATACATTATTGGCACGACAGAGCATGCTGATTATCCTGAGCAAGCTAATCGTATTAAGCGGGTTGGTAATTACGCCAAGCTCAATATCGAGCAAATATTAGCAATGGCACCCGATGTTATTATTGCCTGGAAAACTGGAAATCCCAGTGATGATTTAGCTCGTTTAGCGCAAATGGGTATCGAGATTATCTACTCCGACCCTCATTATTTAGAAGATGTTGCAGCAGAACTGACTAAGTTTGCCAAAATTGCTGGCACGCAAGCGCAAGGCGAACAAGCAGCTAAACGCTTTTTGGCTCGCTTAACGGAAATTAAGGCCGCTTACCAAGACAAAACCACGATTAGTGGTTTTTACGAACTATGGCCAAGACCGTTAACTACTGTCGCCAATGATGCCTGGCCGCAGCAACAGCTTGAAGTTTGTGGCGTTGATAATCCGTTTAAAGAAAGTGCCACTGATTACCCGCAAATTAACTTAGAACAAGTGATACTGCACAGTCCAAAAATAATCATTCAACCAACGAGTCATGGCAGTAATCAAGCTGATGCGATTGATTGGCGACAATGGCCATCGATCCCTGCGGTAAAAGCAAATGCATTTTTGCAGCCTGACGCCGATAAAATGCATCGCATGACCTCTAGGGCATTAGATGAACTGGCTTTATTCTGCCAGCAAGTTGATCAGTTACGAGCGCAACTGACCGAAAAAACACAATAGAATTTTGAGGGTAACCTTAACTAACAAGCGTTTGAGACAACCAGACGTTAAACTATGAATTTAGGGGTTTGAGAGCTTGTTCGGCGTAGACCATAAGCTAATCGAACATTATAGGGAAGCAAGTGAGACTCTTGCACTGCCCCCGCAACGGTAAGCTGATACTTTACTATCAGTAAGTCCGGAGACCGACCTAAATTCTTCATTTTGTTTTATCGATGCGGTGGGCATCGAAAGCGAGGAGAATATGAAAAAATCAATTATCGCAGCGGCAGTGGTCGCGTCATTTACAACGTTACCAACCGTTGCTGTCGAGCAAAGTGCTCAGGATGAACAAGAGCATATTTTGGTCACTGCTAACCGCAGCCAACAAGACAGCTTTTTGGCATTATCGTCGAATGTGGTGATAACCAACTATGAAATAGAAGCCATGCAAGTCACCAGCGTTGGTGATATTTTAAAAACTGTTGCTGGTATTAGCGTAGTTAACCAAGGTGACTCAGGACAAATGACGTCAATATTCACGCGTGGTACCAATAGTAACCATACTTTAGTGATTATTGACGGCGTGCGTGTAAATTCGGCGACAACAGGTGCGACTAACTTGTCAGCGATTTCTGTGCAGCAAATCGATCGCATTGAAGTTGTTAAAGGCCCACGCGCCGCATTATGGGGCTCTGATGCTATCGGTGGTGTTATTCAAATATTTACTAAGCAATATCAGCAAGGTGCAGGTAACATTGCCGCAGGTTTTGGCAGCCATGGTTTTTACCAAGCAGGTGGTTCTTTGGGCTTTGGTAACGACCAACATCGGTTTACTGTTAATGTCTCAACTGAAAAATCAGGTGGTTTTAATGCATACACCAGTGATCCTAATGATCCTGATGATATTGACGAGCCAGATGAAGACGGTTATCAGCGAGAGTCACTATCTTTGGTTGGTCGCAGTGCACTAACAGATCAGCTTAGCTTAAATCTTGTTGGTCGTTATGAGCAAACTTATAGTGAATATGATAGTGCTTATGGGGGTTATCCAGGCGTAAATGAACAAAATAGTCATAACTATCACCTAAAAGCTGAAAGTGTTTACCTTGGTGAAGATTTTTCAATTAACTTTGCGCTTGCAAAAAGCCAAGATCAAGGTGAGCGATTTGGAAGCGGTGTCGATGAAAATGACGCACAAGCCTTGACCACTAAACGTGATCAAGCATCGTTATTTGGCCAATTTCAGCCATTGACGAATACCTCGTTTTCAGCGGGATTTGATTGGTATGATGAACAAGTATCTGCGAACTACGATTTAAGTAGCTGGACAGAAGGAGTTCAGCAATATGGCCAAGCGTCTAGAGATGTGCGCGCAGTTTTCGCTCAAATCAATCATCAACAAGATGGCCTATTGTTTGAAAGTGCTGTGCGTTACGATGACATTGAAAGTGTTGGTCATAAATCAACTTACAATCTATCTATGGGGTATCAGGTGGCTGATAACTGGTTAGTTAGCGTTAATCGTGGAACTGGCTTTAAAGCACCGACCTTTAACTCATTATACTGGCCAGGTTCAGGTAATCCGTTATTAGCACCTGAGCATTCATTAACGCATGAATTACTGATCCGTAATCAAGGGCAAGATTATCGCGTTGAGTTAAGTTTATATGATACTGAAGTTGATGATTTGATCGCTTGGAATAGCCAAGCTGGACGCAGTGAGAATATTCAAGAAGCGCAAATGACGGGGGCAGATATTAACTTTTCAATGAGCTCTGGTAGTTTTGAACATCAGCTAGCACTTGCTTATGTTGATGCTGAAAATGTGACTACCCAAACAAGATTAGCGCGTCGTCCTGAATTTTCGGGAAGTTACTCACTTAACTATCATTTAAATCAATGGCAGTTGGGATCCATTATTAGCTATCGCGGTACTAGTGAAGAGTCTGTTTGGGGGGTTGGTAATGTCAACTTAGCCGCGTATTGGCTCGTTGATTTTACTGCCGCTTATCAAGTCACAGATAAACTGACGATAAATGCTAAATTAGCCAATATTTTTGATGAGAAATATCAGACGGCGCTTAATTATATTGCCGATGGTGCCAGTTATCGTTTAAGCATGACTTACGGGTTTTAACCATACGTTCATTGTGAACTGGTAACGATAGATATAATGCAGCTTAAGCAATTAAGCTGCATTTTTTTACGTAAGGATGCAGGACTTTATTTTAACGCTGGAAAGTAATTCGTTAGCCATGCTGTTAAGGTATTTTTGTTCAATAGTGACATTGCTTGTGCAGCTAATTTCAAACTCAATAATCAGAACGGCATAATTGGGGCCCATTAGTTGGCGTCAATAAAATCCCCCCTACAAGCGTCAAATTTTATTGACGCTCGATAAAGGCTTTTACTTGAGAGAGCGAGGCAGCACCTACTTTTCGATCAATAAGTTCACCATTTTCTATCAGTAAAAGTGTTGGAATTCCACGAATGCCATACTTAGTCATTAGATCTGTGGCTTGATCACTATCAACTTTAACCACTTTTATGTCACTGTGATCATTAGCAATTTTTTCGACAATAGGTGCGATCATTTTACAAGGTCCACACCAAGGAGCATAAAAATCGACAAGTACTTTTCCCGAATGCGCAATGACTTGTTGTTCGAAATCATCTTGGCTAATGCTGTTAACTTTTTCCATACCTTTTTCCTCTTCGTTAGGTTTTGCGCACTATAACAACCCATACTTTACTTTATTAGGTGAGTCTAATAGGATTCTTTGTTCTATTAGTGAAACAATTGGTTCTTATGTCACTTGATAATTTGCATTATTTCGTTGCCGTTGTTGAGCAAGGCTCATTGACTAAAGCTGCTAATCATTTATCTATCCCTAAGTCAAAATTAAGCCGTCGTTTAGCGCAGTTAGAGCAGCACTTAGGTAGTCAGTTAATGATAAGAACCACGCGCAAGCTGGTATTGACCGAGTCAGGTCGATTATTGCATCAGTCCGTTAAACCGCACATTGACGCACTTAATTCAGCCAGTGAGTTAGTTGGCAACTTTCAAGGTTATCCCAGAGGACAGCTAAAAGTGTTATTGCCCTTAGAGTTTTTTAGTCAATTATTTACAGAGTTAATAGCAAAGTTTGCTAAAAACTTCGCTGAGATTGAAATTATTTGTCATCATTACAGTCAAGCTATTCCTGAAGAAGATAGTAATTACGATCTAATTTTCATCTTACATGAGCAGCCATTGAATCACGCTTCGTGGATTGGAAAAAACTTATTGAGCTTTCCTCAATCGTTATATGCCGGCAATTTATTTAATCTGGCATCAATTAGCTCGGTAAAACAGCTAGAAGAAGTCAATTGTGTGCAGTCTTCTCCTGGAAAACCTTGGTTTTTTAGAGCGGGAAATACTATCGAAGCTATTTATGTTAAGGAACGTATCGTGTTAACGAGTCCTGAAATGCGTTTAAGTGCGGTTAAAGAAAATTTAGGTGTCGGGGTATTTCCTGATTACCTAGTCAGCAATCACCGGCACCAACTGCAGCGATTAAATATTGGCAGTGCACCTGTTGCTCAACAACTTAGCGTACTGTATCAAAGTCGAAGTATTCCGCAAAAAACTCGAGTATTTCTTGATTTTGTTCAAAGTCACATCGGTACACTCAGTTAATTGGCACTAGACTTAACTGGAAATGGTAACACGCATAAGCACTATATTTTCTTTGGCCATTCAAGTTGCCATGGCGCTTTTAAATTGTCTAACAATGATTTGCAGTCATTTAATTGAAACAACTCACCATCTTCTGGAGGTAGCAGGTATTCTAATTGTCGTCCTTGATAAATAAACCTTAAGCCATAAGCGTGAAGGTAACCTCGGTCAGCGGTATTATTACTTTCATATAAGCTATCACCTGCAATGGCAGCACCAATACTACTAAGTGCAACCCTAAGTTGATGGGTTTTTCCTGTGTAAGGTTTTAAAACGAATAACCGTAAGTTCGCTTTGACGCTGTAACTAAAAAACTGTGTTATCGCTGGGTTGTTTGTGCTTCGCAATAACTTCCACATGCCTCTTCGAGCTTTTGCCATATCTCCTTTGATCTGCCCTTGTTTCTTTATAGGCTTATGCGAGCTTAACGCAATATAATACTTCTCGATAAGGTGGTGCTCAAAAGCATGCTGAAACCAGCGTGCACACTCGAGTGTTTTTGCCATGATAACGAGTCCTGACGTCATTTTGTCGAGACGATGGACAGGGTAGAGCTCATCTAGCGCTATACTTTTTTTAACGAGAGAAAATAACCCTTGTCCCACGTTACCTTCATCATGGAAGCTGATATTTGCAGGTTTACTCACGATGATGAAATCTTGCTCATCGTGGACAATGTTAATTTGAGAAGGTAAGGAGAAGTTATCCATAGGACATTTATATATTCAAGGTAATAGACGATATTGTAAGGGAATTTTCGTACATTTTCTGTAAATTATCTTAACGCTCATTTAGATTGTAATTAATACTTACATTTATTTTTCTATTATACTGCCATTGAAATGTAGAATTACCGCCACAAAGTTAGGTAAATCGTTAAAGCGAAATGCTTAAGGGAATATTTTGTCACTTACATACAGTCAATTACTTTCAGCTTTTGAGTTGGATGAAAATAGTAATGCTTTAACTCATAGTGGTTATGGTGTTGAACGAGAAGCTTTAAGAGTGTTAGCTGAAGGAAAACTGTCCCAGCAAAGACATTATCCAGGACTAGGCGCCGCCTTAACTCACCCACATATAACTACTGATTATGCTGAACCCTTATTAGAATTTATCACACCAGTGAGCCACAGCCCTGAGCAGGTGATATCGCAACTAGAGGATATTCAGAAGTTTACCGTAGAGCAGATTGGTGAAGAACTCCTTTGGCCAATGAGTATGCCTTGCTTTGTTGAGAAAGAAGATGATATTGAGTTAGCGTATTACGGCACATCGAATATAGGTCGAATGAAAACAACTTATCGACAAGGGCTTAAAAATCGATATGGCAGTATGATGCAAGTAATTGCCGGCGTGCATTTCAACTTTTCATTTTCTCAAAAATTCTGGCAAGTATATCAATCAATTGAACAAAGTAACCTGTCACAACAAGATTACATCTCTGATAAGTACTTTGCTGTGTTAAGGAATTACAAACGCTTTGCATGGTTAATTCCATATTTATACGGAAGTTCTCCAGCAATTTGCCCCTCTTTTTTAAAAGGTAAAGAAACAAATTTGCCGTTTAAAAAATCACCGAGAGGTTATCTATATTTGGAGCATGCAACATCTTTACGCATGAGTGATCTAGGTTATACCAATAGTGAACAATCTTCTTTGCATATTTGTTATAACAGCTTAGAAAGTTACGTTAAGGGCGTGCAAGACGCTATCAACTTGCCTTCTCAAAAATTTAAGGCGATAGGGATAAAAGTTGGTGAAAACTATCAACAATTAAACAGTAATGTTCTTCAAATTGAGAATGAGCTTTACGCGCCCATTAGACCAAAGCAAGTTGCCCTATCAGGAGAAAAACCCTCACAAGCATTGAAGGCAAGAGGAGTAGAGTACATTGAAGTGCGAGCACTCGACGTTAATCCATTTTCAATAACGGGGATTGATAAGCAACAAATTTTATTCTTAGAAATATTTCTAACATTTTGTGCATTAAAACCAAGTGCCGATTTAGATCAACCCCAGCATGCTCAATTACAAGATAATATGAATCAAGTCGTGGTTAATGGCAGAAATCCAGCATTAATGCTCAATGATGGTATGCAAAGTAAATCGGTTAAGCAATGGGGACTAGAGCTGCTTGAAGAGATGAGTGCCATCGCGATATTGCTTGATAAAGCTAATAAGTCTACTAAATATCAATCAGCACTGTTGTTAGAAAAAGATAAGTTAATTGATCCGTCTTTAACGCCATCGGCAAAACTCGTTAAATATCTCGTAGAAGAAGACGGAAGTTTATCTCAGCTTGCATTGGCAAATGCAAAACAGTATCGAGATGAGTTAACGCAAAGAAATTATCAACTGTTTGATAGAGAGTACTTTATTGCGCAAGCGCAATGCTCCGTTAAAGAGCAGCAGAGTATTGAAAGCGCGGATACATTAAATTTCGATGATTTTTTAACGCAATATTTCAATCAATAATATCAGACAAAAAAAAGCGCGTTATTAAACGCGCTATAGATTAAGAAAGCAGTCCAGGGAGGTAAATTTTGCTTCTCGAATAGTATGACTCGGGTTCTCAGTGTTAGTTCATTTTTTGTTCTATTTTTTTTGTGTTTATTTTTTATCAGGATAAGTATAAAAAAAGCGCATCATTTAGATGCGCTATAAAACATGAAACACTAAGGGAAATTAAAGCCTCTCATTATGTAAGAGTGACATACATTCAAAAAGTTCAAATAAAATGTAATTTTAATCTTAAATTTTTACTCAACAATTTATAGGTAAAAAAAAAGCACGTAATCACGTGCTTAAAAGATGTTCAAGGGAAAACACAACTATCATGTCTTATAAACTCAGATAGGCTAAATTCGATAAAGTTCAAAAAATATATTTATTTTTATTATTTTTAAAAATTGGCAATTTCAGGCACTATATAAGAGCGTTTAGATATACTATTAATTGTTTGTGTTGGCGGAGATGTATTTAAAAATATGGTTTACTTTAAAAAGCTAGTCGTCATTTTTATCACCGTGATTTTTGTTAGCTCTTGTGCTACACCCCCGCCAAAAAATCCTGAAAATTTATGTGAAATATTTAGAGAGCACCGTGATTGGTATTTTGCAGCTAAGGAAGCGAGGGAGCGTTGGGGAGTGCCTATACACGTCCCAATGAGTATGATGTATCAAGAAAGTTCGTTTCGCTCTGATGCTTTACCGCCAAGAGACTATTTGTTTGGTTTTATTCCTTGGGGTCGGGTTAGTACGGCTTACGGCTACTCACAAGCCAAAACAATGACTTGGGATGACTATATTAAAGAAACCGGAAATTCAGGCGCTGATCGCGATGATTTTGATGATGCGATAGACTTTATGGCTTGGTTTATTTTTAAAACACAACGAGTCAATAAAGTGTCAAAGTGGGACGCTTATAATCAGTACCTTAACTATCATGAGGGGTGGGGTGGCTTTAAGCGTAAAACCTATAAAAGTAAAAATTGGTTAGTTAAAGTTGCCCGTAAGGTTGATAATCGAGCCCGTCAATATAGTGGTCAGCTAAAATCATGTGAGCAAGATTTAGATCGAAGCTGGTTATGGCGTCTATTTTTTGGCTAATGATAGAAAATGAGGCTTGCCTACTTAAAAAGATCAGTGGTTGTTAATAAGTTGTTATTATCACACGGAAGTGGAAGAATAAACCGCTAAATTGATGGTAAATATCTGGATTCAAGTTGGTAGTTGAACATTCACATTTTTCTAATGGTTTAACAATTTTTGTTTAAACGTCACCTTTGGTAATGAACGCCTAGTTTGTAAAAAATATCCCTCTTAAATAAGCATTTTTCTTGCCAAATAAAATTCGCAATATTAAGGATTTACTGTAAACGCTTGAATTGTCAGCGCTCCAAAATAGGCGTAAAAAAAACTTCATTTTTTCGTAAAAAAGGTTTGCAAAATTACAGTACGTTATTTTACTGGTCTGGAATTCGTTATCCACAGAAATTGTGGAAATGTTATTGAGTACTAGTGGTCTGTGGATAACTTTGTGTGTAAATTTTGCCGGTTGACCTGTTATCCACAGTAAAAGCTTATTTTCAGGATAAGCAATGTAAATATAATAAGATAAGTGGCTACGAGTTGGCATTGCACACTGGTGCATTGAGCATCGGAGTTTACTTTGACATTAATGCGGATCAGCCCAATACAATTTTGAACCAATCAAGAAATTAGCTATTTAACCTTAGGTTATATAAATTGAGATGCGATAGAAGTAACAAACAGATTATTGATGCCTTGAAGTGGATTGTTTAACTGTAGCGTTGTTTTTGTCGATCTATGGTGATTAGAGTGATTGAACGTATCACAAGTACCGAGAGAAAAGGTAGCTAAGTTCAACAAAGTTCAACCAAGTTCAATCGCGAGGGTTCTGCCAGCAATAGTACAAAACTATGACGCTCGTTTAACTAGGCGTCACTCTCTTGCTGGCCGATATAATATTCGGGCATGATACGTACTGTCTTAATCATGTTGTCGGTAACATCAATTATTTCAACAGGGTAACCGGCAATGCGAACACTTAACTTGGCTTGAGGAATATCTTCTAACACCTCGACAATTAGACCATTTAACGTTTTAGGGCCGTCTGTTGGAAAGTGCCAATTCATTTCTTTATTGATCTCTCGGATACTAGCACCACCATCAACGAGGTAACTGCCATCAGGTTGTCTTGACAGCTCTTCGCTAGGTGCTTGCGTCATGCTGGTGGTAAATTCACCAACGATTTCTTCAAGAATATCTTCAAGTGTTACTAGCCCTTGGATGTCACCATATTCATCGACCACTAAACCCAGTCGCTCTTTTGCTCGTTGAAACTTTAATAGTTGCACGTTTAGCGGAGTGCCTTCTGGTATAAAATAGAGCTCACGTACTGCACGTAACAAGGTTGCTTTTGTGAACTGATTTTTCGAGAGTAACTTAAGCGCATCGCGCATGTGAATATAGCCAACCACATCGTCAATGCTATCGCGATAAAGTAATACTCTAGTGTGTGTCGATTGTGTTAACTGTTTTTGAATTTTTTTCCAGTCCTCATTGATATCGATACCCACTAGTTCACTTCGAGGTATCATAATGTCTTCAACGGTTACATTTTCAAGATCGAGTACACCAACCAACATGTTTTGATCTCGCTCAGGGAGCAGGGCGGTCGATTCATTAACCACCGTTCTTAACTCTTCTGTACTGAGACTGTGTTGTTCCCTTTGTTCTTGGCTAATGCGCAAAAGCGCTAAAAAGCCATTGGTAATACCGTTAACCAAAACAACGATAGGAAAGAGCACTTTTAGTAAGCCTGTTAAGATAATCGAGCTTGGGAAGGCCAGTTTTTCCGGATAAAGTGCCGCTAAGGTTTTTGGTGTGACCTCAGCAAAAATTAAAACGACTAGTGTGAGGATAAATGTCGCATAGACCACGCCAACATCTCCAAATAATCGCATGCCAATGATGGTTGCAATTGCTGAAGCAGCAATATTGACGAGATTGTTACCAATAAGTATCAGGCCGATAAGCCTGTCTGGACGACTGAGAAGCCTGCTAACACGCTTCGCTCCCCGGTGATTTTGCTTTTCTAAATGTCTTAAACGATAACGGTTTAATGACATCATGCTTGTTTCTGAACCAGAAAAGTATGCAGAAATGAAAATCAATATGCCTAAAATGACAAACAATAATTGTGTTGAGACGCTGTCCAAAAAGGGTTCCTATAATGAGTTAACTATGTTTTTGTTATTCAACATCTAAAGTGTATTTATACCTTAAAAGCTAGAATAAGAGAAATTCTTTGACAAAACGACTGCCAAAGTAAGCCAAAGTTAGTAAAAACGTCGCGATAATCGTTAAAACCATCACTCTATGACCTCTAACCCCTTCTTTATAGTGTCGCCATATTACCCAGCTATAAATGAGTAAAGCCATTAGCGATAGCACGGTTTTGTGTGCATTGTCTTTACTAAAGAAGTTATCTAAAAACATTAAACCAGTTAACTGACTAATAAATAGAGTAAAGGTGCCGATTGCCAATAAGGTAAATAGCTGTCCTTCAACTTGCATCAGCGGAGGTAAATGAGTAACAGCGGTTAAGTTTTTACTTTTTAGTTTGTAGTTAATGTAGACGACTTGGAAAACAAATAAAGTAGCAATAATCAACACACAATAGGCTATTAGGGCCAATGATACGTGACTAAATAAAGCGAGTTTATCGGTCGTTAATGGGATTTGGTTACCGTGTGGAATAATTAACATGACAATTTGCCATATCCCGGCAAAGCCGTAGGTTACTGGCAATAGTAAATTAACTTTATATTTTAAGGCTAATGCACTTATGGTGACAGCAATCACTAAGCTCACCAGTGAAATGACGTTTGGTAAGGCAAAATCAATACTTGATTGAGTAAACAATAGTAAGTTGATAGAAACTAAATGCGCTATCACGCCTATCATTGCAAATGATAGGACAAAAATGATATTCGGGCCTTTTTCATGGAACAGGCGATTGACCACTGCAACCGCGGCTATAAAGTAGCTTAACATGGATACAATTAAGCTAAGCGAAAACAGTTCCAAAAGAGACTCCATTCAAGTCATTAAAAACAGTCAGATGATTTTATCAGATTATTGCTGTGATACTAGCCCCAATCACTATTTGTCTATGTTTTATGTTAAACGGACAATGACGAGTAAAATTTATCCTTTCGCTAATTTGTCTGACACGTATAATAGAGGGCAGTATTTATTATCTAGTAACTGTTGAGTCATCCATGTTTGAAAATCTCTCCGATCGTTTAACCAAAACCTTGAAGAATATTAGCGGCCGAGGTCGCTTGACTGAAGATAATATTAAAGAAACCTTGCGTGAAGTGCGAATGGCGTTACTTGAAGCTGATGTTGCTTTACCCGTTATCAAAGAATTTATTGCCAAGGTTAAAGAAAGTGCTGTCGGGCAAGATGTCTCAAAAAGTTTAACACCGGGGCAGGTTTTCGTAAAAATCGTTCAGAAAGAGCTCGAAGTTGCCATGGGGGAAGTGAATGAAGCGCTTGACTTGAAAGCGACTCCACCGGCAATTGTGCTAATGGCGGGCCTACAAGGTGCCGGTAAAACGACGTCTGTAGCAAAATTAGCTCGATTTCTAAAGGATAGAGAAAAAAAGAAAGTCTTGGTGGTTAGTGCCGACGTCTATCGACCCGCAGCGATTAAACAACTAGAGACTTTGGCTAAGGAAATAGACGTTGAGTTCTTCCCAAGTGATATTAGCCAAAAACCTATTGATATTGCCAATGCTGCAATAGCACATGCCAAAAAGCAATTTTTTGATGTCCTTATTGTAGATACAGCCGGCCGTTTGCATGTCGATAGTGAAATGATGACAGAGATCCAAGAGCTACATAAAGCGATTAACCCTGTCGAAACCTTATTTACCGTCGATGCGATGACCGGGCAAGATGCGGCTAATACAGCCAAGGCCTTTAATGATGCACTTCCGTTGACTGGTGTGATCTTAACCAAAACTGATGGTGATGCCAGAGGTGGTGCTGCGCTCTCAATTCGCCATATTACCGGTAAGCCGATTAAGTTTATGGGGGTGGGCGAAAAAATTGATGCATTGGAGCCTTTTCATCCAGATAGAATCGCTTCTCGTATTCTTGGTATGGGAGACGTGTTGTCCCTCATTGAGGAAGTGGAGCAAAAAGTTGATCGTGCAAAAGCTGAAAAACTTGCCAAAAAGGTTAAGAGTGGCAAAGGGTTTGACCTTGAAGACTTCCGAGAGCAACTTGTTCAGATGAAGAATATGGGGGGCATGATGGGCTTAATGGACAAGCTGCCTGGAATGGGGAATTTGTCTGAGCAAGTTAAAGGACAAATGGACGATAAAGTAACGGTGAAAATGGAAGCGATTATTAATTCAATGACGCCGGGTGAACGTCAACGACCTGAAATTATCAAAGGATCTCGTAAACGCAGAATCGCGGCAGGTTCAGGTACAGAAATACAAGACGTTAATAAGTTGCTTAAACAGTTTACCCAAATGCAAAAAATGATGAAAAAGATGTCAGGTAAAGGTGGCATGCAGAAAATGATGCGCTCGATGAAAGGAATGATGCCGCCAGGTGGAATGGGGGGCGGAATGTTCGGCAGAAAATAGCGAGCATAGCATTGTCAGCTAATTTCGTTGCAACCAACGAATAACTAACATTTTTTTATTGCCAAGGCTTATGTAACATATAAGCCTTTTTTATCACTATCGAAAAAAGATATTTCACTGATATAAAAGCAGGGGATTACTTGCTTTTTCCGCAAAAAAGCGTAGAATACGCGAGCTTTTCTGTCACCCAGGTGATGGGAAGTGTCTGGAAAATTCGTTTAACACTTAAATAATAGAGGACGATATGGTTACCATTCGTTTAGCTCGTGGCGGCGCTAAGAAGCGTCCATTCTATCAGGTTGTTGTTGCAGATAGCCGTAACTCTCGCGATGGTCGTTTCATCGAGAAAGTTGGTTTCTTCAACCCTACAGCACAAGGTCAAGCAGAAAAGTTACGCTTAGATCTTGATCGTATCAACCACTGGGTTGGTCAAGGTGCAGCTGTATCTGATCGTGTGGCCAAATTAGTTAAAGACGCTCAAGCAGCAGCTTAATTAATAGGTTTTAGGAGTCATCGTGGTCGCGAAAGAAAGTGCAGTTACCCTTGGAAAAGTAGGCGCAGTCTACGGTATTAAAGGGTGGTTAAAGATTCATTCGTTTACAGATGAACAAGAAGCCATACTTGACTACTTTCCTTGGTCGTTAAAATTAGGAAATAAATTACAGCAAGTTGAAATAACCGATTGGCGCAAACATAACAATGGACTTATTGTTAAGGTTGGCGGCATTGATGATAGAGACCAAGCACAAACTTTGGTTGGTTCTGATATTGTGATTAACGAAGAGGCATTGCCAGAATTACCGGAAGGTGAGTTTTATTGGCGAGATCTCATCGGGTTGCAAGTTATTACCTCATCAGGTTACGACCTCGGTGTAGTGTCTGATTTATTAGAAACAGGCGCAAATGATGTACTTGTTGTCAAAGCGAACCGAAATGACGCATTTGGTAAAAAAGAGCGGTTAATTCCTTATCTTTTTGATCAAGTGGTAGAATCGGTGAGTATTGAAACTAAACAAATATGTGTTGACTGGGATCCAGGTTTTTAGTTAGTGAGTGATAGCAATAAAAATACACACCTTTGGGTTGGAGCGATTAGCTTGTTTCCTGAGATGTTTAGCGCTATCACAGAGCATGGGGTAACCGGCCGAGCAATAAGAAATGGGTTAATTGAGTTTCAAACATGGAACCCAAGAGATTTTACCCAGGATCGTCATCGTACCGTTGATGACCGCCCCTATGGTGGTGGGCCAGGTATGTTGATGATGGTGCAGCCTTTACGAGACGCTATAGCAGCGGCGAAGCAGGCGGCACAAGAGCACGGCGGAGCGGCGAAAGTAATTTATTTGTCGCCCCAAGGCAAAAAATTGACACAAGCGGGTGTTCATGAACTCGCCCAACATAACCGACTAATTTTTATTGCTGGTCGTTATGAAGGGATTGATGAGCGACTGATCGAGTCTGATATAGACGAAGAGTGGTCGGTTGGTGATTATGTCCTAAGTGGTGGTGAACTGCCAACGATGACAATAATTGATGCCATAGCACGGTACGTGCCTGGTGTATTGGGACACAATTTATCTGCAGAGCAGGATTCATTTTCGAATGGATTGTTAGATTGTCCTCACTATACTCGGCCAGAGGTACTTGATACCTTATCGGGAGATTCGAAAGAAGTTCCTAAAGTGCTATTGAGTGGAGATCATGAAAAAATTCGCCAGTGGCGTTTGTATCAATCACTAGAAAGAACATGGACTAGAAGACCAGAACTATTAACTGACCTAGCTCTGACAGCAGAACAGGAAAAGATGTTAGCGCAAATAAAAGCGAAAGCTCGACCTGTTGATGACTGTGAACCCTAGGAAGAAGGTAATTATGAGTAAAATTATTGAAATGCTCGAGCAAGAGCAATTAAAGAAAGATGTACCAGCGTTCGCTCCAGGCGATACTGTTGTTGTACAAGTAAAAGTTACAGAAGGTGATAAAACACGTCTTCAAGCATATGAAGGTGTTGTTATCGCTGTTAAGAATCGTGGTATTAACTCTGCGTTCACCGTTCGTAAAATTTCGAGTGGTGTTGGTGTAGAGCGTGTGTTCCAAACTCACAGCCCAATCGTTGATTCAATCCAAGTTAAACGTCGTGGTGATGTTCGCCAAGCGAAACTTTACTATCTTCGTGAGCGTTCTGGCCGTTCAGCTCGTATCAAAGAGAAGTTGGCTAAAAAATAATTGTTGCCTTTGGCAAACAATAGCTCAATATCCAGACAAGAAAACCTGCAGCTTAGCTGCAGGTTTTTTTACGTTAAAATTTAGCGGCAACTTTCACTGAGTCATTGACCGCACCATCACTGACATAAGCAATCAGGTTAGGATTTTGGCTGACCAATTTTACTGCTTCTGCTTCACTCGCTACGCTTTTAGGTGCTTGACCTTTACCTGTAAATATTAATTTAGACCAATAGGCTTTAAGTTGACTCTCAGATTTGCCGAGCATGGAGTTAATAAATTGCTCACGGACATCACCACCTTCCAAATCAAGCGGTACCGCTTGTGCGCCATCTGGAAATGATTTACTTTTGCCTAAGAATACTTTTTTGATAGCAGAGGAGTCTAACGCAGCACCATTTGATGGATGAACGATTACCACGCCTGCAAATGAAACCATCGGTAAAGTTGCGAGTAGTATATAAGTCAATTGACGTAAAATTTTCATCGTTATCTCCTAAAATACTAAATCAATGCCAGCGGAAATGATTGAATAATCTCCAACTGATGCGCGGGTATCTTCACCACTAAAGTAATCTAACTTAAATGCTGCGCTCGGGTGAAAATCGTAACGTAGCGAAACTCCATAACCATCAAACTCTCGAGCGGCTAATGAGGCTTGCGTGTTTTCGGCAACAGTTCGAAGAAAATTATTGTTTAGGTGGTCAAAAACACCAAAGTCGGTATCTTGAGCGAACTCTTCAGCATGCACGGTGACGACAATATCATCAAAGCGTCGGCCTACGGCAAAATACCAAGTGTCATTGTAACCATCGCTTGAATCATCGACGCCATAATAAGCATATTCAAAATCTACAATCCAGTCATTATAGTTAATGTTAAATCCTGCAAAAGAATATAACCCGTCTTTTGTGTCCCAACCAATGGCATGATAAAAGTCGTTAATTGAGCTTTGTGATGCTCCGCCCTCACGAGCCATGTCGACAAAAGCATTGACGGCCGGGAATACCGCTTGTTGATCAAAGTCTCGGCCATCAAGTTCTGTAATAAACCCTCCAGCGAATACTTTCCACCAATCACCACTTAGCGTTGCATTGAAGGAAAAAATATCTTTAAAACCAAGAGGAACATCTTTGTTTACGACGGCAATAAAGACACTACCATCCCAATTCCCATATAGCGCTTTTGTGGTCAGGGTGTAATCGCCAATAAAAAATGTGCTGTCTAAAGAAATACCTTCTACCGTAGAGAATTCAAACCCGTTGTAAACTGCTTTTGGTAGTCGTGAAAAGTTATGGGCATAACCGACAACTTCATATTCTGATTGATGAAATACAGGGTTGGCAAAGCGGCCAATGTTTACTTGATGTGCATCGTTTAGTTCATAAGAAAGATAAGCCCATCTGGCATCTACTTCAAAGTCATTTTTACCTTCTGCGTACAGTTGAATGGTTGCTGATAAACCGTCTGATAGTTCCGCTCTACCTTGTAAACCAAACAATGATTCATCTTTAAAACTAATTTCTCCTTCATCAGAAAAACTGTTGTAAGGTACATTACCACCATCGGTACTATTGTGCGTGGCCCTGATAGAAGCAAAGCCATTAAAAGTAATATCTGCATAACTTGTTGTGGTGAACAGTAACGTTATACCGAGGACACCCGTACGTGTTATTTTCATAAATTTAACTCCCCGTCGTTTTGGACATAAAGCAAATTTTACCGCATGACATTGCTTTGATTATTTATACTTTGAATCCTTTGGCGATGACTTCTAGATCATTGGCTAAATGAGCTAAATCTGCACTAACTGTCGCCAATTCTTCTGAAGCTTGATGAGTTTGCGTAGTACTTAAGCTTATTTCGTCTACATGAGAAACAATTTGTATAGCCGATTCAGATTGCGCCTCCGTCGCATTGGCAATATCAGCAGTCATCGCGTTTATTTGAGCGACAGACGCCGTTATTGCCTCAAGTGATTGTCCCGCAGCGCTAACATGCTCTACACTGTGATCAGCGAGCTCTTTACCACTACTCATCGCATTAACTGCTTCTTTGGCTGCCGCTTGCAGTTTCTCAATAGTATTTTGAATTTCAATGGTAGATTCTTGTGTACGAGAAGCAAGCGTGCGCACTTCATCAGCAACAACAGCAAAGCCTCGTCCTTGCTCGCCTGCGCGAGCAGCTTCAATTGCGGCATTGAGCGCTAACAAGTTGGTTTGTTCTGCAATACCTCTAATCACGTCTAACACAACGCCAACTTGATTAGCGTCACTATCAAGTTGATCGATTACATCTGATGAGCGTTCAACGGTCGACGCCAGTTGATGAATTGTATTAACCGTTTTATCAACAACATCTGCGCCATCTTTAGATATTTTTGAGGTTTCAGTTGAAGCAGATGCTGCTTGCGCGGCGTTATCCGCGACACTGTGAACACTAATATTTAAATTTTCTACCGCTTCTTTTGCATTGTTGGCACCTTGCTGCTGTACCATGGTTATGTTGCTGGTTTCTTCGGCTGTAGCACTAACGGTTGACGCCATTTCAGATAACGGCAATGCTATTTCGACCACTTGCTTGATGGTATGTTGTAGCTTTTCGATAAAGCGGTTAAAACAGCGAACCAGTTCACCTACCTCATCCTCTGTTTTCGCTTCCAACCTAACCGTCAAATCTCCTTCACCATCAGCAAGATCGCTTAGCGAGTTAATTACATTAGCTAAAGAAGAAGTTACCCCTGAAATAATTGGTACAGCGGCTCCAAAGAGTAAGGCTATCGTGATAAACCCCATAACGTAACCCGTAGTCACCAAATTTTCAGCGGCCGTATTGGCTTCAGAGATTTCTTTTTCAAAGATATCGACATTATTTTGGTTGAAGTCGGCGACCGTTTTGGTAACAAGCTCAAAGGCTTCATTCATCTCTTTGCCCATGGTAGGCAGTTTTTCAAAATCAACAGTTTCTTGAATCATTCCTAATGATAAGGTTTTAGCTTTGCTGTAGTAATCTTGAAACTGATTTGCCAAGCGTTGCTTATCAGCATTAAATTCAGGGGAAATACGACCAATTTTTTCTATCGTTTCGGCAATTTGCTGTGCTAGTTTATCAGAGCTTGCGATTGCATCTGCTTCCCCTGTGGTTACCGCGCTATTAAGCATTTCTGAGATACGGATGATAGAAACTGACACTTCTTTTGAATATTGTACTACGGGAAATTGTACATCTTTGGCATGGGATATCGCCGCGACATTTTGATTAGCCGTTATCGTCGATAGCGTTAAAAAAATTATGAAACTGATAGAGCCGATCACAGGGATCAAATAGATTTTTTTTGTAATTGAAAGTTTATTTAAGAAATTCATAAATAGTGGTCTCTCTCTGCATCTCTTTAAAATGTAGAACATATTTACAAGAAGTGTAAAAATTTATTCTTCTTTTTATATATTTTCTTTAGGAAATTTAATTATGTAGGCAAAAGCAAACGTAAATAAACAAATATCTCACTAAAAATTTGATTAATGGGAGATTCTTATTGAAAGGGGAGCTCTTTAGGTCATTACTTGCAACGGTTTATGGACTTATTAACTCAGTATTCGACTTTAGTTGAGTAGTCTATTGCGCTTAGTTGCTATAAGATATTGAGCATCTATGTAGCTTGCGAGTATTAAGTGCTGAAAGCTGCTTAACAAAAATAACTAAGACAATATAAGTGTAGAGTTGAAGGTGAGGGATTTTTTATGAATGAACTAAAAAGCTGTTATCCAGTGCATGCTAAAGCAAAGGAAAAAACGCATATTACGTCAACAATGTATGAAACGATGTACCAACAATCGATAGAGCAACCTGAAGAGTTCTGGGCGGAACAAGCTAATAAGTTTCTTGATTGGTATAAGCCATGGGATAAAGTCTGTGAGTCTGACTTGGCTACAGCTAACATTAATTGGTTTAAAGGAGGTCAACTGAATGTCAGCTATAATTGTATCGATAGGCACCTACCTTCAAAAGCAAATGATGTCGCTATTATTTGGGAAGGCGATGATCCGAGCCAAGATTTAAAAATTACCTACCAAGAACTGCATGATAACGTTTGCCGAATGGCTAATTTATTAAAAGAACGCGGTGTTAAAAAAGGCGATAGGGTATGTATTTACATGCCAATGATCCCTGAAGTTGGATACGCAATGTTGGCATGTGCTCGTATTGGTGCGATTCACTCGGTCGTATTTGGTGGCTTTTCAACCGAGTCGATTAGAGCACGTATTGTGGATGCAAATTGTCAAGTGGTGATTACTGCTGATGAGAGTCTTCGAGGCGGTCGTACTATTGCACTTAAAGCTAATGTTGATGCTGCAATTACTGAGTGCCCTGATGTGCATTCGGTGATAGTCGTTGAGCGAACAGGAGGAGATATTCACTGGAATAGTGATATCGACGTTCATTACCAGCAAGCCGTGGCGACAATGTCGACAGAGTGTGAACCAGAAATTATGGATGCAGAGGACCCTTTATTTATCCTATATACCTCTGGCTCAACAGGAACACCGAAAGGCGTATTACACACTTGTGGCGGTTATTCTTTATACGCGGCAATGACTCATAAATATGTTTTTGATTATCAAGATGGTGATATTTATTGGTGTACTGCTGACGCAGGTTGGATAACTGGTCATTCCTATATATTTTATGGACCACTTGCCAATGGAGCAACAACACTTGTTTTTGAGGGCGTACCGACATACCCAGACGCGGGCAGGTTTTGGCAAGTTTGTGAAAAACACAAGGTCAATATCTTTTACACGGCTCCTACCGCGATAAGAGCTCTAATGAGTGTCGGTGATGAGTTTGTTAATCGCTATGATTTATCATCGCTTCGTTTGTTAGGTACGGTTGGTGAGCCTATTAACCCGGAAGCATGGCATTGGTATTACGAAATCGTTGGTAAATCCGCATGTCCTATTGTTGATACATGGTGGCAAACTGAGACTGGCGGTATCATGATCACTTCCTTACCAGGTGCCGTTGATATGAAACCAGGTGCAGCAGGAAAGCCATTTTTCGGCGTCAAGCCGGCATTATTTGATAAAGATGGCAATACGTTAGAAGGTGAAAATCAAGGCCTGTTAGTGATGACAGGAAGCTGGCCAGGACAGCTTCGTAGCGTTTATGGTAATCATGAGCGTTTTTATGAAACCTATTTAAGTCAGTATCCTGGTAACTATTTTACCGGTGATGGTGCTCGCCGTGATCAAGATGGATTTTACTGGATTACTGGGCGTGTCGATGATGTGTTAAATGTCTCAGGTCATCGACTTGGAACTGCCGAAATAGAGAGTGCACTTGTGCTACATCCTGCAGTAGCTGAAGCGGCTGTTGTTGGTTACCCTCACGAAATCAAAGGGCAGGGAGTATATGCTTATGTAACCTTGATGAGTAATGCGAGTGAGTCAGAAGAATTGATCAAAGAGCTTACTGAGTTTGTTGCAAAAGAGCTTGGTCGCTTCGCAAAGCCTGATTATATTCAATATGCACCAGGTCTTCCTAAGACACGTTCAGGTAAAATAATGCGTCGTATTCTGCGTAAAATAGCGGAAAATGATCTCGATACCCTTGGTGATACATCCACGTTGGCAGATCCGTCTGTTGTCGAAGATCTTATTGCTCGTCGAATTATTCATCAAGCGTCATAATATTTCTGTTTTTCAAATGAGTACAGCTATTAAAAAGAAGCGCCACGAGCGCTTCTTTTTTTTCAAAACATACTTTCCTTTGATTAAAAATAATCGTAAAATTATCATTACAAATGTAGTAAATAAATGTTTACGATTTGTTTTTTTATAGATGGTAGGGGAGTCGCTTGCGAAAGTGGTATCTAAGATTTGCTTAGTCGCCATCATCTATAGTTATCAGACTCGCTGTTAAGTTTTTGGAAGTATTATGTCACAGGAAACCAACGCTCATCGTAGCAAACTAAATGATATACACGTTAATGCTGAGCAGGTGTTAATGACACCTAATGAATTACGTAGTCAACTACCGCTCTCACCACAAGGAAGAGCATTTGTCCGTCAATCTCGTCAAATTATTTCTAATATCATTCATAAAAAAGATCCTCGGCTGCTGGTTATCGCAGGTCCTTGCTCAGTTCATGATGTCGAAGCAGCGAAAGATTATGCGCGTAAGCTAAAACAGTTACATGATCAGTATAATGATAGTTTGTATATCGTCATGAGGGTGTATTTTGAAAAACCAAGAACCACTGTTGGCTGGAAAGGGTTAATTAATGACCCGCATATGGACGGTTCATTTGATGTTGAAACTGGTCTTAAGACGGCACGCGAATTACTGCTGTCGTTAACCGATATAGGCTTACCACTAGCAACTGAAGCGCTTGATCCAATAAGCCCTCAGTATTTAGCTGAGTTATTTAGTTGGTCTGCCATTGGCGCCCGAACAACTGAGTCTCAGACACATCGAGAAATGGCAAGTGGTTTATCAATGCCAATTGGTTTTAAAAATGGTACCAATGGTAGTTTGGACGTTGCTATTAATGCTTTGCATTCCGCTGCTTCAGCACATCGGTTTATGGGCATTAATCGTCAAGGGCAGGTTGCGTTAATTACGACTTCTGGAAACCCTGACGGTCATGTCATTTTGCGCGGTGGAAAGCAACCTAATTATGATTCCGTTAATGTTGCGCTATGTGAACAAGCACTGGTTAATCATAGTATAACACCAAGCATTGTTATTGATTGCTCTCACGGAAATTCAAATAAAGATTATCGCCGTCAGCCGCTAGTGGCAGAAAATGTTGTTAATCAAATCATCGAGGGTAATCGTTCAATTATCGGTATTATGCTTGAGAGTCACTTAAATGAAGGAAATCAAAGTGCAGAACAGGCAAAAGATCAGTTAAAGTATGGGGTCTCGGTGACAGATGCTTGTATTAGCTTTGAAGAAACAGAACGACTAATTGCTGGTATGAATAGTAAACTACAGCAAGTTTTAAATGACAGAATTCGTTAAGTGAAAGACGATGGAAAATATGGATATTAGCGAAGCATTGGCTAGTTTGCGATCTGAAATCGATACGATTGACAGTGAGTTAGTTAATCTTTTAGCAAAGCGAAGAGCCGTAACATCAAAGGTCGGGGCGCTTAAATCTAAGGTCGGTATGCCTATATATGCTCCCGATCGAGAGCTTCAACTCATTAATATGCGCCGCAAACAAGCTGAGCAGGTTGGCCTATCGGCAGATCTTATTGAAGATGTGCTACGCAGACTGATGAGAGACTCCTATGTGAGTCAGGACGCTAGTGGTTATCGTTGCGTAAATCCTGCTTGCAAAAAAGTTGTCATTATCGGAGGCGAAGGACAGCTAGGAAGCGTTTTTGTTGATTTATTTCAACGCTCAGACTATCAGGTTGCGACATTAGAAAAGGATGATTGGCAACATTCCGATAGTATTCTTGCTGATGCAAGTTTAGTGATCGTTGCCGTTCCAATTCGTTTTACCAATATGATCATTAGTCGTCTTTCGACCTTATCTCCAGAATGCATTTTGGCGGATATTACCAGTGTTAAAGAGTCGCCTTTATTTGAAATGATGAAGGTCCATTCTGGCCCGGTTGTTGGGCTACATCCGATGTTCGGACCAGATGTTGCTGGGTTAATCAAACAGACTATTATTGTCTGTGAAGGGCGTGAAAAAGCCTCTTATCAATGGTTAATCGAGCAATTTCAAGTATGGGGAGCTAAAATTTATCCTGTTAATGCAGCAGCTCATGATAAAGCGATGTCGATGGTGCAGGTTATGCGTCATTTTTCAACGATTGCTTATGGTTACCATTTAATGACTGAAGGTGCGGATATTGGTCAGCTCGTTGAAATGAGTTCACCTATTTATCGACTTGAACTGATAATGGTCGGACGATTGTTTGCGCAAGACCCCATTTTATATACCGATATCATTTTCGCTAACCACGATAATATTGGTATGATGAAGCGTTTCGCTTATCGCTTTTTAGAATTATTAGAAGATGTTGAAATGGGCGACAAGGACGCTTTTGTCAAAGTTTTTGAACAAGTCGCTGATTGGTTTGGGGACTATGCTGAAATATTTTTACATGAGAGTAAAGGCATGTTATTAAAGGCCAATGAACTCAAAAAAGATTAATGTTTTGTGACTAAAAATTTAAGAATTATTACGATTACGACTCTGTTATCGCTAAGCAATATTGGCTGTAGCACAGTTAATCCAACAATGGCAATCGGTGATATTTCATCGTTATCCCTGTTAGTAGAATACCCAGACTTTAACCAAGAGCATAAGGGCTATCTTGTTTCTAATAAAGAGCGAGAAATCATTAATCGTTGGCCTAAAGACCTTAAGCTTGAGGTTTATTTTGGTACTTGGTGTCATGACAGCGTCAGAGAAGTGCCTAGGCTATTAAAAATTGTTGATGGACGGTTTGAAACGAAGCTGATAGCGCTCGATTTCACTAAAATCGAGCCTAATGGTCGAGCTAAGGCACACGATGTTAGGTATACACCGACAATTATTGTCTATCAACAAGGGGTTGAGCTAGGGCGAATTATTGAGAAACCTGAGGGGAGTTTAGTTACCAACCTTGACTTGATAATAAACAAAAGAGGCTAAACGCCTCTTTTGTTTGATGTGCGCAATATTATTTGAAAACACAGTGCTTGGTATAGTCGGCAGCCTCGTTAGCTGTCCAATCCCCTTTTGGCTTTTCTTTTAGTTTTTCACACCATTTTTCGCTGCCCACTTCCGGTGAACAAGCGGTTAGGATTAAACCTGATATTAATACTAGCAATGCTTTTTTCATTACTTCTCCATAAATGATTGTTTGAGTTATTTGTTGTTAGGTATAAAAGTTTGTGCAACGTTGGCAATTTCTTCAACACTTTTTTCCAATGTATGCATTTGCTCGCTGACATTATCGGTTTGATGCCAAGTCTGTTCAATGGTTAATTTGACTTCACCCAAATCATGATGCATTTGGGTTGATATTTGGCTTTGTTCCTCAGCCGCCGCTGCAACTTGATTTGAAGCATCGTTTATTTTTTCAAGTTGCTCTACAACTTGATTAATTTTTTCATTCGACATCTCAGCATTATCTACACAAAGTTCTGCTTCCGTTTTGTTTTGCAGCATCAGTTGAACCCAATCTTCAATTGTCGATAGCATTAACGATAAGCGCTCATGGATTTGTTTGGCAGAATCTTGGGTTCGTGAAGACAGGCTTCTCACTTCATCTGCGACAACAGCAAATCCTCTGCCTTGTTCACCTGCTCGAGCCGCTTCTATGGCTGCGTTAAGTGCGAGCAGGTTGGTTTGGTCAGCAATCGACTGGATATCTTCCATCAAAGCACCGACATTATTCGCAGACTCAGTTAAATTACCTGCGGAGCTTGATGCATTTTCAACCGCTAATGCTAAATGTTTGATTTTACGAGTGGTATCGTTAATGGTTTCTTTGGCGGCTTCACATTGTTGGTAAGTATCGTCAATATCACTGGCAGCGGTTACCGTACTGCTAGCGATCTCTGATGTAGATGCTTGCATCTGGGTCATTGCTTCTGCTAATAAGTCGACTTTTTCTTGTTGTTGTTGCAGGTTTTTTCTAGTGAGTTCAACACCAGACATGACGTTAGCTAATACCTGCTTTATTGGGGTTGCTGCGTCCTTTGTACGTTCTAAAATTGCTTTTAACTTTGTTTTAATCATCGAAAAATTAAAATCAAAGACGCTAGCAGTGCCTTGGCCAAAATAGACGTTTCTTGAAAAAGAATCGTAAACATTTTGCATTTTTTGGGCACGAATCGCGGTAGGGATAATGTCTTGCCAAAAAATCACAATAGGCGCCATTGCACCAAAGGCGGCAATAATCGAACTAATTAAACCCCAATGAAAGAAGATGAAAGCTTGGCTGACCAGCGTCAACAACACCAGAAAGATAAATTTATGATTCTTGGTGATCTCAAAAGTTGCCCAACGGTTATTGTTATTTAATGCTTGGTAGAGTTTATTTGCTCTATCGACAAGCTCGTTGGTAGCCATTTTCCCAATAGCTTGGTAACCAATGATATTACCTTTTTCATATTGAGGGGTAATAAATGCATCGAGCCAAACGCTGTTACCTTCTTTTGATTTGATTCTCAAAAGCCCTTGCCATGAGTAACCTTGTTTCAAGGTATGTGATAGTTCTTCAATCACAATTTTCGGCATTCGTGGGTCGGTTAGCTCTCGGCTATCCGTGGTTAGTAAATGCTCGCTGTCAAAGCCGGTCAAATTACAAAAAGCATTATTGACATAACTATAACGCCCTTTCAAATCGGTAATGTAGATGAATTTTTCAGTTGTGTTCATTATTTTTAAGTTATTAATTTAAAGTCAATGTCATATTTTTGATGCAATACAATATTATCCATTCTAGAACACTTATAGAGATCTCGCTTTGCGCTTGATCAAAACTTAATGGAAACACCTATCGAAACATTGGCTTCTTTAAAAACGCCACTGCGAAAATGAGCATGGCACGTGGCGTCATCACAAAATAATAGGTCATCTCTATCTACCCAAGTAGCGTAGCCTCTTATTTCTGTGACAAAGTTGATCCTTTCGTTAATTTTATATTGGGTACCAACTGCGATTGTTGCTGATGGGTAGACTTCTTGTTCGTCATCACTTTTGATCATTGAACCACCAAGGCCAATCGACATGGTCGTGGTGTAATTTTGTTGGCGAAACTGGGCAATACCGTTAA
Organism: Thalassotalea ganghwensis; assembly: GCF_053485795.1. Lineage (NCBI taxonomy): Bacteria > Pseudomonadati > Pseudomonadota > Gammaproteobacteria > Alteromonadales > Colwelliaceae > Thalassotalea > Thalassotalea ganghwensis. Next base: position 148,884 of record NZ_JBQRUM010000001.1, read on the forward strand.
AGTGGGTATATAAAATATCTAAAGATTGCTTGCTATTGTCGGCAGCACTGTCAAAGTCATAGGTAACGTAATTAAACAATACTTGTCCTTGTCCATTCGGTGTATCTTGCCAAGCTATACCTAGCCCAATATTCGTGCCGGTTGAAACAGAGACATCACCAGTACCACTAATTAAGTCTTCACCGATTGATTGTCCAATAATGGGTGTAATTTCAAATTCAGTAGCTGCAGAATTACTAGCGATAGTTATCATGCTTAATGAAATAATTGGCAGCAATATCTTTTTCATCATCTTTTGTATTCCCTTTTAACTGACAAGCTACGTAGTCGATTTATTTATCGGTGTTTATCTTAATTAATAAAACGTTAGCCTGTTAAAACTATTATGTCTATGCTTTTATTTGTTTTTAGGAGGTTGTAAGCTGCTTAGAGCTTAGCATAATTATGCGTTTATCAAGCAGCACGATTTAAATGAAGTAATACAAATCAAATACAACCGCCAAAGAGCAACACACCCTAAGTTATGCTATTACTCGTTATCAAACAATTTACCTAATTTCTTCTTGGCTTCTTCTTTTAGCTTATCTTTGGCTGATTCTTTTAATTCCTCAACCTTTTCATCAACTTTCGCTTTTATTTTCTCTTTGATAATGCCTTCTTGTTCTTTCTTAGCTTGCTTCCAAAGCTCAGATAAGGCTTGCTTGATAATTTCACTACCTAACTGACTAGCTGGTAAGCCAGTCTTTCCGCCAATACCGTTTAGATTGATATCATGTAAGGTCAATTGATGCACTTTATTACCTAAGTCAGTCAAATCTAATGTTAGCTGTGTACCGGCTAAAACGACTTTATCAACAGCAATAAAAGGTTCTTTTCCTGAAGCATTTTCTTCTTTAGTTGCTGTCGAAGTGCCAGTGTTTCTTTTTATCGCATCAATTAAATCTTTGATATTTGAGTTTCCATCTTTAGTGACTTGGATGTAGGCGGAAGGATTTTTAATTATGATAGCATCTAGCACAATAGGTGTTTTAGTTAAACTTTCCAAATTGATGTCTAAAGTAGATTCACCTAAGGTGAAGGCATTTTGACTACCATACCCTTGTGGATTAGGTAGGTTTAACCCTTTTATTGTTCCAGCTCCCTCCGATAATCGAATATCAACTAGTTCAACGCTGACTTTTTGTTCTGTCACCTGTTGGCCAACAGATTCAATTTGCGCTTTTACAAAATCGTTTAAAGAGCCTCCAGCAATAAACCAAAGTGCTCCACCGAGTGCCAATAGAACGATAACTAAGATTGATGCAATAACTTTCACCACGCATACTCCTTTTGTGTTGATGTTGTAATAATTGAAGATATTTACTTGGTTAGTATATATGAACTTTTTATCCACTGGTGTTTTTATTTTAGCCTGAAAAAGAGATAGCACTCATTGGGAATGAAGTAGGTTTCACTCCCAATATTTACTTGACTAGTTGTTAATAGCACTACTTGGAACACTGGTTGGATTGATATGTTCGATAGGGTAACAACCAAGTACTTTAATGAAGTTTGTTAATGGGGTGATTTCCGATATTGCCTCTTGCAGGGCGACTGATTTTATATTGGCTTCAACATCAATATAAAACATTTCTTCCCAAGGTCGCCCTTGAATCGGGCGAGACTCAAGTTTACACATGTTAATGCCTTTATCTTTCAGAACAACAAGGCACTCAACTAAGGCCCCAGGTTGATGGCCAGTTGCAAGGATAATGGCTGTTTTGGCTGGGATTTGCTCAGCAACTTCAACAGGTTTTCTCGCGACTAAAATAAAACGACTGTGATTTTCATTTTGATTGGCTATCGACTTTTCTAACGCATGTAAATTATATAACTTACCGCCTTCTTCACTGCCAATAACCGCAACGTCATCACGTTGAAGTTCATATACTTTGGCCATAGCATCAGCGGTACTTTCACAATATTCGATGCGGATACCCTGTTGCTTATCTAAAAAGTTACTGCATTGGGTAAACGGTTGGCCATGAGCATAGATTGTTTTGATGTTGTCGAGTCGAGTATTAACTGCGGTGAGTAAGCAGTGAGCAATAGGTTGAGTGATTTCTCCGACAATCGACAGATTGGTATGTTGGAGTAAATCGTAAACTTCGTTAATACTACCAGAGCTGGTATTTTCTATCGGTAACATACCATAATCTACATGCCCTGATTCCACTTGCTGCATAATGTCATTAAAACTTTGGCAACCATATTCGATAATTTTTTCAGCTCGACGCGAAAAGTAACGGTGGCTTGCTAAATAACTGTAAGAGCCTTTATCACCAAGAAAAGCGACGCTGACGGTTGGCATTTCTATATTTGGATTCGCTAAGGTCTGTAAATAGGCTTGTTGATTGAGTACTGAGTCTTCAATGATGGTTTGAAAGACACTAGTGACGTAGTGGGCATCAAGTCCTAACGCTTTCCCCTGATTAATTAGGCGAATGAGTAGTTCTTGCTCTCGTTGTTGATCACGTACAGGTCTAATTTGGTGCGCTTTACTTTTCGCGACTTGCAAAGTGAGTGAGCGACGCTGCGCAAAAAGCGTTAATAATTGCTGGTCCAGTTGAGTAATCTTCTCTCTGATCTGGTTTAAATCTAATTCATCGTTCACGTCATTTACCTTGTTTTTGCTAATGAAAGTAGTGATAACTACCATAAAAAAACCTCCTTAAAGGAGGCTTTAATGAAAAGCACCATCGACAAAAAGCATCACAAACAGGGAAACCTCAAAGAAAAAATCAGCTTTTTATCGTTTATCGTCCTACTTTATCTAGGGTATTAAATGAAGACAAGTGTTTCTTTATATTGAATACCATCTATCTATAGCAATATGATATTTAGTTGCTTAACCCTCTTTTAACCTCCGATCATTGTGAAGCGTTGATTAAGCATTCCCATGCAATCAAGAAGTTGCATACGATAGCTATTATCCAAACTAACGAGCGAAGTAGCCCCCAATTTGTCAAATAGAAAACATGGTATGCAAAACGGCAAATAATATATGTTATCGCAAGTTGGACAACGTATTGGTGGGTATTATTGGTCGTAATTGCTAACAATATTGCAGGAGCAAACAGGATTAACGCTTCAAACGAGTTTTGATGACCAGCAAGTGCTCGCGCACCAAAACCGGTCAGCTTGGCTTGTTGCTCTCTCGGGTAGTTATTATCGTAACGCCCCATTCTTTGTTGAGCGATGGCTAAAGGAGCCTTGCTTAACAAAGGAAAAAGCATCGCAATAACTAAGCATCCAATCAGTAATGTCATAAAATATCCTTGATGTGCGTTGATATTGAGTTGGTTGTTAACTGCTATTAGATTTATCTGATATGTGTGGCAGTGTAAATTGATTTTTATACTGGTAGTCCTTTTTATTTGATTTGACAAAAGGTTAGCTCTCAGTAGGAAATACGGTAATTGTTGGATGCCAAATTTTCAACACACTAAAGTTTATGCTCGATTGCATTGCATAGCAGTACGCTATAGTGAATCGCCCCTAGAGTAATTAAAAAAAGCATGGCATAATCGAAGCATTGTTAACATTTTGATAGCTTTGGTCTTAGCAAAAAGCTATCGTCTTTGACTTTATTCCTGTTGTTATAGCCTTTAACACCCTATTGGTGGTTTGGGTGTTCGCATTTAGTGATCAAGTTTTGTTACATAATCGTAGTAAAATATATAAATTCAACACATTGCTTTATTTAGTTACCAAGCGTGTATGAAAGAGACAAAAATGAAAAAAACAACGCCTCGTTACGTACAGATCGACAATTGGATCTTCGAATTGAAAATGGTTCGAGCGCTAAAAGTTGATGAGTATGGTGAACCCTACAGTGCCATCGCTAACTGCAATATTAATGGCGACAATATGTATATTGATGGTCTGCTTGCTAAGGATGAAGAAAGTTTTACAAAAGAAGACTTTATGACATTTCTAAAGTTTTCGAAAAAGCTTGGATTAAAAGGTTTTTCTTATCATCGTTATCACAATGGTAAATCGGTGACTCGTGACGCGCATATTGACTTATTAACTCGAACAGAAGACAACATCAGTGTCGAGGCTGAGAAAAGTGAAAATCAAGATTCATCAAGCGATAGCATAATTCGATTAGTGAAGTAATTATATCGAAACATTTTAAACTTAATAAAGCGTTACACTTGTTAAGTTGTTGGTTACATTTTCAATTGCTATTGTAAATTAACGCTATGTAACCAAAGTTTATTCAATTTATGTCGATATTTAGCCCTTGGAAGCGCGATTTCCCTATTTTTTTCTCTCACGCGCACCCAGATTTGTCTTACCTTGATAGTGCGGCAACGTGTTTAACACCTAAGCACGTTGCTGATGCTATGTATCATTATCAATGCTATTGTCACGCCAACAGTCATAAAGGATTGTACCAATTAAGTGCAAGTGTTACTGAACGCGTAGAAACAGCGCGACAACGGGTTGCTGACTTTTTACATGCTAGTTCTCCAGAAAGTATTATCTTTACTACAGGCACCACTGAAAGTCTCAATTTAGTAGCGTCTAGTTATATTGCTCAGAAAATGTCGCCGGATGCTAACATTGTTATCAGTGCTGCAGAGCATCATGCTAATTTATTACCATGGCAAAGATTGTGTCATCAGGTAAATGCAGAGCTTCGGGTGGTTAAGCTCGATGAGCGTGGGGTAATCGATTTCGCTAATTTGGTCGAACAAGTCGATCACAATACCGTCGCTATTGCGGTTTGCCATAGTTCAAACGTAATTGGCAAGTTTAATCCAGTAAAGAAAATTTGTCAGTTCGCGAGGCAAAAAGGCATACCATCGATCGTCGATGGTGCACAAGCCGTTTGTCATGGTATGGTCGATGTCGAAGATATTGATTGTGACTTCTATGCTTTTTCTGGACATAAGCTTTATGGACCCACCGGATGTGGCGTACTTTATTGTCGAGCTCAATTAATCGAGCAAATGGAACCCTACCAAGTGGGGGGCGGTGTCATCGAGGATGTAACCTTTGCCCAAAGTCGATATCTTTCAGGCCCGCTAAAATTTGAAGCCGGTTCTCATAATGTCGCCAGTATTGTTGGCTTGGTTGAAGCGTTAGATTATTTGGAAGATATTTCTTGGAAAGACATCAACCAATATCTAGATAACCTTAGTCGCTATATGCAAAAAAGTTTGGCGGAACTAGACTTTGTTCAACCATTGATTGGCAAGAGTTTTGATGGCACGATAAATGAGGTTGCTACTAGCCCTTATTTATTTAGCTTTCAATTGCGTGGCGTCCATTGCCATGATGTCGCCAGTATGCTTGATAGCGAAAATGTTGCCGTTAGGGCTGGTCACCACTGTGCGCAGCCTTTACATCAACTATTGGCTAAAAATGCCAGTGTTAGGGCGTCGTTGGGGATCTATAATAGTTATTCAGATGTAGATAGGCTCGTCAATGGGTTAAGTCATACCCATCTTTTGATGGCGATTGATCAATAAGGTGTTAGCGTGAGTGCAGAGTTTAAACCGATTATCGATTTTTCTAATCAGTCATTGTATCAACAAGCATTACTGGAACATCATAAGCAGCCGGTAGGTTTTAATAAAGCTATCACCATAACGCACAGCGCCGATGGTATTAATGCCGCTTGCGGTGATGAAATTGTTGTACAGATCCATCGTCATGAAGATGACATTGTGCACATTGCTTTTTGTGGTGATAGTTGCGCAATTTGCCGAGCTTCGGCATCGATAATGTGTCAAAGTGTTGAAGGTAAAAACGTTAGCCGAGCTATAGAGTTGGCAGAACTCTTGATTCAAAGCCTAAGCCATTCCCATCAAACGGATATTGCCTTGTATCCAAACCTACACCCTATCTTTGCCGTACAAAAATTTCCGGTGCGTAAACAATGCGCTATTTTACCTTGGCAAACTTTTGCGTTAGCTTTAAAGCAAGGGCAAAGTTTATAAGAGATAAAGGATGCAAGAGAACTGGGTAAATTTTTACCGAAAATTTGACCGCCAACGTCATTATGTATTGGCGACGATATCTGCGACAGAGGGCTCTACGTATTATAAAACGGGGGCGATGATGTTAATCACTCAAGCGGGAGATTGTATTGGCTTATTGAGTGGTGGTTGTTTAGAGGCTGACATCTGTCATCATGCCCAAGCGCTATTTGATTCATCCAAAAGTAAACTATTACGTTACGATTTAATGTCTGATGAGGCGTTGCTGTGGGGATTAGGGTTAGGGTGTGATGGGGCTATTGAAATTATTCTAACATCAATTAATCCGGCCAACAGTTTTTTGGGCTTCGATAAAATGCTCGACAGCGTCATCAATCGAGAGGGCGGCTTCTATTGTCAACTTATTGCTGATGATGCAATTGCTCAAGCAGAGTTTTGTCTCACTGAAACAGATGTTGACAACTTTATTGCCCAGTTAGCCGATGATGATAATAGTACTCAAACTCTTATTGTGCCTATAACACCACCACTTTCAATTGTTGTTTGTGGGGCGGGCCCCGATGCAGAGCCTTTAGTAAATATGCTTTCATTGCAAGGCTGGCAAGTATCGCTTTGGGATCACCGTCCAACCTATTTAGCGCAAACTTGTTTTGATACCTGTCAACAACGACGAAAGGTCAGAGCAGAAGCAATTAGAAGTGACGATTTTGCTCAACATGATGGCGTCGTTATCATGACGCACAATTTGGCTTTTGATCAAGATATCTTAACTATGGCCTGGCACTCCTCTTTATCTTACATTGGTCTTCTTGGCCCTAAAGGGAGGCGCAATAAGTTAATCGCTCCACTTAATTTAACCGAGGGTGACATTCAAGGACGAATATATGGGCCAGTAGGGCTCGCACTTGGTGGTCGAGGACCTCAAGCGATTGCTTTATCAATAACCGCGGAGATTCAACAGCATTTCTCGCAACGTCGTCAGTCCACTTGATAAAAGATCGAATATGAATCATCGATTAGCTATTGTTATTCTTGCTGCGGGTTGCTCAAGTCGATTAGGGCAGAATAAGCTCATGGTGGAAATAGAAGGGGAGAGTATGATCCGGCGACAATGTCAGCTGGTGTCGTCATTTCAATACCCGGTCTACTGTGTTACCGGTTTTCAGAGCGAAAGCGTAGCAAAAGAGCTCTCATCACTACCCATTACTATTATTGAAAATCGTCAATGGTCACAAGGATTAGCAAGTTCAATTAAAGCCGCAAGTGTTAATGTTACAGCTAGCCCTAATGGAAGTATCGAACAGTTAATTTATGTTTTGGCAGACCAATGGTTGTTAGATAAATCGTGTTTAAAAGGTTTTTTAGCGTTTAGTTTGGCCAATCCTAACCATATTGTTGTTGCAAGTCAGCTTGACATTGATCCGCAAATTTCGAAATCTCAGTTAAGCACTATTGGACCGCCAGTTTCCTTTCCTAAATCCCTTTTTCCTACCTTAAATCAGCTAAGTAGTGGCAGTGGTGCCAAACGAGTCATTAGTGATAATTTATCCTTGGCTTTGCCTTACTTTCTGCCTGAAGCGTTTACTGATTTGGACACTCAGCAGCAACTGGCGTTAATGCGGGTTAAATTTCCTCATTAGAATAACTAGAGCGTGTTGAACTTTGCTGTTTTGTTTTTGCAGCGATTTAGACGCCATTTATACAAGACAGAGTCAATGTTTCATAGTTATTCCATTCGAATTGACGATAACACAGTAGAAATAGTGACTAAATGCTGTCCTATGGATTCGTTTAAATGTGCTTTGTCCTTTGTTGCCTAAAGGACGTAGGTACTTAGCTTGAGCAGGACGTGGAAGCTGTACAAGGGTTTTACATAGAATAACTATGCTACATTTCTTGCGTCGTGGTCAAAACACATTTAATTCGAACAAAAATTAAAGATGAAAGATCAACACGCTTTAATAAGTACTGTTCAATCTTGATGCTAACTTGTTAAAATAGTCGTTATGAGTGGTTAATTAATATTAGATGAGTTGAAACTTATGGCATCGTTGCAAGAGCAATTATTGAAAGCTGGGCTGACAACTAAACAAAAAGCACGACAAGCGAACACCGATCAACGGAGAAAAAATAAGCAAAAAAGAAGTGGTGCGCAGGTTGACGCTAGTTTGCAAGAACAGATAAAACAAGATTTGGAGAAAGCTAAACAAGAGAAGTTAAGCAAAGATAAAGCCTTAAACGAGGAAAGGAAAAAGCAGCTCGCAGAAAAAGAGCTTCATCATCGCATCTTGCAAATTCTTAATAGCCACCACATCACGCCAGAGCAAGGTGACGCCGTTTATAACTATAGCTTTAATGGTGTTATTAAAAAGCTTGAGCTTGATGAGAAAACCCACAAAGCATTAGTTGATGGAAGATTAGCATTATGTGGTCTAGATGAGACAACTTACCTTGTTACCAGTGAAACTGCTGATAAAGTAGCGAGTTTGGCCCCAGAAGTTTTGTTAGTGAAAAACGATAGAGTTGAAGACGATGCTGCCGATGAAGACGATCCTTACGCACAGTATCAGATCCCTGATGATTTAATGTGGTGATCGACTGGCCCAAGCTAATCATAAGCTACTGATATGCAATGATATCAGTAGCTTCCCTTTGTATATTACCTTAATTAGAGAGTATTGATGAAACACCTTCGTTGGTTTATTGGCCGTATTATTTTATTGTTAGATTTTATTTTTTCCCCTAAAAAGCCTAAGTTAGATAGCAGTCAACAACAACTACGTGATGAAAAGGTTGCTCATTTAGCCCTTTATCAGCTTCCGGCCTGTCCATTTTGTGTCAAGGTTCGACGTGAAATGCGTCGTCAAGGTTTTAATATCCAGTTACGGAATATCAATGAGCAAGAAAATTACCAAGCCGAATTAATTGCTCAGGGAGGTAAACGTAAAGTTCCATGCCTACGTATAGATGATAAACACGACAGCGTAACTTGGCTTTATGAGTCAACTGACATTGTTAACTACCTAAGAAGCCTCGCGCCGATTAGCAGATAAGTTAACAATTTCTTTATTGGCTAAAAATAAATTGGTCAATTGTCGGGTCTGTTTATCTAGAGCGTGTTGCTAAAAGGAGCCCTGATGCTAATAAAGAATAAACCATGTTGGCAATTGTCAGAACAAGATGTGACTGATCAGCAAGTCTATCTGCAGCGTCGAGCATTATTAAAGCAGCTTGGTTTTTTCGGTGCCGGCGCTTTATTAAGTCAACCTGCTAATGCAATAGATTGGTTTTCTACAGACACTAAAGCGACATTTCAGGTAAGCGATTTACGCTATAAAAACGCAGACGCTGATCAACAAGTGCTAACACCAAGATCAAAAGTTATCAGTCATAACAACTTCTATGAGTTTGGCACTAGCAAAAGCGACCCGATAGAAAATGCCCAAGAATTCAAAGTTAACTCTTGGCAACTTCGCATTGAAGGTGAAGTAGAGCGACCAGTAACCTTAGACTATGATGATCTATTAAAGCGCTTCTCATTAGAGGAGCGTATTTATCGATTGCGCTGTGTTGAAGCATGGTCAATGGTGATTCCGTGGGTTGGTTTTCCTTTGCACGATATACTGAAGCAAGTTAAGCCACTCTCGGGGGCAAAGTATGTCGCATTTGAAACCTTATATGACCCACAGCAAATGCCTGGACAAGCCAATGCATACCTTGGTGGTGGTATTGATTACCCCTACAAAGAGGGGTTAACGATAGCAGAAGCACAACATCCACTAACATTGTTAGCTGTTGGTTTATACGGACAAACATTACCGCCACAAAATGGCGCACCTATTAGATTGGTCGTGCCATGGAAATATGGTTTTAAAAGTATCAAATCGATAGTTAAGATCCGCTTACAGTCTAATAAACCTGAAACAACATGGAATCAATTAGCTCCTAATGAATATGGTTTTTATGCCAATGTTAATCCCAATGTTGCTCATCCGCGTTGGAGCCAGGCGAGTGAACGCCGCATTACTACTGGTGGTTTATTAGCGAGAAACCGTATTAAAACAGAGCTTTTTAATGGTTATGCTGAACAAGTTGCTCACCTATATAAAGGTATAGACTTAAAGGTTAATTATTAATGTCAATGAGAAGGCAATCTCTGGCAATTATCCTGACAAAAACACTTATTCATCTCTTGTGTTTAGGTTGGTTGTTATCACAGTATTGGTTGGCAATTGACGATCGCTTAGGTGCAGATCCTGTTGAGTCTTTATTACACTTTACCGGTATTGGAGCCCTTAATTTATTACTATTGTCGTTGGCAATTTCGCCTGCCATTTCCTTATTAAAGCAACCAGACCTTGCCAAATTTAGGCGTTTAGTCGGTCTCTATGCATTTGTATATGCCGCGGTACATTTACTCAATTTTATTGCTTTTGAACTACAGTTCGACTGGCGAATGATCATCAGTGAAATAGTAAAACGACCTTATATTACTCTCGGAATGTTGTCTTTTTTTATCTTGCTGACACTAGCAGTGACTTCTATTAGTATGATTAAGCGTAAGATGGGTAAGGGGTGGCAGCTGTTACACAACTGGGTATATCTTGCCAGCCTTTTAGCGATAGTGCACTTTGCCATGTCTGTTAAACTCGATTTAACAGAGCCTATAATATATGCAGTAATCACTGTTTGGCTGTTGTGGTTTCGTAAACGAAAATTAAAGCGTTATTTTCGATGAATGGCATTAGGGTCTGTTAACCTTTGTTTATTTTTTCTGCAATAGGGTGTTTTTGAAAATAGCAAAGCAGCGTGAGCGATGTTTGGTTATTCCAAATGAGCGAATGCTAATGCCGATCGTATTAAAAATAGCCATTGCCCCTTTCGTAAAGGTCTTGGGGCTGAGGCTAAAATGACGTTACTCTTCGTTAAAAACTTATCGTTTAGTTCACTATACTTCATCGTTTTTGCCTTGATTACCGTCATTTTAATACTCAGCATAAACTTTAAACAAAGATCAACAGACCCTAGGTTGTGTTTATCTGGCTATACGACCATATCACGTACCAGCAATTGGGCTTCATCAATCGGCGTTAAGTTGTTTGGTTTGGCTATTTCAGCGACGGATAAATCTTGAGGGATGAATGGCTCTAGTAAAGGCGTTAGCTCGGTTAAATCGGTTTGTGGATCAAGCCAACGACTAATACTATTGTCCGTTTGGTTTAAAATAAAAGGACTTGCTTTGGTATGAAAAAGCATCATTTTAGGATGGGGAGGTTTAGTAATAATCGACGTTGATAACATTGGTTTACCCGTCTTCTGGTCAAGCCATTGACGATATAACCCTGCAAATACCAAGGCATTATCTATGGGATAAAAATTGAAAAATCGTTTGGTACGCTTACCGTTATCCAAGGTTTGATTTAATGTTTCGCCGAAACCTGAGGCAACAATGATACAACGTTGATGTTTAAAGGCGTGATACCCGGCAGTGTTTGGTTGTAAAAGCTTATCTGAACGCGTATTAAAACTGGTAAAGCGAGAGGGTTTTAATAAGCCTGCTTCGTTGTTTTCAAGTAATAACCACCAAATAGCATCTTCAAGTGTTCGCTCACTATTTTGTTCTCTTATTATCGAAATGGTTTCAGTCGGACGAATTAACTTTCCTGTGTTTAACGGCGCTATTGGTTTTACGTGAAGTTCTTGCAACAAGGCAATAACAAAAGGATCATCAATAATATTTAGTCTTCCGCACATACGTCGCCATCTTATTATGGTTATTTACCGTAATTCCTTGTTGATTGACCGCAGAAACAAGCGTTAGAAATTATTTCGGGTTGCTCGTTATAGGGTTTCGTAATAATGTAAGTGGTTGGTCATGCAACAAATAGAATAATAGACCTAATACAATAATAAATACCAGCAAAATGGACATTCACCATTTGCAAAAGTCATTCAGGAATTGTCTCATGAAAAACTTTATACCATCACTAGTGGTGGCTGCTGTCACAGTTGCATTAACAGGATGTATGCAATCTGAACAACAAGATCCCAAAGTCACCTTGAATAAAAACCCTTACCCAAGCACCTATCAACCGGTAGCCTCAACGTTAACGTTAATTAAAAATGCCACAGTACTAACCGGTAATGGTGAGCGATTAGAAAATGCTGATGTCTTAATGGATAACGGTAAAATCACTCAGATTGGCACTAATTTAAATGCCGCGAGTGCATCGGTCATTGATGCTAAGGGCAAATGGGTGACTCCTGGCGTTATTGATGTTCACTCACATCTAGGTGTGTATCCAAGTCCATCAGCTGAATCACATTCTGATGGCAACGAAGCGACTCAACCGAATACTTCTGAAGTATGGTCTGAACATAGCATTTGGCCACAGGACCCTGGGTTTCAAACCGCGCGAGCAGGTGGTGTCACCACTATGCAGATACTACCCGGTTCAGCAAATTTATTTGGTGGTCGCGGTGTAACATTAAGAAATGTCCCAAGCCATACCATGCAGGGAATGAAATTTCCCGACGCACCTTACGGTTTGAAAATGGCATGTGGAGAAAACCCTAAACGTGTTTATGGGGGCAAAAAGGTTTCACCTTCAACACGTATGGGTAATGTTGCAGGTTATCGGATGGCATGGGCTGAAGCGACTGAGTATAAGCGAGCTTGGGACAAATATGAAACCGATTATGCACAAGGTAAAAACCCTGAAGTGCCCAAACGGGATATTGAGTTGGATACCTTGAAAGGGGTTTTAGATGGTGAAATATTAATTCACAATCATTGTTATAAAGCTGAAGAAATGGCAATGATGATAGACTTGGGTAAAGAGTTTAACTATCACTCGGGTACTTTTCACCACGCGATTGAAGCATACAAAATAGCAGATAAACTTGCTGAAAATGGTAATTGCGCAGCAATGTGGCCAGATTGGTGGGGCTTTAAAATGGAAGCTTATGACATGGTTCAAGAAAATGTCGCTATTGTTGATGCAATGAAGAACTCTTGTGCTGTTGTGCATTCAGACTCGGCGACGACAATTCAACGTCTAAACCAAGAAGCAGGTAAAATTATGTACCGGGCCAACGAAGTTGGTTTTGATATAAAACCAGAACATGCAATACGTTGGATTACCGTTAATGCGGCAAAATCGCTAGGTATCGATGATCAAACCGGTAGTTTAGAAAATGGTAAAAGAGCAGACGTTGTCATTTGGAATCAAAACCCATTTAGTGTATATGCGCAAGCTGAGCAAGTATTTGTTGACGGTGCCAAAGTGTATGATCGCTTTGATGAGCGTTATCAAGCACAAAGTGATTTTATGTTAGGTCAACAATAAGGGGGCAATAATAATGAGTAAAAATAAACTATTTAAATCATCACTTGTTGCTCTGGCATTAGCAACGTCGTTTGCGGGATGGGCCAAATCAGTAGCCATAACGAATGCAACAATTTATACCGCCTCAGAGCAAGGCGTGTTAACGCAAGCTACAGTTGTCTTTGACAATGGAAAAATTACCGCGATAAATCCAGACCAAATTACTGCTGATGAAATTATTGATGGGCAAGGTAAGATCGTTACACCAGGTTTTATTGGTACCGTTAACCAGCTTGGTTTGGTTGAAGTAGGGGCGGTTTCTCGAACTCGTGACGCTTCTGAGAAAAAAGCTGACATTACCTTTGATCCAAGTCTAGCGTTTAATCCCAAATCGACGTTAATTCCTTATACACGAAAAGGCGGTATTACTAAAAACTTAACGGTACCTGGCGGTGGCGATGACATGTTCAAAGGACAAGCTTTTGTTGCCGACTTGTCAGGTGACTTTGATAGTGTGGTAAAAGAGTCTGCGGCAATTGTTATTGACTTAGGAGCCAAAAGTAAAGGCTCTCGCGCACATGAATTACAGCAACTTTTTGAAAAATTCGAAGATGCACAAAAGAAATTAGCAAAAGCCAAAGAAAAAAGCACTGATAAAGATGATAAAAAAGCAGATGATCCTAAACGCGATGAAAAGCTGATTAATGCCTTGTTAAGCGGAGAAAAACCATTACTCGCTTATGCGCAACGAGCGACAGATTTATTGGCGTTAATCAAATTGAAGCAAACCTTTGGTATTGATGTTGTCATTTCTGGTGCAGCGGATGCGGTATTGGTAGCAGAAGAATTAGCTAAAGCGGAGATCCCAGTGCTAATAAATGCTGTGGGCAATTTGCCTAGCAGTTTTGACTCGCTTCACAACTCATTAGAGAATGCGTCTAAGCTTAAAGCCGCAGGCGTAAAATTAATTTTATCGGTAAGTGGTGATACACACAATTTATATCAACTTCGCTTTAATGCAGGTATTGCCGTAGCGAATGGTCTCGATAAAGACTCAGCAATCGCAGCAATTACCGCAAATGTCGCAGAGGTGTTTGGATTAAATGCAGGTCAAATTGTCGCAGGGAAAGATGCCGATATTGTCCTGTGGAGTGATGATCCATTCGAGTTAAGTTCTAAAGTTGAAAAGCTTTGGATTTCTGGTGAAGAGACAAGCACGCAAAGCAGACAGGATAAACTGAGGGAGCGTTATATGGCTCAATCTACTTTACCTAGGGCTTATATAAAATAGCGTTTTATCATGCCGTATTAAATTAAAAGCAAATTGTTTACTTAAAGATGATATAAACAGTATTAGGTTTTAATTTAAAGCGAATAAAAAAAGGCCGTTAATGTTTTACCATTAACGGCCTTTTTTTATATTCTAATTAATGCAATTAACATTACACATGCTAACTTGTCAGGTAGTGGTTAGAATTTAAATTTGTGCAAATTATTGAGCAGTTCTTCCGAGCGTTTCTCAGTAACCATAACTTGCTCGGTCAGTTTATTGGCTTGCTCTACTGTGTTTGAAGCCAGCTGATCGATACCAACGATTGACTCATTCATTTGCCCTGCGGTGATCGATTGCTCTGTGACGGTAGAGGCAATATCAGACATATGTTCATCGAGTTGAGTTAGTGCGTTAAGCATATTATCAAAAGTACTGTTGATTTGTTCGGTGTAAGATTTACTTTCAATGGCTTCTTGTTGACTCGACGCCATGACGCCACTGGCGTTATTTGCAGCCGCTTGCAAACTGGCAACGATCTCTTGAATATGCCCCGTCGACTCTTGAGTTCTTGACGCTAGCCCTCTAACTTCATCGGCGACAACAGCAAAGCCACGACCTTGCTCGCCAGCTCTTGCGGCTTCTATCGCGGCATTGAGGGCAAGTAAATTCGTTTGATCTGCAATTGAACGAATGACCTCCACTACATCACCAATACTTTTAGTTTCATCAGCGAGCTGATTAACTACATCAGCGGCGGTTTCGGTATGTTCAGCTAAATCATTAATTTTGGTTGTCGCTTGATTAACCATCGCAACCCCTTGTTCTAGGCTGCTTTTTGATTGGCTGGCAATCGCTGATATATCTTCCGCGCGTTCAGCAACATGCTCTGAAGTTTGATGCATTTCAACAGACGCAGCAGACACCATGTCCAATTGTTGCTTTTGGTCTTCAATGAATAGCCTAGCCTCATTAGTGGTGCTTAATGCCGTTTCTGCATCATGTTTAAATTGTACTGCGAGGTTGTCTGACTGTTTAACTAACTGTTGAATTTTTTCAACAAAGACATTGAAGCCTTTTGATAATTGACCGATTTCATCTTCTCGTCTGATATTGATGCGTTGGGTTAGGTCTGCAGAGCCTTCACTGATGTCTGCCATCGCTTTTTGAAGATCTTGGATAGGCTTAAGTTGACGCCTTGCGATCCACCACAGTGATATCGATAATGCGATCATAAATATCGTAATTGAAACAATATTATTGTAAACCGCTTGCACAAATGGTTCATTAATTGATTCTTCTGGCAACATCACTGCAATGTTCCAATGAACTTCTGGTACATCTTGATCGAAAGGCTTAATGAATGCTCGATACTCTTGCCCCTGCCATACCACATTGTGCTCACTTTGTTGATGATTGGTGTAATTGTTCCATAAGGTCGCAAACCCTTGAGCTTGAAAGTCATTGTAAACCTTATCTATATCAGTCGCGGCCAACTCTTCAACGCCTTTTTTTAACATTTGATCTGACATGCTAGGGAAGCTTACCATTGTGCCGGTATCACTAATTACAAACACTTTTAAACCTGAAAAGCGACTCGAAATGTCGGCTAGCTCATTATTTACTTGCTCCAAATTAAGATCGAGTCCACCGGTACCGATAAGCTTTCCTTGCTCATTGAAAAGCGGGGTACGGAAGGTCATCAGTATATTACCGTCTTGATCCCGATAGGGATCGTTTACATAGTGGTTCATTTGGCTAAGAAATTCCTGCCAAAAAGGACGCTTGTTGATGTAGTAATCAGGATCTGAATTTTTACCTTTCGATGAAAAGTATTCCCATGTAGATGTGGTAGTAATAAACACTTCAACGACGGTTGGGTCTAACTTCATTACTTGGTTAAAATAATCGGTGGTTTTTTTCCATTCTGGGAGCTCTGATGGCTGTAAGCCTCGAACTTGTATTGATTCGACACCAGCTAAGGTACCTGGATGAGTAAATATTGCATCTAGCTGATTATTTCGTGAGGTGAGTAGTTGGGTTAATTTATCGGATAGTTGTAATAAGATTCTATTGACTTCATTATCGGTAGCTGACTGCGTTTGTTGCTTAACTTTTGATATTTGAATAAACGCTGAAATGGTTGATATGGCTAATAATGCTATTATTACACCAAATAATAATTGTCGAACTAAACTTTGTTGAATAAAACCCATTGTTACCTCATTAATTGGTTTGTTTTATTGTGTAGCTTTCATGCTAGTTCTCAATCCTTCGGGTTGTTTCTTTTCTAATGTAACCAAAGCATTAACTAATGTGTACCGCTAATTTAGTTATTTCTATTTAACTGGTTAGCGCCGTTTTGCTTATTGATCTCATCAGACCTCTTTGTGTATACAGTATATGGTGTTTTTATTTTGTCTGCATCAACTCAAATTGCTTAAAGATCATAGCGCTAACGGTATATTAAATTTCTAAGACAAAATAAGGCAGTTTCTAAGTCGTTAAAGTCAACTTAGCAAATGTTTGAAAGTTAGTCTAAATACTTTCATGCTATTCTTCACATACAAGCTTATATAAACTACTTGATTATTGATGGTTCGTTTTGAAGTTATATCGCATGAACAATGAGTTTGGTAGTGTTAGCATAGATAAATCCCGTTCGGGTATTGATATCGTTAAGATCATACATTCAAACTGTGAAGCTGAAATTAGTCTATATGGTGGTCAAGTGTTGCACTGGCAGCCAAAAGGGGGGCAAGCGGTATTTTGGTTAAGTAAAAAAGCAAGCTATCAAAGTGGCGGTGCCATTCGAGGAGGAATTCCGATTTGTTGGCCATGGTTCGGTTCTTATTTGAATGAGCGTAATCATGGTTTTGCTCGTCTACAATCATGGCAGGTTTGCGATATTCAGATTGACGCTCAGGGAGTGATTGTAGCGTTAGAATTGTCTGGTCAGCACCAATCACCTGTATGGCCTTATGCATTCAAACTAACGCAAATAATCTCTTTCTCAGAAGTATTTTCTCAGCAGATGCTTATAGAAAACTTATCCGATAGTGATTTTCAATTTGGTCATGCATTTCATAGTTACTTTCGGGTCAGTGATCCAGAAAAGGTTAGGGTAGCTGGTTTAAATACAAGCGATTACGACGACAAAATTACCGGTGAAAAGCACCAAGCCGCGCCCTTAAAAAATTGTAAAGGCCCATTGGATCGTATCTATTACAATAATGATAGGCAAACCATCGAAGATGAGTTATGGCAAAGAAAAATCACAGTCGAATCGACCAATTGCCATCAATGGGTGATTTGGAATCCAGGAAAAACGTTAGCAGATAACATGAGTGATATTCATCCTTCTGGAGAAAAGGAATATGTCTGCTTAGAGGCCGCCAATGTCAAAATGCAAACGGTTAAAAGCGGACAAACTATCGAAGTCTCTCAAAAGGTGACTGTTAATCGACTCTAAGGTGTTTTTTAATTAAGCGATGGGTAAAAGCTGTTTTTAAGTAAAAACCACGAGGTAAGGTCATAAAAGGTTCGCCTTTGTGGTTAAAAGCTTTGGTTTTCTGCGCGGCGTTTGCAGCTTTCGGACGTAATTGTAATACATCGCCATGTTTACCATTTATCTGCTCAACTTTACCTAAAACAATCATATCGGTAAGCTCTTGCCAATCGAGAGCCAATTGAGATTCTTCCTCAGCATCAGGCGACCAAATAAACGGTGTTGCGACGATACGTTCTGCCACGGGAATTTCTCGTTCAGACACCACAGGAACCCAAAGTACTCTTGCTAATTTGTTTTTCAAATGACAATTTTGCCAAACAACGCCTGTTAACCCTGTTAACGGCGCGACACAAACAAAAGTGGTCTCTAGTGGTTTACCATGACGATTAATTGGAAGAGATTTTAATTCAATTCCGAGCTCAGGAAAATCTGGCTCTGGTCTAGAGCCAGCAGTGGCGCCGAGCACATGTTCCAATAGCAAACCTATCCAACCTTTTTCTTTTGTTAGGTTTTTTGGGACTGCTATGTTAGCGCTTTGTGCAATCTCTCCTAACGTTTTACCCGCTAGCGCTTGCGCTCTTGTTAAGAGTTGTTGTTCTGACGTTGGCGCTGGGGTAGTTTTCATATTCAACGTTTGATTCTTCGGCTATTTTTACGATTAGCCGCAAAGTTTACCTTATCTATTGAAAGGAGCCAAAGTGATATCTAGGCTAATTTATTAGCGTAAAACTTATCAAGCGCTATTCGCTCGATAGCAAGCTGATTATTAACATAATATTTATTTGCTCAATTCAACGCTTTATGGAAGAATCACTGTATAACATAAAATGTATTAGAGGTTCCTGTGATAGATGCCGAAGGCTATCGAGCCAATGTCGGCATAGTAATAATCAATAACAGGGGGCAGGTATTTTGGGCTAGGCGATTTGGTCAGCATTCTTGGCAATATCCGCAAGGTGGTGTTGATAATGGCGAATCTGCTGAGCAGACAATGTTTCGAGAGTTGCGGGAAGAGGTTGGTTTAAAGCCTGAGCATGTCAAAATTATAGCGTCGACTAAGCATTGGTTGCGTTATAAATTACCGAAAAGGTTAATTAGACATGAAAGTAAGCCGGTTTGTATCGGGCAAAAACAAAAATGGTTTTTGTTGAAATTAACTGGTGGAGAGTCAGCGGTGAATTTAGCCCACTCAGATCATCCTGAATTTGATGATTGGCGTTGGGTAAGCTACTGGTATCCTGTTAGACAAGTCGTCTCTTTTAAGCGAGAAGTTTACCGCAAGGTGATGAAAGAGTTTGCCCCACATACGATGTCTTTGAGTCGACCCGAAAAGCGTAAAAGACGAAAATGATTATTATTATGTTGAAATTCAATAGCTCACCTTAGGTGAGCTATTGTGTTTTAAAGGTGCAGTTTTTTGCGACTTGGGTTTTATATAAAGGCGATTTTTTTCGAAATGGTTTGTGGCTTCAAATGTTAGCCACATATAACATGGTTTATTGATGAGGTGGTATGCTTACTACATTGCGTCGAATTGTATTAGAGTTTAGTCAAGACACTGAGCTTGATAGCGCACTTTGTCGCATGGTCACACAGGTGAAGCAGGCCATGAATACGGATTGCTGCTCAATATACTTGGCGGAGCATCAACAACAACATTTCATCTTAATGGCTTCTGATGGTTTAGCACCAGACTCTATTGGTCGAACAACTATTGCTTTTAATGAGGGCTTAATTGGCCTGGTTGGTCAAAGAGAGGAGCCTCTCAATATTGTTGATGCACAACAACACCCGCATTTTATGCACGCACCAGAGGTAAAGGAAGAAGCGCTCAATGCGTTTTTAGGCACTCCAATCATCCATCAACGCAAAGTGTTGGGTGTCATATCGATACAGCAAAAAGCGAGTCGAAACTTCAGTGAAAATGAAGAAGCATTTCTCGTTACGTTAGCGGCGCAATTGGCAACCTCATTAGCTAATGTCGAAAATAATGCCTTGATCACGCAACTAAAAACCTATGGTCAAGCTGGAAAACCGTTTTTAGGCATAGCAGGTGCACCGGGCGTGGCAATGGCGCCACTGTTTTTTGCTGAAGTTGTCACTGATCTTTTCAGTGTTGAGTTAACCCATTGTGAAGATATCGAAACGGAACAAGAAAGTTATCAAAAAGCCGTCAATCAAACACTGATTGATTTTAGCGAGATGTCATCGCAACTTGGCAAAATTATTAACGATCAAAGCTTAGATATTTTTGAAATGTATAAGCACTTGCTCGATGACGCGAATATTGGTGGTGAAATTAAGCGCAAAATAGCTGAACAATGGACTGCTGAGAGTGCACTAAAACTCGTGGTATCAAATTATGTCGTTCAATTTGAAGCTCTTGAAGATAGCTACTTGCGTGAAAGGGCATCGGATATTAAAGATTTAGGGAATAGACTATTATCTAATCTTCAATTATTGAATGCGCCCACTCAGGATACCCCAAGCGAATTTATATTACTGGCTAATGACGTTACTGCATCAATGGTAGCTGAATACCAGCATAAAGGTTTAAAAGGTATCGTTTCGCTTACGGGATCAAATAATTCACACGCGGCTATACTTGCTCGGGCATTGGCGATACCCGCAATAATGGGGGTCGAACAACTTGCAATAAAACGACTGGATAAGCAGTTAGCGATAGTCGATGGCTATAGTGGGGAAATATTTGTTTCACCCAGTGATGCAATCGTTAAAGAATATCAGCACTTAATTGCCGAAGAGCAAGCGTTATTTGAACAAGTGCAAACAGTTAAAGAGCTTCCATCAATTACACTAGATGGTAAAGCGATAGAAATACAACTTAATGCAGGGTTAACTCAAGGGTTCGAGCACTCTCGAGATTCTGGCGTTGTTGGTGTCGGCTTATATCGTACAGAAATTCCATTTATGGATAGAAACTGTTTTCCATCTGAATCGGAACAAACTCAACTTTATCAAAGTGTTTTGTCGGCTTTTCCTAAGCAGTCGGTTACCATGCGAACGTTGGATGTCGGTGGTGATAAATCATTGCCTTATTTCCCTATTTTAGAAGATAATCCCTTTCTTGGTTGGCGAGGTATACGAATTACCTTAGATCATCCAGAAATATTCTTAGTTCAAATTCGAGCAATGTTGCGAGCGAATATTGGTCATAATAATCTGGAAATTATGCTACCCATGATAGCCAGTGTTAGTGAGGTTGATGAGGCTAAGCGACTGATTAATCAAGCTTACTTTGAACTAAATAGTGAAATTACCAGTCAAGGCTTACCTGGACTAAAGCGTCCGCGAGTAGGCATTATGATTGAAGTGCCAAGCGTTATTTTTATGCTCAGTGATCTCGCCGATAAAGTTGATTTCTTTTCTGTCGGTAGTAATGACTTAACTCAATACTTGTTAGCGGTTGATAGAAATAATGCGCGAGTGGCAAGTATTTATAGCTCCTATCACCCCGCTGTATTAAGGGCGTTAAATGCTATTGCTCAGCAAGCTCATCAACATTTAGTTCCATTGAGCCTATGTGGAGAACTGGCAAGCGAACCAGCTGGCGCTCTGCTACTATTAGCAATGGGATATGACAAGTTAAGTATGAACCCACACAATATTTTGCGGATTAAGTGGGTGATCCGCCATGTAGAATTAAAGCGAGCTAAAATTATTTTGTCTCACGTGTTGAGTTTTAGCGATACCAAGCAAGTCGTTAATTATGTTAATGAGCAATTAGAACAATTAGGGTTAGGTGGTTTTGTCCGTGCCGGAAATTAAGGTTAATTATGATTGTTAGTGCCATCGGCTTTTGTATGTTACTTGGCTGTGTGGCTGGCTTTCTTGCTGGTTTGTTGGGGATAGGTGGAGGTTTAGTCATTGTCCCTGCTCTCGCTTATTTGCTGCCCAGCATCGGAGTGCAATCTGAACTTGTGATGCCGATGGCCTTAGCCACATCCTTAGCCTCTATTATGTTCACCTCGACGTCAGCGGCTTGGGCGCATCATAAAAATCATAACATTCCATGGGGTATCGCGAGAAAACTAATGGCGACCATAGCACTTGGTGGTTTAATAGGTGCTTATATTGCCGATACCCTATCAAATGAAGCGTTGACGATAATTTTTGCCATTGCCGTGATTGCATTAGCGTCGTACATGTTGATGTCGATTAAAATGTCAAAAGTAAAACCATTGCCTAAAGATAGTATCATTGAGTTGATTGGCTTAGTGACTGGTACATTAGCTAGCCTAATGGGAATTGCTGGCGGCGCGATATTAGTGCCGGTATTAACGTATTATTCAATGCCCATTCGACAGGCTATCGGCACGGCAACCGCTTGTGGTTTTATTGTCGCGACCTTTGGTGCAATTGGCTTTGTTATTACCGGGATCGATCAAGAGCATTTACCTAAATGGAGTTTGGGTTACATCTATTTGCCAGCATTAATTGGTTTTATTAGTACTTCCTCAATGTTTGCACCTCTGGGGGTAAAATGGGCGGCAAAGCTACCCGTAAATACCCTAAAAAAAATCTTTGCTGTCTTTCTCATTTTGGTGGCAATAAAGATGATTTTCAGTTAGCAATTACTGACTGATTTCGGCATAATTTAGGGCAAAATAAAATCATTATCACCCATACTCCAAGGCTTTAAAGGTTAACTATGAAAGCATACTTAGAATTACTCCAAGACGTGTTGTCTAATGGCACGGCTAAAGGCGATCGAACTGGTACAGGTACGGTTTCAGTATTTGGTCGACAAATACGACATAATTTACAAGATGGCTTTCCACTATTAACCACTAAAAAACTGCACTTTAAAAGTATAGCCAATGAGTTAATTTGGTTTTTAAATGGCGATACTAATAACCATTGGTTAAATGATAACGGTGTTCGTATTTGGGACGAATGGGCATTAGACAATGGCGATTTAGGACCAATATACGGTAAGCAGTGGACAGCATGGCCAACCAAAGATGGTGGTGAGATTAACCAAATCGATTATGTTGTTGATACGCTAAAAAACAACCCGAATAGCCGCCGTATTTTGTTTCATGGATGGAATGTTGAGTATTTGCCAGACGAGAGTATTAGCCCTCAAGAAAACGTCAAACAAGGGCGTATGGCACTTCCACCGTGTCATTTGTTATATCAGTTCTATGTGGCTGATGGTAAATTGTCTGGCCAATTGTATATCCGCAGTTCAGATATTTTTCTTGGTTTACCGTACAACATCGCAAGCTTATCTTTACTTGTTCATATGTTATGTCAGCAGTGTGATTTAGCGCCTGGCGAAGTGATTGTGAGTTTTGGAGACTTGCATGCCTACTCAAACCACATGGAACAAATTAACGAGCAATTAAGTCGTGCGCCTAGAGGGTTACCAAAATTGGCGATTAATCGAAAACCAGCGTCAATTTATGACTATAAGTTCGAAGATTTTGAGGTTATTGG
Source organism: Thalassotalea ganghwensis (assembly GCF_053485795.1). Lineage (NCBI taxonomy): Bacteria > Pseudomonadati > Pseudomonadota > Gammaproteobacteria > Alteromonadales > Colwelliaceae > Thalassotalea > Thalassotalea ganghwensis. Next base: position 172,449 of record NZ_JBQRUM010000001.1, read on the forward strand.
TTACGATGCCCATCCTAATATTAAAGCACCTGTTGCTATTTAAAAGAGCATTGCTTTGCTTGTAAATAAGTTGTTGTCGGGTTGAACTAATGAGCTCTTTTATCTAGCATTTTTAGTTAATGAGTTCTTTAATAAGGTTATCAATAGAAATAGGCTTTTCTAATATTTTTGCGTTGACGTTGCTAAGCTTTTCATCCGCTGAGTATCCCGTCAAAATGTAGCAAGATATGGTTATAAAATGTTGGTTAACCCATTCAACGATTTCATTGCCAGTTATTTTGTCACCTAAAGATTGATCGGTCAGTAAAATGTCAATCTTGCATGAGTGTGTAGAAATATATTGTTTAGCTAGCAGGGGATTGTCAAACTTAATGACGTTAGCACCAAGCAATTGCAGTGACTCGCTAAAGATGTCTAATAGTTCAAGTTCATCATCAATTAAGACGATGGTTTTATTTGCGATGTTATAGTTTTTTGTTACGTTTTTCGCTGCAATCGTGTTAGCAGATGTACTTACGATTGGTAGCCACAATCGAAATTCAGAGCCTTGTCCAACAATTGAATTTACCGTTAACCCACAGTGATTATTTACAGCAAAAGCACTAACAACCGATAATCCAAGCCCTGAACCTTGAGATGCTTCCCTTTGGGTATAGAAAGGATTAAATATTTTATCTAACGATTCGCTGGCGATACCTATGCCATTGTCCTTTACTGAAACACAACAGTATTGCATCGCGTATTCAGGTGGACAGAAAACAAAGTCGCTCTTTGGATCAAACTGATGGTGCAGAGAGTTTGTAATGGTTATTTTTCCATGGCCTTCTATCGCTTTTTGAGCGTTTACCACCAAATTTATTAATGAGTCTGTAAAGGTATTTAAATCCGCTTTAATTGTTGCATCAATATTTAGATGAGATTCAAATTTAATATGATTTGGCAGAGCTTCACGATAAAACTTAAGTTCACTCTCGATTATGTGATTGATATTAAACTCAGTAACATTCTCACACTTTGGCCTGGCAAGCGTTAATAACCTGTCAGTGACGTTTTTGGCTCTGGTGATACCTTCCATAATTTTCTGTGCATAATTTTTTTGTTTGGATTTATCTAAGGATCGCTCTAGCAATTCAGCGTTACCAGAAACAATATTCAACACGTTATTCAAATCATGGCAGATGCCAGCGGATAACTGCCCTGCTAGGGCTACTTTTTGAGTGTTTAGAATAAGTTTTTCTTGGTGTTTTCGCTCCGTGATATCGGCAGTAACCACTGAAATAAAGTCAAGTGATTCATCCTCTTTAAAAATAGGCTCAATAGTCAGTAGTAGCCAGATTTCTTCTCCTATAAAGTTTAACGCTGGTGTTTCAAATGTTAGACGCTTTTTATTGCTTTTGACTAATTTTAGTTGTTTGTTGATCAGTTCTTTACAGGTACGAGGGAAAAAATCAAACGGGAAAGCTTTGTTGCTCCAGCTATTATCTAAAGGCAGCTTTAGCATTTGATAACCATTTTTATTCATGTATGTTAAGTTATTCTTTAAATCAATAATTTTGTGGCTTACAGGCGAATGGTCAAGTAGTGCTTCATTACGCTTTTTAAGGGACTCAATTAACAGTTCTGAATGCTTTGTTTTACTAATATCCAAATTGGTGCCGACTATTCGTGTTGGTTCTCCCTGTTCATTACTGAGTATTGTAGCATTAGCCTTAATAAAGCGAACTTGGCCGTTTGGACGAATAATTCTAAATTCCATGTCATAGTTTTCGCCCGTTGCGATTGCTTTTGTTAAAGATTTAGTCGCTTGTTCTTTATCGTCAGGGTGCAGTGCATTTTCCCATAAAGAAACGGTGTTGAGTGATTTGCTCGGGGGATGCCCATAAATATGATACATTTGTTCATCCCAAAACAAGGTGTCGGTTAAAAAGTTCCAATCAAAAATCCCAACGTTTGCTGCTTTGACCGACTCCCTGAGTCTCAAATTTGATTCATCTAAATCTGCTTGGGTTTTTTTTAATTCAGATATATCAACTCCTGTACTGATAAAGTAGTTGCCCATCGGAATGCTTTTCATAAAAAGCGTTTGTTGGGTGCCTTCAAAGTAACTTTCCCAGATGTAAGGTTTATTTTCGGTAAAAATTTTGTCAACAATGGGTTTGAAGGTTTGAGTAGCGTTGACATTGGGGAAAATTTCATCAGTGGTTTTTCCAATGATTTCATGCTTTTCTTTGGCCCAAACCTTCAAAGCTGCGCTATTAGCGTCAACTAAACGCCACGTTTTAATTGAGTTGTCTTGGTTCCGAATTAATTCCCAAATATGAACCTCATCGATGAGGTTGTTAAATAGGTTTTGATAAAGGTTTTCAGTTGAGCGTAGGTATTTTACTTCATATTCTAGCGCTCTAATTCGCTCATTCAACTGTGCTTCATTTATGCTGTATTTAGGCAAAGTTTAATTCCATCTAAACATAGTAAGTTAACTAAATATAGATGAGTAAAAATGAAACTAGCAAATAAAAAGGCGCTATAAACTACAGAGATATCTAATAATCTATAAGTGAATTGGCATTAGGCAAGACGCATCAACCATGCATAGATAAAAACTTCTGGTATAAGGTCTCTTCTGACTCTGGGTGTTCAGGGTCTTTTTCTATACAATCGATAGGGCATACGCTGATGCAAGTCGGTTTATCGTAGTGGCCTACACATTCAGTGCACTTGCTCGCATCTATTTCATAAATATGTTCACCGAGCGAAATTGCTTTATTAGGGCACTCTGGATCACACATATCGCAATTAATGCATGAATCTAAAATTTTTAATGCCATAATACAACCTGTAAGCTAATCAATAGATATGTAGTGAAGGTAGATTATATCAAACATTAGCCTTTACCATCTAGATTAAAATACCGTGCTGGAATGCGACGCTTTTGTTATGTAAATTGCACATAAAAACAAAAGCCTTGCATTCAACCAACAAACGTCGCAACATCTAAAAGACCCTAAAGTGAGGTCTATTACCAATTGAATTAAATATTTATTTCTATTGGTATAATTAAAATAAATAGCTTATTGAGGTAGCTCGTGCAGCAGGATTTAACACTTTTATTAGAACAACAACGTCAAGCGTATCAACTTTGTCCTTATCCAGATTATCATGCGCGTGTGCGTCACCTTGAAAAACTTAAAAACTTAGTGCTGGAAAATCAGCAAGCACTACTCACAGCAATGAGTGAAGATTTTGGCAATCGTAGTCATGATGATTCAAGAATTGGTGATATTTTAACAACGGTGCAAGGCATTAATTATTCACTTAAACAGCTAAAAAAGTGGATGAGACCTGAAAAACGTCATGTTGGTATGCTTTTCCAACCAGCCAGTGCCTTTATTGAGTATCAGCCTAAAGGTGTTATTGGTATTATGGTGCCGTGGAACTATCCGATATTTCTAGCTTTTGGTCCGTTAACCGCCGCATTAGCAGCTGGTAATCGAGCGATGATCAAAATGTCGGAGTTTACCCCAAAAACCAGCGCCTTAATTGCTAGTTTAATCACGCGTTATTTTGATGAAAAGCATGTCTCGATTGTTGAAGGAGACGCAAAAGTCGCGGCTGAATTTTCAACATTACCTTTCGACCATTTATTTTTCACTGGTTCAACTGCCGTCGGTAAACTTGTTATGAAAGCGGCCTCACAAAACTTGGTACCAGTGACGCTTGAACTTGGCGGTAAGTCACCTGCGATCATTGATGATGAAATTGATATTAAGGTTGCAGCACAACGATTGATTATGGGAAAAACGCTTAATAGCGGGCAAACCTGTGTCGCACCAGATTATGTGCTTTTACCGAAAGGGAAATCACAGGCTTTTACTGAGGCCTTACAAAGATTATTTACTTCGATGTTCCCAACTATTGATAATAACGTTGATTATACCAGTGTCGTCAACGACGCTCAGTTTCAACGATTAATGCGGTTGATAAATGACGCCCAAAAAAAAGGTGCGCAAGTAACCACACTGGCATCTTCCGAGCAATGTCTGAAAACTCGGCAATTACCGTTAACATTACTTACTAATGTTTCTGACGATATGGAGGTCATGCAAGAAGAAATTTTCGGTCCACTATTGCCGATTGTTGAATATGACTCGCTAGAAGAAGCCATCGCTTATATTAACCGAGGTGATAGACCCTTAGCACTTTACATTTGTAGTTTTAATCAAGCGACTCAAGGTTTGATTTTGAAAAACACCCATTCGGGTGGCGTATGTATTAACGATGCTTCAGTGCACGTTGGTGTTGAAGATTTGCCGTTTGGAGGGATCGGTGCTTCAGGGGTGGGCAATTATCATGGTGAAGAAGGTTTTAAAGCTTTTTCACATGCGAAATCAGTCTTTAAACGTGGGCGATTTAGTGTCGCGAATCAGCTATTCCCACCTTATGGGAAAATAGTCCATAAGTTAGTTTACAAATTATTTATTCGGTAGAGCAACACTAGCCCGCGAGAAAAATAGCGGGCTAGTGTTGCGCCAAACTGCATGCTTACTTAAGGTGTACTTTGCGACACAGGTTGCTGAGCGAATGGGTGACGTGTTGTACCACCTTCATCCAAATAACGCATCAAAATGGCAAAGTCTAAAGGTAATTCACTCGCGAGTTCGATAAAAACTGTATGACCAGAGCCTTTCGCATCGTCAATTGGCTCTTGCTTTTTATTTACCATGTGTTTTAGCGTAAAGGTTATATTTCCGTTTGGCGTCATCAGTTCCAACTGGTCATTGACGAGGAATTTATTTTTCACCGCGATTTCTACCAAGCCAGTGTTTGGATCTCGACCTATGACTTCACCGACAAATTGCTGGGTGTCACTCTTTGAGTAACCGTAATCGTAGTTCTGTGTATCACTTGGACGATGACGTTGCAAAAAGCCTTCAGTATAACCACGGTGCGCTAAATGCTCTAAATCTGTGTTTAAGCGTTGATTAAAAGGCTTATTATTTAACGCATCTTCAATTGCTTGGCGATAAATTTGTGCCGTACGAGCACAATAATAAAATGATTTTGTTCGACCTTCGATTTTTAATGAATGGACGCCCATTTTCACGAGACGCTCAACATGTTCAACAGCTCGCAAGTCTTTGGAGTTCATAATATAAGTACCATGCTCGTCTTCAAAAGCAGGCATGTATTCACCTGGGCGTCCTTGTTCTTGAAGTAATACGATATCATCTACAGGCTTTTGCTCTGGCACAAAGGTTTCTACAGAGGTTGTTGCAATAACATCACCGGTTTCTGTTTCAGATGCTGGGTGCGCATCATATTTCCAGCGGCAGGCGTTAGTACATGTGCCTTGGTTCGGATCTCGTTTATTAATATAGCCTGACAATAAGCAACGGCCAGAATATGCCATACATAGTGCGCCATGAACGAAAACCTCAAGCTCCATTTCTGGTACTTGATAGCGAATTTCTTCAATTTCATCTAAAGAAAGCTCTCTTGATAAAATAACGCGTTCAACCCCTTGTTGTTGCCAAAACTTAACGGTCGACCAGTTGACGGCATTCGCTTGAACTGATAAATGAATTGGCATATCAGGAAACTTTTCCCGAACCATCATAATTAAACCTGGATCAGACATGATCAGAGCATCTGGTTGCATAGCGATAACCGGCTCAATGTCCTTGATGAAGGTTTTTAATTTACTATTGTGTGGTGCGATATTATTGACTAAGTAAAACTTTTTACCGAGTTGGTGCGCTTCATCAATACCAATTTTAATGTTTTCTAAACTAAACTCGTTATTTCTGACGCGAAGCGAGTAACGCGGTTGTCCCGCATAAACGGCATCAGCGCCATAGGCAAATGCGTAACGCATATTCTTGAGGCTTCCAGCCGGAGATAAAAGTTCTGGCTTAAACATAATGAAACACCACCAATAGTGAAAAATCGGGCGCGGATTGTAGCAGAATTATCGCTTAAATTCTACGCGAAAGAGTCACAAATAGTAGGTTAACCTCAATTGAACAAAATCGACGTTTGTCGATGGTGTTTTCACTAGAGCCTGTTTAACTTCGAGGCTTTTTGCAGTACTTGATAATGTTGTTAGACAAGGAAGAACGGTTGTCGTCTGGTAATTCCAAATAAGTTAGCGATAACGAAGTAAAAAGACATCATAAAAGCTGTTTTAGGATTCATTTAACAGCATTTTTAGGTGTTGTTACTCGCGCTGTGCGTATAAAAACTATCTGTATTACAACTGGCATGATTAAAATGTAGTTAATTCGAACAAAAATCACCCGGGATAGGTCGGCACGCGCTAAAATAACTGAAGAAAAAGCTAGGTTATTGAGCAATTTGTGCTATTTTTTTAATAGGAAATTACAAAAGAATAAGGTCACTCTATGGGAACCGAAAATGCTCTGTACACCATATTAGTCGAAAAAATAAAACAAGATGCACTTATCTTACCCACCTTGCCTGAAATCGCTCTAAAAGTTAGAGAAGCAGCGGACGACCCTGATGTTAATTTACATACCATGAGTGATATCATAGGACACGATCCAGCCTTGTCTATGGGAATGCTGAAGGTAGCCAATAGCGCGATGATGGGGAGAAGTATTAAAGTAGAAACGGTTAATCAAGCGGTTACTCGGATCGGGTTACGTCAAATAAAAAGTATTGCGACAGCAATGGCGTTAGAGCAAGTTTTTGTTTCTGAGAATGAAATTGTCGCCATGTATTTAAAAAAATCTTGGGCTAAGACGGTAGATGTTTCATCGGTTGCTATTGCGTTAATGACGCTTTATCTGCAACGCAATAAACATAGTCATTTAGCAATGGATACCTTGACACTTGCAGTGCTAGTTCACAATATTGGTGTCCTGCCAATTTTAAAAGAAGCAGAAAATCATCCCGATGTTTTTGCTAATCCAACATTTTTACAGCAGGCAATAAACAAGTTATCAACTGATATTGGCGCAGAAGTCACCAGAGCCTGGGGCTTTAGTGACGAGTTTACTGAATTAGTCAAGAGTTGGAGTGACCTGACGGTTTTACCTTCACAGGTACATTACCTTGATTTTATTCGAGCAGGGGCCATTAAAAATAACGTCTTTAAAAACGAGTCAACCAAAGAAGTATTGTTAAATAGTTATGTAAGTAAAGGGATCTTACCTGAAATTGACTTTATGGATTCACAAGAGTTTTTAGATGTGTTTGCTGATGTGAAATCTATGTTCACATAACGTAAGTATGGACCTTAACTAAAGGTGTTAAGGCCCATACTTTAAAGACACTTTTTAAGAGAGCAGAGCGTAACTATGATTCTAAGTAATCGCTTGCTTTTTGTGAAAACGTCGCTAACAAATCATTGATCATACGATTTAATTCCCCGGCCATTAGGGCGAAATCTGCATCTAATCGCGCGACAACATCATCTTTATCGATGTCTTCGTTTTGCTCGTGTAAAACATCAAAAAACTTCACGCGTTTTATTGCTAAATCGTCACACAAAATAAACGAAATCGCATCGTCCCATTCAAGCGCCGTTTTAACAACGAACTTATCAGCATCAAGATGGTTTTTCATTTCCTCACTGGTAAGGTCTTGGTTTTTTACACGGATGATGGCGCCATCATCACCTAAGCCATGAAGTTCTGCTTCCATACCAAGTTGGAATGGTTCAGGTAAATTACCTTCAGTCAACCAGTCGGTCATTATTTCATCAGGCGCTCTTTCTGGAGAAACTGAAGTAACGGGCAACGTACCAAGCACTTTGCGTAACAGCGCAAGAAAGTCTTCTGCCTTACTGCGACTACTGGTGTTAATGACGATGATATTTTCTGAAGGACTTATATAGGCGTGCGTGTCTGTAACGCGAGAAAAAGCGCGCGGAAGTAATTCAAAAATAATATCTTCTTTAAATTGCTCTTTTTCTTTTTTAGTTGCTGCTCGCCCTTGTTCATTTTGTAAATGTGCTATTTTTTCATCAAGCATATCTTTGATCACAGGGGCTGGCAGAATCTTTTCTTCTTTTCTTGCACATAGCAAAAAGTTGCCGTTTGCTGCATGAACCGGGCTATGACCGTGTTTACCTAAAGCATTTACCCAACCAAAGTGCGACATTTCTGTTGAACCACATGGGGTAAATAGATGCTCTGAAAGGTTTTTTTCGAGCTCTTTTTCTGACCATTCAAAAGGTCGTGTGAAGGCAAAAAAGTATAGGTTTTTAAACCACATTTTATTATTCCTTTACCCAGTCATTAGGGCGCTTTAGCAAAAGGGGCTTATGTTAACTCAAAAGTCAGATTGGGTCATCATGATTAAAGCGTATTGTCCGGATAAGTTCGTTTGTTCTACGTGAGTAGTTATTGCATGTCATCAAACTCAATATCAAAGTGTAGCCCTTCTCCTGGATTCGAGCGGGCAACAATTTTTCCACTCAACGTATCAACGACTAAATTATGGACAATATGGGTGCCTAAACCTGTACCTCCTTGACCGCCTTTTGTGGTGTAAAAGGGTTCAAATAAATGGACAAGTTGTTGCTCTGATACACCGACACCATCATCAAAGAATTGAATATGAACACGGTCGTTTTGTTGGCTAATATCGATGGTTATCTCACCTTGCTCCTTAGTTTCTAAACCATGAGTCAGTGAATTAACAATTAAGTTAGTAAAAATCTGAGAAATAGCACCAGCATGGCAAAATATTTCAACCTTCTCTGGGCAGATGACATTTATTTTGTGGGGAGTACGTTTAATTTTCGGCTCGAGTGAATGAATGATTTCATTAACATACTTACCGAGGTCAATTTGACGAATTTTGTCACTGGTTTGATCTACAGCAACTTGTTTATAACTCGAAATAAGATCAGATGCTCGATTAAGATTTTTTAATTGCAAGTCAATTGACTGTTGCGCATTTGCAACAAAATGCTCAAGCGCCTTTTTACTGAGTTTATTCTCTTCGATATCTTTTTGTAGCTGTGTTAGTAGATCCGCCAAGTATGTACTCGAAGTAATAGAAACACCAATAGGAGTATTCACTTCATGAGTAACTTCCGCAGACAAACTGCCGAGTATTGCCATTTTTTCTGCTTCTAATAGCCTTACTTGCGCTTTATTGAGCTCATCTATCGAGTTTTTCAACTCTTTATTGGTTTGGGTCAGTGTTTTTTCTGTTTGGCTGCGTCTCGCGTTTTCAGCTTTGAGTTTACTTTGTTGCTCGAGTAATTCACGTTGCTGAGTTTCCATTTTAAGCATCGTGGTACTTAGTGAAGAGGTCTTACGGGCAACTTCTTGCTCGAGCATCAGGTTTTGTTCGTCAAGTTTGTTATTGGTGTTGATGACTTCTCGTTGCGCGCTAGCAAGTTCCTCTTTGTGCCGCACAAGCTCATTAATGAGATTATTGTATGAATCCTGCAAGATAGTAAGCTCATTATTTTCATAATTAATAATATGAAGTTTGGAAGCCTCTGGATCATCAACGTCAAACTGGTTAATTTGCTCAGTCAATTCATTTAATGGATTGGTGAGTAGCTTATTAAAAGCAATGGTAAATAGAAAAACCAGTGCAGCGGTCTTAACCATGGCATTGCCGATAAGGAAGTAAATGCCAACCTCTATTCTATCGAATATTACTTGGTTACTTGAAAGCAGGGTCACAGAACCTACTTTTGTCGTCCGTCCTGAGAATTCAAAAATTAGTGAAAAGGTATGACCGAATAAACCGCCTGAAGTAGTTTGGATGTTTTGGTAATTATTATCGTCTTCAAGTTGATACTCAGTACTATCGTTGACTTCACCAAGCTGTGTGATCACTTGGTTGTTTTCATCCGTTACCCTGATACCTTTGATCATCGGGATATCAACTAAACCTTGGGCGATGTCAACTGCTTGTTGAGTATTTAATTCCCATACTGCACGAGTCAAACTGCTACTAAAGGTTCTTTCGATGGTCAGTAATTCACGTTTAATGTGGTCTTTGGTATTGATGTACTCTGCACCGATTTGGACACAAGTGACGAGAAAGGTCAGCACAAAATAGAATGATAAGACTCGCGTTAATAATGTACGAGATAGACTGGTAACTTTCATTAAACGTTTCTTTTTTTTGAGGTCTTCCTATGATTCTAGCGTTTTTATGCATTGATTAAAGTTTTTTTTATGATTAATAAAGGTTATTTGCGGCTAAACTAAAATGTTTGTCAGTTTTTCTACTATAGTGTATGCAAGGTGTTTTTCTTATTTATGTCATTGATATGTCATAAAAACATCTTTTAACTGACATGAAAAATACATTTGTTTGTCATTTAAATTTAAATAAAGTGTCATATTGTCACAAAAGTGTAATCTTTGGCTGGCAAACTAGCGACAATTTTAGAATTAACTTGATTTAATGAAGGTTACACCTATGAAATTCACTAAAAGTATTTTAGCAACAGCGTTAATGGCTGCAGGCACAATGTCGGCTTCAGCGGCTGACATTAACATTTATGGTAAAGCTAACGTTACTGTTCAATCATCTGATGATGGTGCAGGCTCATATACCGAAGTTAAAAGCAATGCCTCTCGCATTGGTTTTGAAGGTACACATGCGTTGGATAACGATTTAACGGTTATCTATAAAGCCGAATTTGAAGTTGATTTAGACGGTGACGGTGATACGTTTAAACAACGTAACCAGTATGTTGGTTTAAAAGGTAATTTTGGTGAAGTGTTACTAGGCAAAAATGACACTGTCTTTAAACAGTCGCAAGGTAAAGTCGACTTGTTTAGCGATTTAAACGGTGACATTAAAACATTGTGGAAAGGTGAAAACCGTTTGAGTGACACTATTACCTATAAATCGCCTAAGTTTTCTGGTTTGCAATTAGGTGTTACTTACATTACTGAAGATAGCGTAGAAGGGCAAGACGGTGTGTCTGTTGCGTTATTTTATGGTGATAAAGGCTTAAAGAAATCAAACGTATTTGCTTCAATTGCTGTTGATTCTGAAGTTAAGAGTTATGACGCTGTTCGTGCAACTATCCAAACTAAACTTGCTGGTGTCGTGTTAGGTGCTATGTACCAAGATCAAGAAAGTGTTGATGGTAGTAAAGAAATGGATGGCTTTTTAGTGTCTGCTAAATATGGCGTTGAAAACTGGACGCTAAAAGCGCAAGTGCAAACTGCTAATCATAACGGTGGAGTTGACAAGTCTGGCTATACTTTAGGTGCAGATTATAAGCTAGCTAAAAATACTAAGTTATTTGGTTTCTTTACTTCTTATGATATGGATACTGATGCCGACCAAGATTATTTAGCAGCAGGTATTGAGTACAAGTTTTAGACATAAAACGACTTATTGCCCTAGTAAAAAGCGACGGTTTGTCGCTTTTTTTATCGGCTGATTTTAGCGCGAATCCTTTATTTTATTGAGGTTAAGGCATATTAGGATGTACCTACTTCTATTTCGTTATTTTATCCAAATTCGCATGATAAAATTTAATGCGTTAAAATTTATCATGTTTAATAAAACTGTCATAAAAAGTTATCACAATGTTCATTAGATGAACGGTTACCTTGGATCAGGAAGTTTATATGAACAGACAAATATTGGTGGTAGAGGACGAAGCACCAATTCGCGAAATGATTACCTTTGTATTAGAGCAAAATGGCTTTAATACCATTGAGGCTGAAGACTACGATCAAGCAAAGGCGAAAGTAGTTGAACCTTATCCCGACTTGATTTTGCTTGATTGGATGTTGCCGGGTGGTACTGGTGTTAAATTTGCTAAAGAAATGAAGCAAAATGAATACACACGCTCTATCCCAATTATTATGCTCACCGCTCGTGCCGATGAGGAAGATAAGGTTAAGGGGTTTGATGTTGGTATTGATGATTACGTCACTAAACCTTTTTCCCCGAAAGAACTTATTGCTCGCATCAAAGCAGTTATACGTCGTGTATCTCCTACCGCATTGGAAGAAGCGATTGAGTTTCATGGAATGAAGCTTGACCCAGTCGCCCATCGCGTTTCAATCAATGAGCGCAGCCTTGACTTGGGACCAACAGAGTTTCGCTTATTGCACTTTTTCATGACCCATACTGAGCGAGTCTATAGCCGAGAACAACTACTTGATAATGTGTGGGGCACAAACGTTTATGTCGAAGACCGCACGGTTGATGTACATATCCGTCGATTGCGGAAGGCGATATCTGGTGAAGGCCATGAAGAATTTATTCAGACGGTACGAGGGTCTGGTTATCGTTTCTCTGGTAAATTAAAAGCAAGTGCCTAAAGCATTGTGCTGAAATTTAATAGTATTATTTTAAGGTTAGTCAGCCTTCAGCCTTCAGCCTTCGGCCTGCGGACAATGGCTATTTTGAATACGAGTGGCATTAGCATTCGCTCATGCTGCTTCGCTATTATAATTTAATAGCCTATTGCAGAAAAACTAACCCAAGATTTACAGACCTTAATCAATCTTTTTATATTTTAGTAAAAACTTTGTGACTTTACTGGTTAATCATGGTGAAATTGCCGCACTTGGCTGTTTATTAGGTTTTTCAGGTTGATGTTACCTCGTTAAACAATAATGACCCTAGAGGTTTATTGCTTATTATGCATTTTCGATTATCGGCGAAAGAATTGTGTTCCCGTCTAGTTATCTCGTTGTTTTTAAGTGCCTTGATAGGCTATTTCCTTGGTTTAACTTTTGAACTGCTGACTATTTGCGCCTTGGCTTTTGTTGTTTGGCATTATTTTCACTTATATCAACTAGCTCAATGGTTGTGGCAAAGTAAATCTATTTCTCCTCCGCAATCAGAAGGAGCGTGGGGACGAATTTATGATGGTCTTTATCGACTAATAAAAAAATATAGAACCAAGCAAAAACAATTAAGTCAGAAAATACGCCAATTTAGGGATGGCGCTGAAGCACTTCCTGACGCTGCGTTAGTGTTGTCAAACGACCTTTCTATTTTGTGGGCCAATAAAAAAGCACAACGTATTTTAGGTATACGCTGGCCAAGTGATGTCGGGCAACGAATTGACAATCTATTGCGTTTTCCCGAATTTACTCGCTATTTAGACGAGGGAAACTTTGAACAACCGTGTCATATCCCATGCCCACATAATAAAGAATTAAGGTTGGAACTGCGCTTGATGGCTTATGGCGGTGATCAAGTTTTATTATTGGCCAGAGACGTCAGTAAAATCCATCGTCTAGAAGAGATGCGACGAGATTTCGTTGCCAATGTTTCTCATGAACTTAAAACGCCCTTAACCGTGGTCAGAGGTTACGTTGAAATGATTTTGGCAACCGAACACGCCTTAGATCCTCACTGGCAAAAAGCCTTTAGTACCATAGAGGGGCAAGTGACACGAATGGATCGCTTGGTAGAGCAACTATTAATTTTATCGCGCGTAGAAATTCAAACAGATGATGACGATAAACAATTGGTTGATATGCCAAAACTACTACAAGGGTTAGTAGAAGATGCCAAATGGCTAAATCAACAAAAACAGCATACCTTTGAGGTAAACATTGACCAGCATTTGATGATTGAAGGAGTTGAGAGCGAGCTTAAAAGTGCTTGTTTAAATCTCATTTCAAATGCGATTGCTTATACACAGTCGCAAGGTCATATCCAAATCTCTTGGCAGCGTAGTGGAAACAAAGCGAGGTTTTCTGTAAAAGATAATGGCCCAGGTATTCGTCCCGAAGATATAAACCGTATTACCGAACGTTTCTTTAGAGTGGATAAATCGCGGTCTCGAGATACCGGAGGTTCAGGTTTGGGCCTTGCCATTGTTAAACATGTACTCAATCACCACAAAGCCGAATTATCAATTGAAAGTGAGTGGGGAGCAGGAAGTGAATTTATTATTAACTTTAACCTACAGCCTCACGTTGCGCTGATATCGCATTCTTAATCACAAATTTCCAAACGCTATAAGTGTACCTTATATGACAGATAAATGAACTTTGTCATATAAGTGTCACAATCATTAAATATAATTGTCACATAAGCTTTATATAGTAGTCACATAAAATTTAAAGCTAAGTGTTAATTCATTGAAATATCATTGAGTTAAGCTATTTGGCATAACAACTCTCATTGGAGAATATTATGAGTTTGAAACGTGTACTAAGCGCGATTAGTTTAGCAAGTCTAGTTAGTTTTTCGGCTGTCGCTATCGATAAAGATCTACCTGAATACAACAAAGTAAGTGGTGTTTCAGGTAACATTTCATCAGTTGGCTCTGATACATTAGCAAATATGATGACCTTTTGGGCAGAAGAATTTAAGCGCACTTATCCAAATGTTAACGTGCAAATTCAAGCAGCAGGTTCATCTACTGCGCCACCAGCATTAACTGAAGCGACTTCAAACTTAGGCCCAATGAGTCGTAAAATGAAGTCTCGCGAAATTGAAGCGTTTGAAAAACGTTATGGCTATAAGCCGATGGCTGTTCGCGTAGCGATTGATGCTTTGGCAGTATTTGTTCATAAAGACAACCCGATCAAAGGGTTAAGAATAGACCAAGTAGATGCGATTTTCTCGAATAACCGTAAATGTGGTTTAGCAGACGATATCGATCGTTGGGGAGATTTAGGACTGACAGGTGATTGGGCTGGTAAAGATATTCAATTGTATGGTCGTAACTCAGTGTCTGGTACTTACGGTTATTTCAAAAAGAAAGCATTGTGTAAAGGTGACTTTAAAAACAGTGTCAACGAACAACCAGGCTCTGCTTCTGTTGTACAATCTGTCTCAGCGTCACTAAACGGTATTGGTTACTCAGGTATTGGTTACCAAACATCGGGTGTAAGGGCATTACCTTTAGCGAAAAAAGGTGACAATTATGTTGAAGCGACAATGGAAAATGCGATTAACAAGACATACCCACTTTCTCGCTTTTTATATGTTTATGTCAACAAGCACCCAAACAAACCATTAGCACCAATGGAAGCTGAGTTTTTGAAAATGGTTTTATCAAAAACAGGTCAAAAAATTGTTGAGAAAGATGGTTATATCCCACTATCTCGCTCAGTAATCGAAAAAGAGTTTAAAAAGTTGGGTTTAACTTTATAAATAACTGACTTACTCTTAAAAAAATCCCAACTTTAGTTGGGATTTTTTTTATCTTTAACTTCTTCTAACATAAATCATCAAAGCACACGCACTTACTAAGTAAATGCAGTAACCAAGCAGCCAAGGTTATTGGCATTGCTTAATTAATAAACTTATTTTGTTACTCATGTGGGGCGTGTTAAGCAGTTGCAGTATTTGTTCACTCGCAGGTGTTGGATATTTAGCGAAGAAGCAATGCAAATCACCCTGCTGCCTAATTGACTCAATGACTTCATCAAAGCGTGTAAGTTCTCCAAAAATTGCTGTATCAGCAAGTCGCGAGCTAAGGTACATTAAGCCTATTTTTAATATTTCTTCTGTAGAAACTTTTTCTGTCAATGGCTCACATACTGGGCTAAGGCTATGGTCAATAAATCGAACGAGCGCCCGGGGTAATTGCCAATGCCTGACGAGTGCACTACTAATATCCTGCTGGTTTAATCCAATTGCTTCTTGGTAGGTACTAATTCGTTCAATAAGTGACGTTGGGGTTGTGAAAAGCGCTGCAAAGTTTTCATTTGAAGATAATAATGCCATATCGCCTAAATAAGACAGCAAGCATGATGTTGAAATTTCAGCTGCATCATCAATACGCATTTCTTTAGCGCAAAACATTGTTATTGATGACGCCAAATAACTAGCACTCCAAAGCTTTTGATAAGCGTTTTTCTGGGGTGTCTTGTCAAACTCTTGCGTATTATCCATGGCGTAATGTAACGCAATGTTTTTAACCGTGCCGATACCTAAGTAGATTATCGCATGATGAATGCTAGTGATTGGTTTTAAAAGGCCAAAAACAGGTGAATTGACGCGTTTTAGCATTTTTGCCGTCATTTGGGGGTCGGTTTTTATGAGCTCAAATAATTCGTTGGGTTCAAACGCTGCCTGTGTTAATGGCAGTAAAAGAGGGTGAGGCTTTTTATGATTAAAACATATCTGTTCAATAAGGCTGCGAGAGGCTTGCGTCTGTTTCGCGTTGTTTAGGGTTAAGTTATTTAATTTATTGGTTTCAACAAAGTCTTGAGGGGTTATTTTCGTTACGTTTGAATCAAGTTGACCATCTAACATTGATTTGTTTTGTCGATTGACGATATTCGAATTAACCATCGTTGTTGGTTTCGATACCTTTTTTTCCCTGTTTAGCTGCCATATGATAAAAACCAAAAAACTAAAAATAATGGCTGAGATGGTAAGCTCCGTAAACATCTAATGTCCTTTGTCATGTAGGCTTGAGCGAGTCAAATTGTCATCATAATGTCATATTAACTGTATGGTTGTGCAATAGTCAAAAATCTATTTCCCTTTTGGCTGGGGCCTAAACAAGCCTATGGTAAATGACGATGTGAATTTTAATGATCAGGGAAAATCAATCGGTGAGCAAAGTTAATTGATAGCCAAGCCTTTTAATTGCGGCTTTTTCGTATAACAGCTCGGTCTGCACAATGGGCCTGTGTTTTAGCCAGTCGGAAGAAATTTTTAATCTAATGGTATTGCCTGCCAAGCTTAGTTGAGCAATGCTGATATCATCAATTTGCCGTTGTTGGGACAATAACACGGCTAATCGTAAGAGTGTGCAAAGTAAATTGACTGGTTCAGCTTTTAACTGATAACAGTGAGATAATGGCAATGGCGTGATTTTTTTTCGTTGATTCAGCACAAGCCAAGCCAGAATGTATTGTTGCTCTTGGTTAAAGCCGGCTAGGTCGGCATGGGTTAAAATATAGTGACCATGTTTATGATAGGCTGATGGATTTATGTCAAAGCCAAGTTCATGTAAATTAGCTGCTGCGCTTAACAGCTCTTGATAAATCGGACTCCCTAAAGCCTGGGTTGATTCAATTTGTGCAAGCCAATGTAAGGCGAGTAGTTTGACTTGTGTAGCTTGTGAAATATCAATATTAAACCTTGATTGAAGGCTTTCTATTGTGCGTTGGCGTACATCCAAGGTACTAAAATCCTCCAATAGCTCATATAAGGCTCCCTCTCTGAGGGCATATTGGCAAAAATCGAGGGTTTTGATGGCAAAACTTTCCATTAAACCAATCAAGATTGCAACACCTGCACAGATGACTTCTTTGCGACTTTCTTTTAAGCTCTCAATATCTATTTGATTAACGTGCTTGCATGATATTAATCGCTCTTTAATTTGATAGAGGTGTTTAAGGGTCAGCGGCTGTTCGATCGCTTCCCCTTCATTGATTAATTTGTAGAGTGTTTTTATTGTACCAGAGGTACCAATTGCGCTTTGCCATTGGTGTTTATTAAAACGAGGCACAACGGCGTCAGCTTCATGAATCGTCGCTTTAATGGCGCGGTTAAATGCGGCTTTGGATATTTGCCCATTTTTAAAAAATTGCTGTTGAAAGCTCACGCAGCCCATGTTTAAGCTTTCAAGGACTTTTATTTTGGTTTCAATACCAATAATACATTCGGTACTACCGCCACCAATATCGATAACTAAACGCTGAATATTTGAGGCCTGATAAAAAGAAACGCCTTGATAAATCAATCGTGCTTCTTCATGTCCTGAAATAATTTCGATAGGGTAGGGAAATATGTCAGCAGCCTGCTTTAAGAAGGCTTCGGCATTTTTTGCTTTTCTTAAGGTATAAGTTGCGACAACCCTAAATTTTTTCGGTGAAAGATCTTGTGTTGCGGTGGCGAGCTTAGCCAATATTGCCACACCACGGTCTATCGCTTGCTGACTTAATCTATGCTGACTATCGAGTCCACTGGCTAATCTCACTTGATATTTTTCAGAATGAACAATCTGAAGATGTTGCTCAAGTTGTCTAGCTAATACGAAGTGAAAACTATTAGAGCCGATATCTAAAGCAGCGATATAGTTCTCATTAGCGGCAAGTGGCGATGGTATTTGTGTCATTTAGGTATAATTGGCAGTAGGGAAGTAAATCGCAGATTTTCTATATTTTTTAAATGATGATAAATATCAATTTGCGAGCGAACTTTTTGCATAGCGTCTGTGCTGACATAATAATTGTTTTGTTTATCATCGATGAGCCTCGCTTTGACATTATCCGCCAGTTGGATATTGATAATATCGATAATGAGCTGTTTAAGTTCGGGATCATAAATCGGGCAGGCAACTTCAACACGATGGTCAATGTTGCGCTCCATCCAATCTGCAGAAGAGATAAAAACGTTAGACTCACCGCCATTGCCAAATATCATCACTCTTGGGTGTTCAAGAAACTGATCAATAACAGAAATGATCTTAATATCGGGAGTTCCTTTGGTGTATGTTGGAATTAAAGCACACATTCCTCTGACTATAAGGCTCACTGCTACGCCTTTATGCGCGGCTGTTCTTAATTTGTTGATTAACCCGGGATCAACCAAGTTATTGAGTTTAAGGGTTATACTCGCTGGCTTTTTGTTTTTAGCGTGAGCCATTTCGTTGTCTATTAATTGATAAAGTCTTCGACGTGAGGTCAGTGGCGATACAATTAAGTGATTGAAGCGAAAACGTTTGTAACTGTGAGCGATAAATTCAAAAACATTTTCTACCTCTTGCCCGATTTCTTTGTGGCAGGTAAATAAGGCAAAATCGGTATAAATTCGCGCATTTCCTTCGTGGAAGTTGCCTGTACCAATGTGGGCATAGCGTACCAGTTTATCGTCTTCAATTCGGGTTACCAAACATAATTTTGAATGTACCTTTAAGCTTTCGATACCAAACTCAACGTCGATGCCAGCGTCTTTCATTCTCTTTGCCCACTCGATATTGGCTTGTTCATCAAATCTAGCACGTAACTCAACGACAACGGTAACCCGTTTACCGTTTTTGACTGCTTCAATCAGCGATTGAATAATACGAGAGTGCTTAGCTACTCGGTAGATATTAATCTTTATGTGCTTGACCATTGGGTCATAGGACGCTTGGCGGACAAACTCAGTGAAATGAAAAAACTTATGGTAAGGATAATAGAGCAAAATATCCTGTTGAGCGATTGCATCAAATACAGAGTCTTTGGTGGTAAAGAGCACTGAATCTAAAGCTGGCATTGTCGGGTTGACTAATGTGTTGTCGCCTAAATTGGGAAATTTGATAAAATCTTTAAAATGTCGGTATCTAACACCTGGCGCTATACTTTCTAGTTCACGAATTTTGAGGTATTTTTTTAGGTAAGCGATCATGTATTTGGGCATTTTTCGATCATGAACAAGTCTTACTGTGTCGGCTTTAAGGCGCTGTTTTATTCCTTTAGACATTTGATCTAACAAGCTTTCATCAATATCGTCAGTCAGATTATATTCAGCATCTCGGGTTAACTTAAATGAATAGGCATCGATAAAGTTATAGTTAAAGAAGCCTTTAAATAATTTATCCATAAAGTACTGCACGACATCATCGAGCATCACAATATACTGGGCTTTTGCATCAGATTTTGTTGGTACGACAATAAAGCGATCGGTATCTTCTCTGGGAATCTCAACCAAGCAAAATTGTGCGGTGGTTTCTTGATTCAATGCCACGAGAAAGTAGATCCCATCATCATCGATACAGTTCGCTAGCTGAGTCTTAGAATGAATAACGATAGGCGTGATATGACGCAGAATTCGGTTATCAAAATATTGTTCCAACCATAATATTTGCTCATTATTCAGATGTTGATCAAATTCTTTGTTGGTTGGGTCATTAAATAGCGTATGGATCCCTTTTTTGGCTAAGGCGGCAAACACTTTATCGGCGACCTTTTTAAACCGCAGAGTGAGTGCGTTGACTTTGAAAGTAACTTGTTGCAGCAAATCCGCCCATTTAGCGCTTTTAATATCTTGGGCTGACTCTAATATGGCATGGCGGCGAATATCTGCAAATCGGACGCGAAAAAACTCATCTAAGTTTGCCGAGTATATGCCGAGAAAGCGGATCCTTTCGATAAGTGGAACAGAAGGATCCTCAGCTTCCTGCAGTACACGCTCATTAAAGGCTAACCAACTTAGCTCTTTCTCAAATAACATTTGACCTTCAAACATCTCATCTTCTTCATTAATACTAAGTAAAACAAGTATATGAAGTAATTGTTACACTTTTACTACACGCTAAGGTAGGTTCCCTAACGCAGTTAACTAAGTTGTTGCTTTGTCGTTGCTTTTTGCTTACCGATGGATATCAACCATGATGTCGTTGGCGAGTTGTTCAATCGCTTCAACGAGTTCATCAATACTATTAACGTCGATATTTATTTGCAATTCAGCGTTAAACATCTCTTGTCCTGTATGTGGTGCACTTTCTGTAACACTGATCAGTTTCAATAAGTTTCCGCCGTGGTGATGAACAACCGAGCTCAACTCTTTAATAATGCCAGGTCTATCATTCGCGGTTACTTGTAAAGTAAGGTTAGCTTTGTCTGTTGTATTGCTCTCACTCGATACGATGGTAAAGGTAAACGGTGCCAGCGCTTCAAGTGCTGAAGTGAGTTTTTGGCTTTGTTCGTTATTTACTGATACTTGCAAAACGCCAGCAAAATAACCGGCTAAATGATGAAGGCTACTGGTTTGCCAATTGCCCTCATGCTCATTAATCGTTTGAGAAAGGAGATCAACAAGGCCCGGTTTGTCTGGGCATACAAAGGAGATAATCAGTTGATTCATAGCGCATCCTTATTTTCTATATTGAGAAGAGTTTTTATTCTGACATTTTTGATAATTGCGATAATTCTTTGTTCAGCTGTCCTTCATCACCTAAATTTAGTTCTACTAAACGACGTAAATGGGTAACACTGTCAATGTCGATGGCATTGCAACGCAGGCCGATGACATCGTCCTCCTGATGCACTATCGCAACATGCATGGTGACCACAGCATCGCTGTCATTTAGGGTAAAGGTTAGCGTAGCTAACTTGTTCAATAACGCTTGGGGAGATTCTGGGCGTGTCACTAGCGCGCCATTTAACGAAATATCATGTATTTTAACAGGAAACTGGGTATCCTCGACCTCAAGAGAGGCGTTTATTGAAAATAAAATGCGAGTAAATTGACGTCTATTTTCCATGATAATGCGTTAAATTAATTTCTAATATATTCAGCATAGCCGCATTTTATAAAAAAGGCACCTTTAAATGCGTTAAAGGTGCCTTTATTTCTTTATTATCTAATAAGTTAGCTTATGCACTTATTTTTTTATATTTTATGCGGTGGGGCTCTGTTGCTGCACTACCTAAGGTTTTTTTCAACCACTCATTATAGTCGGTGAAGTTACCTTCAAAGAAATTCACTTGTCCTTCATCACGATAATCAAGAATGTGGGTGGCAATTCGGTCTAAAAACCAACGGTCATGTGAGATAACCATGGCACAACCTGGAAACTCTAATAACGCTTCTTCTAACGCACGAAGGGTTTCAACATCGAGATCATTGGTAGGTTCATCGAGTAGTAACAAGTTACCGCCTGTTTGTACTAACTTGGCTAAATGGACGCGGTTGCGTTCACCGCCAGAAAGGTCTCCAATGAATTTTTGCTGATCATTGCCTTTAAAGTTAAAGCGACTGCAATAAGCTCGAGATTGAATTTGATAATTACCAATTTCAAGTAAATCATGGCCTTGTGATATTTCTTGATAAACGGTGTTCTTATCATTCATGTCATCTCTAAATTGGTCGACGCTTGCAAGCTTAACTGTTTCACCAATTGAAATTTCACCGCTATCTGGCTGTTCAGTACCAGAAAGCATTTTAAATAAGGTCGATTTACCAGCACCATTGGCACCAATAATCCCAACAATCGCACCTTTGGGAATGGTGAACGACAAGTCGTCAATTAATACACGATCACCAAATGATTTTGTTAGATGATTAACTTCAAGTACTTTATCACCTAAACGTGGTCCAGGAGGGATATACAACTCATTGGTTTCATTTCTTTTTTGGTGCTCTTGGCTGGTTAACTCTTCAAAACGAGCCATACGTGCTTTGTTTTTCGATTGGCGAGCTTTTGGATTTTGTCTAACCCATTCCAATTCTTGCTTAATGGTTTTTTGTAAGGCACTTTCACTCTTTGATTCTTGCTCTAAACGCTTGTCTTTTTGTTCAAGCCATGAAGAGTAATTACCTTCCCATGGAATACCTTCACCACGATCCAGCTCCAAAATCCAGCCAGCAACGTTGTCAAGGAAGTATCTATCATGGGTGATAGCGACAACTGTTCCGGTATAATCGTGAAGAAAACGCTCTAACCATGCAACTGATTCAGCATCAAGGTGGTTAGTTGGCTCGTCAAGTAGCAACATATCAGGCTTTTCAAGCAGTAGGCGACAAAGAGCAACTCGTCTTCTTTCACCACCACTTAACACCGCAACTTTTTGATCCCACTCAGGTAAGCGCAATGCATCAGCCGCTCTTTCTAGCGCATTGTTGATGTTGTGTCCATCATGAGCATTTATAATATTTTCCAGCTCACCTTGTTCTTTTGCTAGCGCGTCAAAATCTGCATCTGGTTCAGCGTAAGCTGCGTAAACTTGGTCTAAACGTGCTAAGGCATCTTTAACCTCAGAAACAGCCTCTTCAACAACCTCACGAACGGTTTTATTTTCATCTAATTGAGGCTCTTGAGGTAAGTAACCAATTTTAGTACCAGTTAATGCCTTTGCTTCACCTTCAAACTCGGTGTCGACACCAGCCATGATGCGAAGCAGGGTTGATTTACCCGCACCGTTCAAACCTAAAACACCAATTTTAGCGCCGGGGAAAAATGACAAAGAAATGTCTTTTAAAATGGTGCGTTTTGGGGGCACCACCTTACTCACGCGGTGCATCGAATAGATAAATTTATCTGGCAAAGCCATAAGGAAAACCTTTTTAAAAGTAGAGAAATAAATTGTCTGATATTTTAGGTGAATGTTGGCGCTCAAGCAAATGACATCTTTGGGGTTTTTACTTTTTGGTCATGTGTCTAAGTACATGTCTGAAATCCTTGCCCCAGTGATGCAAGACCTTTTGATTGGACTAATTTAACACTGAAACAAACTGAAACGAAGAAAACAGATCTCGTGAGGCTGTTGTTACGTTTAACACGTTGACAAGGTACAATGCAGTCAACTAACTAAATAACTAGCTAACGCCATTTGATGGGAGTATTTGTGACAACGCTTAATTTTGACAACCGATTTATCAGTCATTTTACCGGTGACGAACTTACCGAAAATTATCCTCGTCAAGTTAAAGCGCCGTACTCTTATGTCACGCCAAAATCTTTTTCACAACTTCGACTAATTAGCGTTACAAACTCACTTGCTAAACAGCTAGGGATAGAAGTTAACAATGCTAATGCTGCACATTGGGCGAGCGTGCTAACCGGCAGTAAACCACTTTCTGGTATGCAACCCTTTGCCTATAATTATGGTGGTCATCAATTTGGTCGCTGGGCAGGGCAGCTTGGTGATGGACGAGCCATCAATCTTGGACAAATAAGAACCCCCCAAGATTCTCTGATAACCATACAACTAAAAGGGGCCGGACCCACACCATATTCTCGTAGTGCTGACGGTTTTGCGGTGTTGCGTTCGTCGATTCGAGAATTTTTATGCTCTGAAGCCATGTATCATTTGGGTATTCCAACAACCCGAGCATTAAGTTTGTGTTTAACAGGAGAGCAAGTTGCACGTGATATGTTTTATAATGGTAATGTCAAACTTGAGCCTGGTGCGGTTGTTTGTCGGGTATCGCCGAGTTTTCTGCGTTTTGGTACCTATCAACTACCTGCATCACGAGGTGATATCACGTTATTAAAGCAGTTAGTAGATTATACCATTGTTCATGATTTTAACGGCCAATTTGAATGCAACCAAGATGGATATCTCGCTTGGTTTCGAGAGATAAGTCGTCGCACTTGTGATCTGATAGTCGAATGGATGCGGGTCGGATTTGTTCATGGTGTGATGAATACCGACAATATGTCGATTATTGGCGAAACCATTGATTATGGCCCGTATGGTTGGATTGATAATTATGACCTGCATTGGACACCTAATACCACTGACGCTAATACGAAACGCTATTGCTTTGGCGCTCAGCCAGAGATAGGGCAATGGAATCTGTTTCAACTGGCTAATGCCTTATATCCACTTATCGAAGATGCGCAAAGTTTGAGTCAAATATTGACCGAGTATGCGGAGCGCTACCACAGTAAATGGTTAGCGATGATGGCATCAAAACTTGGATTGACCACATTTATCAAAGAAAGTGATGAGCCGCTGTTTAATGAGTTAGAGAAACTACTGACAACGTTAAATGTTGATATGACAATATTTTATCGACTTTTAGCGACATCTTTTGCTGATCTTGACGATAGTTGGCAGCATTTTCTACCAAGCTTCTACGCGCCAGAGCAATTAACAGAGCAAGACAAGCAATTATTTTTACAGTGGCTTGAGAAATACTGTGCTCGCTTGGCACAACAGCAAGACAATACCGAGCAACGTATCGCTACGATGAATCGTGTCAATCCAAAATATGTCTTACGCAATTATTTAGCGCAGCAAGCGATCGATAAAGCTGAGCACGGTGACTATCAAGAGCTAGAGACGTTAGCCGCCATCCTTAAAAATCCTTATCACGAGCAGCCAGGCTATGAACAGTATGCGCAAAAGCGTCCTAAGTGGGCCGATAATAAAGCCGGATGTTCGATGCTCTCCTGTAGCTCTTGAAATGCATTGTTTTTTTGTTTTTAAGTAATTGAATTTTATATTTATATTGTTAAAAATGTACACCTTGTTGTACATTTTGAAACACATTATTAACATCAAGATATTCCTTTTGTAAAAATTATCTGTATCTTAATAATCTCAGATTATCTCGGAAGGTTTTTGGGGTGATTGATGATTATAATACGAGGGGAATAACCATGCGATTTGCGTACTCTAAAATAAGTGTTGCGTTATTAGCTAGTTCGGTATTACTACCAAATTATGCGTTAGCGGAGCAAGTAGACAATATAGAACAAGTAGAACAAACAGAAACTATCACTGTTACTGGTTCACGTATTCAGCGCTCTAGTGCTGCGGCGCCAGTGCCAACGACAGTTATCGATGCCAATCAAATTAAACAACTGGGCTTTAATAACGCCGGTGATATTTTAAACTCGCTGCCAGCTATCGCAGGTAGTTTAGGTGCTAGAAGTCGTACTGACGGCTTAAGTGATGATAGTGCAGGTTTAGAACTTCCTAACCTACGAGGTTTAGGTGAGAATCGTACCTTGGTGCTGATTGATGGCCGTCGCCAAGTAGGTAGCTCGTTAGGGAAATCGAGCGTTGATGTTAGCTCTATTCCTACGCAAATGATTGAACGTGTTGAAGTGATTACAGGTGCCGCTGGCGCGGTTTATGGTGCCGATGCTGTTTCTGGTGTGGTTAACTTCATTATGAAAAAATCGTATGACGGTATTCGCATTGATGCAAAGTCAGGGCAAACCGACCGCGGAGACGGTGAAGAAAATACCTTTAGTTTATTAGCAGGTACCGATTATGCTAATGGTCGTGGTAATTTAATGTTTTCATTTGATTATACTGACCGTGAAGGCGTGCGAGCTGTTGATAGAAAGTGGTCTGAAAATTATATTGGCTGGGTTAATAGCGAAGCATATTTTAAGGGTAGCGGCTTGCCTCAGCAACGTATTAATCACGATTATGGATTTTTGCCATTAAACAATGCTGGAATTGTGTCTTCTTCTGGCTTTAGACCTTATTTCGGTGAGCAAGGGCTTATTGCCTTAGGGTATGATCCTATAGGTCAATTAGCTGTTCAAACTTTTGACCAGGATGGCAATATGGTTGATGCAAGGTTTAATTGTGTTCAGCCAGGCATTACTTGTGAGGGAGATGACGCTTTTAAAATCCAACCTTACAATATGATCAGTACACCCACTGAGCGCATAATTGCTAGTGTCAGAACCAATCTGGAAATTGATGACAATCATCTCGTATTTGCAGACTTTAAATACTCTGCTACCAAAGGTCGCAATACTTCACAAGGGGTGTTTTCTGATGGAACATATGGCCCAACGTTTGTAGTTACCGCTGACAATCCATTTTTAGAACCTTATACGCCGCTCGTTAATGCCATTGCAGAAGCTGGCTTGGCTCAGGTCTATGTTAATAAGGCTTTTGATGGCTTAGGGAATGCTGAAACAAAGAATAATTTTGAATTATGGCAGTTTGTCGCTGGTGCACGTGGTCAGTTAACTGATAGCATTGGTTATGAGTTTACAGTGCAACGTGGTGAAAACGATATCCGTTTAGAGCAATACGATAATGATATTGCTAAGTTCAAACAAGCGATGTTCGCTGTTCGTGATGCAAGCGGCAATATCGTTTGTGCCGATCCATCAGGTGGCTGTGCACCTATTGATCCGTTCGGCATTAACTCGGCATCTGATGCAGCACGCGAATTTGTCATGGATTACTACGGGGTTGATGGTAAGTTAACCCAAACCGTTGTCAACTTCGCCATAAACGGTGATTTGGCTGAGTTACCAGCAGGTTATGTGCAATTTGCTGCTGGTGTGGAATACCGTGATGAAGAAAGCAGTTCAACGCCCGATGAAATATTACGACCAGGCGGTTTAACC
The DNA here is from genome assembly GCF_053485795.1 of Thalassotalea ganghwensis. Classification (NCBI taxonomy): domain Bacteria; kingdom Pseudomonadati; phylum Pseudomonadota; class Gammaproteobacteria; order Alteromonadales; family Colwelliaceae; genus Thalassotalea; species Thalassotalea ganghwensis. Next base: position 199,159 of record NZ_JBQRUM010000001.1, read on the forward strand.
GGTAAAACGTACTTAGGTGGTCGCGCGGTTGTTGATGGTGGCTATGATGTCACGGAAGTTTTTGGTGAGTTGTTAATCCCGGTGGTTAGTGATGCGGCTTTTGCTCAAGACTTAACCTTAGAAACAGCTGTGCGTTATTCTGATTACAGCACTGTTGGTGGGGAAGTTGCTTACAAGGCTGGTATTGATTGGACGATAAATGATGAAGTTCGTGTACGGGCATCTCATGGGTTAGCGACGCGTGCACCAAATGTTGGTGAATTATTTAGACCAGAAGAAACACAATTACAAGTAGTTGCGGATCCGTGCTCTATTAGAAACATTAATTTAGGGAAGAATGTAGCTAAACGTCAGGAAAACTGTGCATCGATAGGGGTTCCAGATGGCTGGGCATCATTCACAGATGGTGGTGAAATTGCCGTCATGGTTTCTGGTAATGAAAACCTAGAATCGGAAGAGTCTACATCGAATACCATTGGTTTGGTATACACACCACAGGCTATTGATAACTTTTCATTAGCGTTAGATTACTGGAACATTGAGATTGACAATGCAATAGCACGACCAGCGGTTAATGAAATCCTTTCTAATTGTTTTGATTTTGAAATGTCGGGTAACCCATTCTGTGACCTGATTTCTCGTGGTACTGAACAAGATCCTCTTGCTCTTAAATCTGTTCGAAATCAAGAAGTCAATGTAGCGGCATTATCTGCTTCAGGTTATGACGTTGAGATGAATTACCTGGTTGACTTAGCGCAAGGCTCTGTGCTCTTTAATTTAGTTGGGAGCTATTACGACAAACGTGAACAGCTACTGAATGCTGACAGTCCTGATGAGATCGTTTACTTAGCGGGCGTTAGAAGAGCGCCAAAGGCACGCGGCTATTTCAACGTAACTTATAACAATGATAATTGGAGTGCACATTTAGGTTTCAACTATTTAGGTAGTTCGCGAATTGCATTTACCGATCCAGATAGCGACCCAGTCTATCCGCAAAACAGCATTGACTCGGTTGTTTATACCAATGTTCGTGGTAGTTATAACTTTAACGATAACTTAAACTTATATTTTGGTGTTAATAACTTAATGGATAAAGGCCCTCAAGCGAATAGACCTTCTATACAAATGGGGACCGGCGTTTATGACGCTATTGGTCGTTCATATTACTTAGGACTTAACTACGAGTTCTAAGTTAATTAATTGATATTGAAAGTAAAAGGCTGCGATAGTTAATATCACAGCCTTTTTTATTGAATGCTAGTGCCTAAGGTATGATTAAACTTTTATAGCATAATGATTAAGCTCTGAACTTACTCGCTTCGAGCGGTTACTTCAATTAAGTGATAACCAAATTGTGTTTTTATTGGTCCTTGCACTTGGTGCAAAGGAGCAGAAAAAACGACATCCTCAAATTCTTTAACCATCTGGCCTTTGCCAAATGAACCGAGTGCTCCGCCTTGTGCACCAGATGGGCAATTTGAATGTTGTTTTGCAACGGAAACAAAGTCACCACCACTTTCTATTTCATTTTTAAGGGTCAGACATTGGTCTTCTGAGTCAACTAAAATATGACGAGCAGATGCTGTTTGCATAAGTATATTTTTTCCTATTGAGATAAACTGAGCTCACATTACCGCATTTGGAGAGGATTAAAAATTCTTTCATCATATATAAAAAACCTTTTTTATAGTTAAAAGTTATAATTTTAATGGATGAGAGTTATGCTAAATAGGACAGATGTAATATTGCCTTCAGATTAAGTAATTAACTGAAAAATAAAGATAACTTAGCTATGATAAGTTAGGTCTGTTGATCTTTGATTGTTTTTCTGTAATCGGCAATTATTGATAATAGCAAAGCAGCGTGAGCGACGTTTGGTTATTCCAAATGAACGAATGCTAATGCCGCTAGTATTAAAAATTGCCATTATCTCTTTAGCCTCAGCAGAAATTATAAACAAAGATTAACAGACCCTAGCGCATTGATAATTGTTTGCTTGAAATAAAAAAATAATTTAAAAATTTTCAAACTTTTTATCGTAGTCAAACGACATCAATAAGTAAGTAAACAATATAACGTTAACAAATATTAGGAATATATGTGTTTGAGCGAAGTGACGAGACACTCATAAAACAAGCATTGGCTGGTAAAAAGTCTGCATGGATAGCTTTGGTAAAGCGTTACGAAAAACCAATTTATAACTATACCTTAAGAATGGTAAGTCACCGCGAAGATGCATTGGATTTAATGCAAGACATCTTTATGGCTGTTTTTCGTAATCTGTCTTCATTTCGGGGAGACAGCGCTTTTAAGGGCTGGCTATTTAAAATAGCTCATTATCGTTGTATTGAGTTTTATCGGCGTAAAAAGCCAACGCAAGGTTTAGATGATGTACCAGAGCAAATAGATGAAAATGAAACGAACTGTCCTGAACAATCGATGTTTCAAGGACAAAAAGCCATTCATCTACAACAAGCATTAGCTTATTTGCCGATAAACCAAAAGCTTGTCGTTGAAATGAAATTTTTCCAGCACTGTACCTTTGAAGATATCGCTAAGCAACTTGGTGTATCTGTCAATACCGTTAAATCAAGACTTTACAGTGCATTAGATAAACTAAAAGGTCATCTGGAGTTAGATTATGAAAACGCCTAATGATAAAGATTTAGAAAAAAGCTTTGAGCAATGGCTTGAAGATGAAAACGTCGCAAGAGATCCTGGATTGGAGTCAACACTGGCTGATGATAAACAGTGGCGAGATCGTTTAGATGTAGCTAGGCACATAAAACATCATGCTGATGTCGTTGATGAGCAGGATGTACCAACTTGGGATAGAGGTGCTGCATTTCATAGTGAGAAAAAGCCTTGGTGGGCCTGGTCTGGAATGCCAGCCTTATCGATGTGTAGCTCGGTTTTTGCTGTATTGCTGGTAGTTTTTCGTGTTGAATTTTCTGTCGGGAATGGTCAGTTGAATATCAGCTTTGCTGATAGCAATCAAGTTAAGCAGCAGTTATTGGTTGAGCAAATGGTTGATCAAAAATTGCAAAGCTTCGCCAGTGAACAACAAGTTGTCTTAGCCAATTATGCGGCGGATATCAAAGTTAAGCAGCAAGAAAACAACTTGCAATTGGCAAGTTATCTAATGGAAGCATCAAGAAAAGAGCGAAAAGAAGATATTTCAAGTTTTATTCAATACGTTAATGAACAGCGTACTGATGATCAATTTAATAACCAACTGAAATTTAAACAGTTAGAGCGAGCATTGTTTTATAGCAGTGCCAATAATGAGCAGCCTAAATTAACTACCACCGATTGGGCTACTGAGGAGTAAGATAATGAAAGTAGTTAAACCATTAATATTAAGTACTATTTTGGCATTTTCAGGTCAATCGGCACACGCCTTGGCAAGCGAATATGATGAGATGAAAAAACAGTTGCAGATCATGGATAAGATCATTACATCTTCTCTTGCTGATGTTGATAATACCGGCAGGTTTTCAATAGGCAATATCGACAGCACCTATTTAAAAGGACAAGGGGTGCTATTTACCTTAGATACTCGCTCAGGCCTTTCGAATTGGGCTGAAGGATTTAAAGTCAATTTACCCGATATGCCAGCACTTTTGTCTGGTGCTGAAATTGAAATAAATGAAGATGAATTAGAACGAATCACTGAAGAAGCTATGGCTATTGCCGAACAAGCCACTGGTGCATTTGAATCATTTTATCAAGGTCGAGAAGGATATCATCAAGTTAGGGAGTCACAGCGTGATGCCCAGTATCGCCTGAGAGATGTCTCACGTGAGTTAAGAGATATTGAATATCAACTAAACGTCGCTCCGGAAAAAGAAGTTGCTAAGCTTGAAAGTAAAAAGAGCGAATTGACCCAATTAAAAGAAACATTAACCAGTAAAGTAAAAAAGCTGTCTGAAAAAGTAGAAGAATATCAAAAGCAAAAAGAAGCAGAGCGTCAAGAGCAGTTGAAGTTAAGGCAGAGCTATTACACCAATGTCGCTCAAACGTTAGCTGAAACTATTTGTTTATATGGTAATGGCTTAAGAGCATTGCCTAATAAAGAAAATGTTAACATTGTGATGAAGTCGGCTGGAAGTAAAGACGACAATAGGTTTCGGGATAGAGTCTATGTCTTTAGCAAACGAGATATTAGCGATTGTGCCAGTGAAAAAATCACTGCTAAGCAGCTACTGGCGAAAGGGAGTGGCTATCAGTTTTAAGAACAAAGGTGTAGCCTCAAGGCTTCAGCGTAAAAACTTACGCTGAAGCTAAAACTTTACCTTTAGCTATAAATTTCTCTACGGTTTACGCCTAGGGCTCCAACTAAAATCACGATTCCTCCAAGGAGCGCCCCAATAAACATAGCTTGTTGCTGTACTTGCGGATCGCTAACCATCGTACTGATTACATGATAAGTCCATGGATCATAAATCCAGTATTTAGAGGAGTTTACGGCTTTTAACGCTGTCATCGTCATGATGACACCGACAGCTAGGGGCGCAATGATATTTTTGGTCAACCAACTAAGTAAGTGGCCAATTGCAATAATGGGTAAAATCGCAGTTAGCACGCGACCAAGGTGCTCTAGGAAGGGGGAATGAAATGCCTGCTCGCTGCTAATACCAGCCAAGGTCATGCCATAGATACTGATAATGGTTAAGCCATACATGCTAAGCGAACCAAGCAATACAAATAACCAGGCAAGCAGACCTTTCGTTATAAATAGCTGCCATTGTTTTATCGGAAGGGTTGCCATAACCCTCCAGCCTGCGTATTTGTGCTCTAAGCCATTAATCAAGGTAGTAATTAACGCGACATAAAGTGGTAGCATGACCATATACCATAGTGTAGTTGTACCTTGCCAATACATTGACCATCCTTGCTCTTTAATCGCTTTTCCGCCATTGTCCAGGGTCACTAACATTTGCAAAAGTACGACTGCCAACGGGCATAAAAATGTCATCATTAATACGTGTGAGCCTTTAAGTTTTAGTGCTTCACATTTGAGTAAATTAAAAAACATATTCTTCTTTCCTATGATAAAACGTGTTGATGAAAGTATTGCTCTAACGAGGTTTTTTTATACTGAGCGTTAAATAGCTGATAACCATTACGGATAACCTCTTGATTTATATGCGCACATTGCTCCCATGTTAGCTTTGATACTTTGACAACGTCTTGCTCTTGATTGGCCTGATAGCCAAGTTGAGATACGAGCTGATACACGTCTGCAGAATGATTGACGAAGAGAGCGAGTTCTCCTTGATCGCTGTTTAGACAGCCGATTGAAGATTCCAAGGTGATTGTTCCTTGGTTTAAGATGGCAACATGGCTAGCCATTTTTTCAACCTCATCAAGTAGGTGACTGGAGATAAAAACGGTTGCTCCAGTCACTTCAGGAATCGACTTTATTAACTGTCGAGCTTCAACCATTCCCTTTGGATCTAAACCATTGGTTGGTTCATCTAAAATGAGAAGTTTGGGAGCGCCAAGTAAAGCAGCCGCTAGCGCTAACCTTTGCTTCATACCAAGCGAGTATTCACTTACTTTATGGTGCTTTGCACCTTGCAAGTCAACAATAGCAAGGACTCTATCGATATCCGAAGTAGGTATATTTTTTAAATGGCAATGGATAGTGAGGTTTTCACCACCGGTTAGTTCACCGTATTGAGCAGGTGAATCAATAATACAACCGATATCTTTTCGGTAATCGACGGCGTTTGATGCGACAACATTGTTGAATATCTTGAAGGTGCCGCTGTCTCTTTTTAACAACCCCATTAAAATTTTAATCGTCGTTGATTTTCCTGCGCCATTATTACCAAGAAAAGCGTAAATGGATTGCTCAGGCACATTAAAAGACACTTGCTTTAATATAGGTTTATCTTTAAACGATTTGGTCAAGTTATTAACCGCAAGAACATTAGACATAATATCTCCCTCTAAAAAATATTAAGCTAATTTAATCGTTATTTAGACAAACCTTCATCGGGCTATGATAGGAATTTGAGTCAGACCTAAGACTGATTCATTATCACCTGTAATCGTATATAGTAAATTAAAAGCATGTATTAAAGATAACTATGGCGTTTATTAGATCGTTAAAATTTAAGTTTTCAGTGATGACTGTCTTGGTCAGTTACGTGATTATCGTGGTGGTTTTTGCGTTGAGCAATATTTTATCTCTAGATAAAGAAGCGCTGGAAATAGCGAAATTTAAGGAGTGGTATCTCGGCCATGTCCAAAATAAGCTGGTGTCGTACAACGAGCAGGTTTTTGACATTGATAATAAAGTAGCCCTAAAGCAATATGTTAGTGATCATATTTTAGGTGAAAAATTTATGAATCAGGCAGCTGAAAGCACTCAACAATGGCAGATAAATATTAAAAACTTCGCTTTGGTGGATGAACACTCAATATTGTTTGCACAATGGGGGCAAGAAAGTTTAAAAAATGGCGATGTAGGCGGACAACTGCCGCTGCTTGCACGTGATGATTTAGCTGATGCGTTAACCGGTCGATATAACAGTGGTATTGAGTTTTTGGATCAAAATCATGTCTTGGTGATATTACCACTGAAAAACGATGGCAAGATTATAGGAGCAACGATTAGTGAACAAGTTTGGCAGCGGCCTCTGTTTGAGGTATCACGTTGGCAATTAGTTAAATCGTTGCCGCTACAACAACTATTACTGATATCGCTGTTACCTTTAGTCCTGGTGATCATCGTGATTATGGTGATGTTAATTTACAGTACTCGACTAGCAAAAGGTTACGTGAGTAACTTTCAAACGACAGCGGAGTGTTGGGCACGAGGTGATCTATCGCCAAGAATAGTGCTTGATGGACCTCAAGAAATCTCTAGGAGTTTTCAACAGCTAAATTCAATCGTTGAAAAACTGCAAAAAGTGCTATCGGTCGAGCGAAAGCTACAACGATTAAAAGATAGAACACGCCTTGCTAATCAGTTGCATGACACAGTAAAGCAATCATTATTTGCCAATAACCTAACCTTAGCAACGTGCCAAAAAAGTATTGCGCACGGTGATTTGCAAGGTGCAGGGGAGCTAATTAATAAAGCGATTTCTAATAATCAAGTAGCATTTGAGCAGGTTAACCTGCTTATTAAAGAAACAGAAAAAGAGTCCGACTACATCAGAAAAAAAGAGTTTATTGCTAAGTTAACGGACATAACTCAACGTTGTGATTTTGAAATTGAAATAGTTGAAAACCTCAAAGAAAGTTTGGGCTTTGAGGTTGCTGATGTCTTACTTAATGCATTACAAGAAGGGCTGCAAAATATTAATAAGCATGTTAAACCACGAATACAGGCACCAGAACAATGTCATGCTAGAATAAGCATTACACAAAGCGCTAGTTCAGTGTGTTTGGTATTAGCGGATGATGGTGGCCCTTTATCAAAGGTGGTAGAGCCAGGACAAGGATTGAGCTTAATTCAACAGAGCGCTAAACTAATCAATGGTGAGTTTCAATTTTGTTCATACTTAAATGACAGAACTGCTGGCATGAAATTAATCGTAAATATTCCTATTGAGGGGGCTAATTGATCCGCGTTGTTACTGTTGATGACCATGCGATAGTTCGCGAAGGTATTGTGTTATTTTTGAGCAGTTATTCTGAGTTTGATGTTGTTGGGCAAGCTGATAATGCGCAAGTGCTGTTCGACAACTTGCCTTCTTGGCAGCCAGACGTTGTGCTAATGGATTTGCATTTAAGTGATAAGATCAATGGCGTTGAAGCAACGCAAGAGCTTTTACAACAAAAGCCTAATACTAAGGTCATTATTTTAACGAGTTATCATCAAGATGATTATGTTTTTCCTGCGTTTAATGCTGGCGCCTTAAGCTATTTGTTAAAAAGTACCTCGCCGCAAGAACTGGCTAATGCGATTATCAAAGCACATGATGGCCAGCCGGTATTTTCTGATGTCGTTGCAAATAAACTACTTAGTCTAGCCACGGGAAAGACCAAGCAAAATTTGCTTATTGAATTAAGTGAACGAGAAATGCAAATCTTAAAGCTTATTGCCAAGGGGATGAATAATGCTGAAATCTCGCAGGCATTATTTATTCATATAAAAACAGTGAAGTCACATGTCAGTAATATTTTGCAGAAACTGCAATTAAGAGATCGAACGCAAGTGGCAATACATGCCTGGAAATCTGGACTGATGAAAGAATAAGCGCGTGATTATTCTTTGATTAAAAAACACGTCCCAAAATATAGTTTAACTGCGGGTTACTGAATCAACATTAATGCTATCTTTATTCTCAACAACTTCGTAGGGTTGATTAGGTGTCTTTTTGTCGAAATAAGATAAGAGCATTTGAAGCTTATCGTTGAACAGGGCTGTCAGTTCATAGACATCGTTTCTTTTGGATGACTCACACCCCATACTTTTCACATTACTGGCGATTTTTTCTGCAAGTACCTGATCATATGACTGTTTACCGTAATGACTAATTAGGGCGGTGCTTGTACTACCTTCATTAGCTAAAGTCGGTAAAACGTTAAAGATTGTCGTATCTTCATTTTGAATGACGCTGGGTTGTTGGAGTTGCACGCTAGCAGCATGACATAAAGTTGCGGCACTACTAGTTCCGATGAGTGTTATGACAAGCAATTTTTTCATAAGTGAGTTCATGGTTAAGTCCTCTTCCAAATCATTCACTGCTAATACGACAAGAGTTAACGAGCGTAATGTTTATTTACAATTTTACTATAATTCACCTTGCTTTTTGTTACCACCGACTTGGGACAAACGGTATGAATTATGAGGCTAATAGCTAAATCCGGCTATTTAATTGCAATTATTCGTTAAAATTCCCCCCATTATAATTACAAGGCGAGTAAAGGTAAATAACCTCAGCTCTGCATAAGGAATGCATTTCTAACACCTATTTTTACTTACTTCTGCGTTATATTGTCGTGAAATAGCTGGCTATTCCTACAACAATACGCCTTGAATTACGTAAAAAGTAGCGTGCTAGAAAGTCACAGTAAACTTAAGCGCTTGATTTTATTGTTTTCGTGCTATTTCTTATACAAACCTGAGGCTAAATAAGTTGTTTCTTATTGGTAATGTTGCCGTTATTGATGCTGCTCTTTAAGTTTTAAACGGTAGTAATGTAATAGTGGTTCAGTATAGCCGTTGGGTTGCTCTATTCCCTGAAACACAAGTGCACAGGCCGCTTGAAAAGCAATACTTTGGTCGAAATTTGGTGACATGGCGTGGTAGTGAGTATCGTGAGCATTTTGCTCATCGACCACCTTAGCCATTTGCTTTAATACCTCAATGACTTGCTTTTCTGAACAAACGTTATGGTATAGCCAATTCGCGATATGCTGACTGGAAATCCTTAATGTTGCTCTATCTTCCATTAAGCCGATATCGTTGATGTCTGGTACTTTTGAACAACCTACCCCTTGGTCTATCCAGCGCACTACATACCCTAGAATACCTTGCGCATTATTCATTAGCTCTTTTTGAACTTCTTCAGCTGACCAACTTGGTGTCGTGGCCAACGGTAAGGTTAGCAATTGGTCTAATTGAGCTGGTTCTCGCAATTTTAGTTGCTGTTGTTGCTCTGCTACATTGACCATGTGGTAATGCAATGCGTGAAGTGTTGCAGCTGTTGGCGATGGTACCCATGCGGTATTCGCGCCAGATAGTACGTGTGCCTTTTTGCTCTCTAACATCTCTGCCATTTTATCAGGGATTGGCCACATGCCTTTACCTATTTGAGCTCGTCCACTAAAACCACAAGCTAAGCCGATATCGACATTGTTGTTTTCATATGCAGAGATCCAAGGTGTTTCTTTAATCTCAGCTTTTTTCACCATAACCCCTGCTTTCATCGAGGTGTGAATTTCATCACCAGTACGATCCAAAAAGCCGGTATTAATAAAAACAACCCTCTCTTTGGCAGCATGAATACAATTTTTAAGGTTGATGCTGGTGCGACGTTCTTCATCCATGATCCCGATTTTTATGGTATTTTTGGGTAGTGCTAATAGGGTTTCTACTTTACTAAACAATGTTGTTGCAAAGGCCACTTCTTCACTACCGTGCATTTTGGGCTTAACAATATATATTGAACCAGTTTTGCTATTGCTCAACGGTCCTTTTTTTAGTAAATCGTACATAGCGATTAGCGATGTCATGATTGCATCAACAATGCCTTCAGGAGCCCATTGACCATCTGCTAAGGTCACCATATCGTTAGTCATTAAGTGGCCAACATTACGAACAAACATGACGCTTCTTCCAGGAAGGGTGAATTCTTGATCTGACAATGTGGTAAAGGTTCTATCGTTTGCCATCGCTCGAACAAATTGCTGATCATTTTTCTCTATTTGCTCGGTTAAAATGCCTTTGTTTAATCCAAGCCAATTTCGATAAGCGATGACTTTATCGCTGGCATCTACAGCAGCAACCGAATCTTCACAATCCATAATCGTTGTCAGTGCTGACTCGATAATAACATCGCTAATATTGGCCAAGTCACTTTGTCCAATGACATGTTCTTTTTCAAAACATAGTTCGACGTGTAATTGATTATGTTTAAATAACAAGCTCTTTGGCAATGCTTTGCTACCTGTGTAACCCACACATGATTTTGGATCCTGAAGCTTAGAAGTGCTTCCATTGGCAAGAGTAACTTGTAGCTGGCCAGAACTAATATCATAATATGTGGCTTCTTTGTGGCTACCGCTGCTTAGCGGTATAAATTGATCTAAGTAATCTTTTACTTTTTCAATGACCTTAGCACCACGAGCCGGATTATAGTGTCGTCCTTTTTCAGCACCACCATTTTCGCTGATGATGTCGCTGCCATAGATGGCATCATACAAACTTCCCCAACGTGCGTTGACGGCATTGAGCGCAAATCTCGCATTCATGATTGGAACCACAAGTTGTGGACCCGCCATCGTACTGAGTTCTTTATCGACGTGATTGGTGGTTATCGTAAAATCGTCTACGACAGGTTCTAGGTAGCCAATACTGCGTAAAAACGTTTTATATTCAGTTAATTTCGTGGCTGAGTACTGATGAGTGTTATACCAATCATCTAGCTGATCTTGAAGTTGCTTTCTTTTTGCTAACAATTGCTGGTTTAATGGAGTGAGTGTTTTTATTATCTCAGCACTACCTTGCCAAAACGCATGACTGTCGATCGGTAGCTCAGCAAGCACTTCATCCTCTACAAATTGGTATAGACAATTTGCTACTTTAATCGCGCCTAAATCAGTATATTCTTGCATGAGCAGCTCCCGTTAATGCCATCACATTTAGTGTTCTTTGTAGGCAATTTAGGAGTATTTTTTCTTTGCTGCAATAGGTGGCAGTTGCGCTGCAAGTCAATTCCCCTGAATTAGTGTTGTTGTGTTTTTGTTATAGTGTTGATAATTATGAGAATTTTGCGTGTGGTTTACAGAGTATTGTCTTTGTAGATAACTATTATTCATCATATGAATGATGTGTTCGTTTTGTATAAACAATCGTGTTCTCAACGTTGAAGAGAGCTTGGTTTACTGTAGCCAGTTCGTTAGATAGCGTTATACGCAATGCGTTTTAATAGAGCCATATCATCATTTGCCGTAACCAAGGGATTAATACTGGACTAATAAAAGCGGTCAATGTCGCTGATAAGATCAACGCAAGTGAACTAAAGGCAGCATGTTGATAGCTTATTTGACTAATGGTTGCGGTACCAAGTGCATGGCTTGCAGTTCCTATAGCGAGTCCTTGTGCCTCTGGTTGTCTCACCCCTAGTTGATTTAACCACTTTACACCAAAAATTGCGCCACACAGACCCGCAATAACAATAGCTATAGCGGTTATTGCAACGTTACCGTTTAACTTTTCACTCAGAATTAATGCTATGGGGGTGGTAATAGATTTTAATGCGATAGCAACGGCAAGCCCATCATTTTGAGTAAAGTAAAAGGTTAACATATAGCCTGATATCATCGCTAAAATGCTTGCTAATAGGCTGATAATAACTATTTTCTTCCATTGTTTTTTTATCATTTCTAGGTGCTGGTATAACGGGAAGCCTAGAGTAACTACCGACAATTCGAGTAAAATGCTAAGGGGGTGGCTAGCTCGCTGATATCGTTGATAATCGATGTCGAGCAATATCAATAAAGTACCTATCGATATTATGGTGAGTAGCATTGGATTGAGTAGCGGCGTTGCTAATTTTTTTTGTAAGAGTGCAAAACATTGGTAAATACCAATAGTGGCTAAACAAGCAATGACGACATTGAAAACGAAACCCATATGCTAAACCTTTGATTAAATGAGATTTATATCGTCTTTGCGCTTTGGATTGTAGCACTTCCCAACAAAGCTTAAGATAATAAAAGTGGTGATAAAGGTGATGATGACAATTACAGCACCAAACTCGCTGATTAACTGTTGATGTTCGATAATGCCGACACCTGCAGGCACAAAGCAAACTCCCATGTGCCGTATACACCACGCGATAGTGCTTTCGAATCGTTTTGCACTTAGCCATTTAAAATGTAATGCGATAGTAAAACAAATCATGCCATAGAGGCTGGCAGGAAATCCTTGATAAAGTCCTTGCATTAAATAGCCGACCGCCAAGCAAATCGACAAGCCAGCCAATGTTACTATCACATCCGAAAATTGAGTATTACGTTTAATGTTCATCACTGCTAACACATTCATTTGCGGCTTCAATCACTAGCTGTCGAAACCAGATATGGCTTGCATCATGATGAAGTAAAGGGCTCCAGATCATTTTTAGTTCGATATCTGGAATATCAAAAGGCGGTTTTAAGATGGTGTAGTTGTTATCATCTTTATGCAGCAAAGCCGCCCGAGTTGGAAGGGTAGCGACTAAACCGTCTTCATAAGCTAGCTGCATGGCGACATGATAGTTACGGGTGAATACTTTAATATCTCTTTTTTTACCTAAACGAGATAGCGCTTCATCAACCCAACCAAGTTTTTGTACATCTTTGGGATCCATACCAACACCGACGCCAAAACCCGTTTTAGACACCCAAACATGTTTTGATGCCAGATAGCTATTTAAATTAAATTTTTCTACCACTTCATTGTCAGCGCTCAATAAACAAGAGAATGTGTCTCGCCATATGGTCTTTTGATGGAATGATTGCGGTAACTCGTCAAAACGATTAATCGCCATATCAATTTTACCTGCTTCTACATCATGAAAGTTAACGTCACTTGGGGTCATGATATCGATGGTAACATTAGGGGCAATTTTGTTAATTTTACGCAATAACGTTGGTAAAAGAGTCGAAGCGGCATAATCACTGGCCATTAATCTAAAGACACGGTGGCTTTTATCGACATTAAATTCTTCTTCGCCTTGTAGAGCTTCTTCTAACTCAAGGAGAATCTTGCGGATAGTGGGGGCTAGCGCACGGGCCCGTTCGGTGGGGGCCATTCCATCAGAGGTTCTGACTAATATGGGATCATTGAACAAGGTTCTCAATCGCTTCAAGCCATTACTCATTGCTGGTTGGGTAATGCTTAACTGACTTGCAGCCCGCGTTACATTTTTTTCTCGTAACAATACATCAAAATATATCAGCAGGTTTAGGTCTATTTTAGAAATATTCATGACATTAATATTTTATAGTTTACTCATAAAAGTAATTTATGTCATGACTAACGGAATAAATCAAGTATCAGTTTGTCTCGATAAAAAATCATAATAATCAGTAGATTACTAACTACCATTAGCCTTTATTGATTTTATGAATGATGATGATAATAAATATATATTTTATTAATATTCTCGCGCTGGCTTAGTATCTTATCAAAGCAAAAACGAAACAGTTGTGCAAAATAAACGAGTGGAGAACATATCATGAGCCTTTATCACCAAGAGATTGACCAATTATCAAGTCAGCTAAAACAACAGCCAACGTGGCAGTCTATCAATGCAGAGTCTGTTGCTCGCATGCGCTTACAAAACCAATTTAAAACCGGGTTGGATATCGCTCGTTATACCGCTGCAATTATGCGTCGTGATATGGAAGCTTATGATAAAGATCCAAGTTTATATACACAATCACTTGGTTGTTGGCATGGTTTTATTGGTCAACAAAAGATGATTTCTATTAAGAAGCACTTTGAAAATACTGATCGTCGTTATCTGTATCTTTCAGGTTGGATGGTCGCAGCGTTACGCTCTGAGTTTGGACCTTTACCTGATCAATCAATGCATGAAAAAACCTCGGTAGCGGCGCTTATTAAAGAGCTATACACGTTTTTGCGTCAAGCCGATGCTCGTGAGCTAGGTGGCTTTTTCCGGGAGTTAGATGCTGCTCAAGCACAAAATGATCAAGCGAAAGTGCGTGAAGTGCAAGCTAAGATTGATAATCATAAAACCCATGTTGTGCCAATCATTGCCGATATTGATGCAGGGTTTGGTAATGCTGAAGCCACTTATTTAATGGCTAAACAAATGATTGAAGCAGGAGCTTGTTGTATTCAAATTGAAAACCAAGTGTCTGATGAGAAACAATGTGGACATCAAGATGGTAAAGTTACGGTACCGCATCAAGATTTTCTCGCCAAAATTAATGCTGTGCGTTATGCATTCATGGAGTTAGGTGTTGATGATGGTGTGATTGTTGCGCGTACAGATTCGCTTGGTGCTGGTTTGACCAAACAAATCGCAGTAAGTCAAACACCAGGCGATTTAGGCGACCAATATAACGCGTTTTTAGATTGTGAAGAAGTTTCCGCTGACCAGTTAGCTAATGGTGACGTAGTGATTAAGCAAGACGGCAAGCTAGTACGTCCAAAACGCCTAGCCAGTAATCTCTTTCAATTTAAAGCGGGAACTGGCGAAGCAAGATGTGTGCTCGATTGTATAACCTCGTTGCAAAATGGTGCCGACCTTATTTGGATTGAAACAGAAAAGCCTCACATTGGACAAATCGGCGCAATGGTTGATGAAATCCGTAAAGTAGTTCCTAACGCTAAGTTGGTGTACAACAATTCACCTTCATTTAACTGGACCTTGAATTTCAGACAACAAGAATTTGATGCAATGGTAGAAGCGGGTGAAGATGTATCAGCGTATCAACGAGATAGATTAATGAGTGCTGAATATGACCAAACAGAGCTTGCATTGCGTGCTGACGAAAAAATTCGCACATTCCAGCAAGATGCAGCGAAGCAAGCGGGAATTTTCCATCATTTAATAACCTTACCAACTTATCATACGGCGGCACTTTCAACAGATAATTTGGCGAAAGAGTACTTTGGTGAACAAGCGATGCTTGGCTATGTTAAAAATGTTCAACGTCAGGAAATACGTCAAGGTATTGCCTGTGTCAAACATCAAAATATGGCCGGCTCAGATATAGGTGATGATCATAAAGAATACTTTGCAGGTGAAGCAGCATTAAAAGCAGCGGGTAAAGATAACACCATGAATCAGTTTGCAAACGTTTCTTAATTAATATCAATGTAAAACCAATGAAAAAGCCAGTGCGATTAGCACAGGCTTTTTTTATCAGTACCCTTTATGGAGGGTTATGGAGCAAGTTGTTGTAACAAGTAAATATAGTTCATTGCTGCGATTTCTGCGGATTGATTAATATCTGCAGCGCCAGCGTGACCACCTTCGATGTTTTCATAATAGAGCACGTCATAACCCATGTTTTCCATTTTGGCGACCATCTTTCTGGCATGGCCTGGATGAACGCGATCATCTCGGGTAGAACTCGTAAAGAATACTTTCGGGTAGTTTTGATCTCTTTTGACATTTTGATAAGGAGAGTATTTCTTAATAAACTCCCAGTCGCTCTCGGTATCAGGGTTACCATATTCACCCATCCAACTGGCACCTGCGAGTAGCTTGTTAAAGCGTTTCATATCAAGTAATGGTACTTGGCAAATAACTGCATTGTATAGCTCTGGACGACGAGTGAAAGCGGCACCTACTAGTAGACCACCGTTACTGCCACCTTGAATGCCAAGGTGTTTACTTGAGGTGATTTTTCTCGCAATGAGATCTTCTGCAATCGCTTCAAAATCCTCATATGAGCGCTGTTTATTCTCTTTTAATGCGGCTTGATGCCAGCGTGGACCATACTCGCCACCACCACGAATATTTGAAAGAACATAAACGCCGCCTTGCTCTAACCAATTTAAACCAACCGTATTGGAGTAATATGGTGTCATGTTTACTTCAAAACCACCGTAACCATATAATAATGTTGGGTTTTTACCATTAAGTTCGAGGTCTTTTTGACTAACAACAAAGTAGGGAACCATAGTGCCGTCTTTGGATTTAGCCATATACTGTTTAAAGGTATATTTTGAGGTATCAAACTTAGCAGGCTTTGCTTTTAATAGCGTAACCGCTAACGTTTTGGCATTAACCTCATTAACGCCTGATGGTGTTAAAAAGTCTGTGTAGGATGCAAAAAACTCATCACTTTCTGTACTCATATTGTAAGCAGAGATAGTGCCACTTTCTGGAAATGCAATAGTTGTTTCTTGCCAGTGATTGTCTTTGTCTAAGTGATAACGAACGAGACGGTTTTTGACGTTGTCTAACCAGTTCACGATCAAAAATGACTTTGTCATACCAAAGCTTTCAATGGCTGCGGTTTCTGTTGGCTCTACGAAGGTTTTTAAGGTGAAATCACCTGATGCAAAATCGGCAAAATCAGTATAAACAATGCTGCCTTGAGGATAGGTTTTGCCTTTATGTTGCCAGTCACTTTTTAACTCAATAAAAGCATTTTCCTTGTAAATACCTTTAAAGCTAGCATCCTGTGGTAGTGGCAATAATATTTTGTTGCCATCCTGATAAAGGTATATTTGTCTTGTGTAAAAGCTTAGGCTGTCATAAACCATATGGTAAAGGGTTTCATCATCACGGGTAGTATAGCCGCCGATGCTAACTGAGGATTTGTCACCTTGGTATACTAACTGAGCTTCGGTTAAGTCTGTGCCACGACGCCATAATTTAACTTTGCGTGGATAGCCTGAATCAGTCATGCTTTGACCATCGCCAAAATCGGTAGCAACCCAGATGGTATCCTTATCAAACCATGAGACACTATTTTTTGCTTCTTTTAGAAAGAAACCGTCTTTAATAAATGCTTTCTTATTAAGATCAAATTCACGAACTTCGGTCGCGTCCGCTCCCCCGCGAGACAACGAGACAAGACAGCGCTGATAAGCAGGGTAGTGACATCTCATCCCTTTATAAACCCAGTTTACCCCTTCGTCACGACTGAGTGCATCGATATCTAGAATGGTTTCCCATCTCGGATCAGCTTTTTTATATTCTTCGAGGGTAGTGCGACGATAAAGCCCTCTAACGTGTTGATCGTCTTTCCAAAAGTTATAGTAGAAATCACCTCGTTTACTCACGCTGGGGATACGAGTTTTATCTTTATATAAGTCGATAACATTGTTTTTTAATTGTTCGAATTTTGGATGTGCTTTAAATGTTTTAATGGCTTTTGCGTTTTTGCTTTCTACCCAGGTTAGCTGTTGTTCACCTTCAACATTTTCTAACCATAGGTAAGGATCAGATTCAAATGAATAAGCTGGTGAGCCAAAGAGCATGACAAGAGACGCAAGCCCTAGAATTAATGGTTTCATATTATTCCTTGGTAATTTCGACGTTAGCAAACTATAGCTAATCGCGATAAATGTCAAAATGATGTTAATTAAAATGCGATGAACTGCACTTTTTGCGGTATGAATAAAAAAGCCACACTTGAGGGTGTGGCTTTTTCAAATATAGTAGATTCAATTAAAAGCTATAGACTAGGGTTATTGCTGTTTGTGTATCTGTGTTTTCAACATCTTGCTCAACTTCCGTGTTATGGTCGATGATCAAGCTAAACTTAAGTTGTAAAGTTTGAATTAACTTTGTCGTAATTGACGTTTCAGAGCGATACTTGCTATTTTCACCACTTTTCGGTGCATATTTAACCGTGAGCGATTGTTTAAAATCAACGTGCTCATTAATCTTTCTCAAATACAGGGCTTGTGCTTGAACAATAAAAGCTGATTTAGTTTCACTTGGCTCTGTTTCTGTCGCTTCAATAACGTCACGTTTGTAACCCGGTCCAATATCGGCAAAAAATGACGCGACTTCAGTTTTATACCATTCACGACCCCATCCAAAAGAAATTGAGCTTTGGTTGTCGAAACCACTAAAGCGGCTGTCTTCATAAAATACGTCACCGTAAACATAGCTTTTAGTATCTGTGTTTAAGGTATAGTTAGTTTTAGAGCCAACTGTCCATTTTTGATCGGTGGTTTCTAAATTCATTTCACCAGCATCATTTTCAACTTCTGTTTTTTTGACCAGCAAGTCAACGGTAAATGTTGAGCGCCACAAGTCTTTTTCATATTTGAAGTCATATCCAGCTTTAATGTCAGCACTTTTTGTGTTGCCTGTTTTATATAAAAATCCTAACTCTGCAGAAGAAGTATAAGGAGAAGTCGGCTTGGCTTCTTCAGCTTGGCTTAAAAATGGCGTGCAGCATAAGGCTAAAAGGGCAATATTACGATTCATTTGTATTCTCTTGATTTACGTGAACAGATAGTTGTGGGAATGGTATTTCAATACCAGCATTGTCGAGCTCTACTTTGATATTTTGCATTAAATCAAAATAGACTGGCCAATAGTCCTCGGTTTTGACCCATGGGCGAACAACAAAATTAACTGAACTGTCTGCCAGCTCGCTAACGCCAACCGTGATAGGTTCATCTTTTAAGACAAGTTCATGCGCTTTGACAACATCAGTTAGCAACGCTTTTGTTTTCGCTAAATCAGCTTCGTAACTTACGCCAATAATTAAATCGATACGTCGTGTCGGCTTGGCTGAATAATTGGTGATGGTACCACTGGTTATCGCGCCATTAGGAATGATAACGGTTTTATTATCACCAGTTCTAAGCGTTGTTGAGAAGATGTGAATTTCTTCAACGATACCAGCCGTCCCTGCAACTTCAACAAAGTTACCTGCTTTAAATGGCTTAAAGGTGATGAGTAAAATACCTGAAGCAAAATTAGATAAAGAGCCCTGCAATGCTAAACCTATCGCTAAACCTGCCGCACCAACTATTGCAACCAGTGATGAGGTATTGAAGCCGAGGTGAGAGATCGCCACGATAAAAGTGACAACCATCAAAATACCGTATATCAGGCTTGATAAAAAGCTAACGACGGTTTTATCAAATTCTTTTTTGATGAGAATTTTTTGCGTTGCTTTACTGATAAGTTTGGCAACAACTTTACCGACAAATAATATGACTAATGCAATTAAAAATTGAAGTCCATATTGCAGCAACAAGTCTTGATTGTTGGTAAACCAATTAATGATAGTTTCCATGGGTACTCTCCTAATTTTTTTGCAAAATTATAGTCAAAATACGTGGTGAAACCTATAGAAAATCAAGTTTTGGATAAAAAAAAAGAGCCTAAGCTCTTTTTTTACTAATTGTTAACATAACGCTATTAGTTATTTTACAACGGCTTTTAATTCACCTTTTTCATACAAACTGAACATCGTGTCCAATGAAATAGGCTTAATTTTGCTTGCGTTACCCGCAGTTTCAAATGCTTCATAGCGGGCTTTACAAATATCGTACATTGCTTGGGTAGACATTTTTAAGTATTTACGTGGATCAAATTCACTTGGGTTGTGTGCTAAAAAGCGACGAATAGCCCCTGTTGATGCTAAACGTAAATCGGTATCAATATTAATTTTACGAACACCATTTTTAATACCTTCTTGAATTTGTTCAACAGGTACACCATAGGTTTCAGGAATTTCGCCACCGAATTCGTTAATTACTTGCAACCAATCTTGTGGCACTGATGAAGAGCCGTGCATAACTAAATGGGTGTTAGGAATACGAGTATGGATTGCCTTGATACGATCGATAGCTAAGATATCACCTGTTGGTGGACGGGTGAACTTATAGGCTCCGTGAGAAGTACCACAGGCAATAGCAAGTGCATCTACTTGTGTTTTCTTAACGAAATCTGCTGCTTCTTCAGGGTCAGTTAACAATTGCTCTGCCGTTAATACGCCTTCCGCGCCAACGCCATCTTCTTCACCAGCCATACCAGTTTCAAGTGAACCTAAACAACCTAACTCACCTTCAACGGAAACACCACAGGCGTGTGCCATTTCTACCGTACGTCTGGTCACGTCAACGTTATACTCATAGCTTGCTGGAGTTTTACCATCGTCCATCAGAGAACCGTCCATCATCACCGATGAAAAACCTAACTGGATTGAACGTTGGCAAACACTGGGTGACGTGCCGTGATCTTGATGCATCACCACGGGAATATGAGGAAACTCTTCAATTGCCGCTAAAATCAAGTGACGTAAAAATGGCGCGCCAGCGTAACTTCTCGCACCAGCTGACGCTTGAAGAATCACTGGGCTGTCAGTGTCATTGGCGGCAAGCATAATCGCTCTAACTTGCTCTAAGTTATTGACATTAAAAGCGGGTATACCGTATCCATGCTCAGCGGCGTGATCTAACATTTGGCGCATAGAAACTAAAGCCATGACGTACTCCTGAAGTTGCGTTTAATAAAAAGTGGTCTCTTTAACTTTCAAAATGAAACTTAATAGGTTTCGTATCGCAAATTATATCAGAAAAAATTTGGCCTTTGCACTGTCAATTTTTATAAAAATAATCCCATAAAAACAAATAAATAGGATGCGTCCCCGTTTGTTATAAAATTACTAAAATATAGGTGAATAATTAGCTGATGTCAGGGTTTTATGATGATAATGAGGTAATTTAACTACATTGTGCTTATTGTTCTGCCTATATCCCCTAAGATTGATTGCATTTCGAAACATCGATAACCTCAACTGCGGGTAGTAAATAGGGATCTAACCGTTATTTTCGTCACTTTATCCCTTCGGGCAATGGTTAGTTTTACTGCTAGCGACAATAGCTAAAAAATTAGAGCTTTATCAAAACCTAAAGCTAGATAATTTTATAAAATGGTTTGTTTGAGTACCGATGAAGATGATAAGTGACAGATTGGTGTAAGAAGAGGTATTTTGTCTGAACTGCCAAGTTTTAACATTGCGAAAAAACTTGGCAAATATCTTGGGTGAGGGTTATTGTCCGCGCTGCTCTAAAATTTCAACAGCTGGAAGTTTTTTCCCTTCTAAGAATTCTAAAAATGCACCACCACCCGTAGAAATATAAGACACTTTATCGGCGATTTGATATTTATCAACCGCAGCTAATGTATCGCCACCACCTGCGATTGAAAACGCTTTACTGTTTGCAATTGCGTTTGCAATGATCTCAGTGCCTTTACCAAACTGGTCAAATTCAAAAACACCGACAGGGCCATTCCAAACGATGGTGCCAGCATTGGCAATAATTTCAGCAAGTGCATTGGCAGAATCTGGACCAATATCAAATATCATATCCTCGTCGGTAACTTGTGATACTGGTTTTAATGTTGCCTCGGCATGTTCAGAAAACACTGTTCCAGTCACCACATCTGTCGGAACTGGAATATTACCATTGTTCGCTTGAGCTTGTTTGGTTAACCGATTAGCTTCATCGATTAGGTCTTCTTCATAAAGAGACTTTCCAACGTTATAACCGGCAGCAGCAATAAAGGTATTGGCAATACCGCCACCGACAACTAATTGATCAACGACCTTAGCTAAAGAGTCAAGTACGGTAAGTTTAGTGGATACTTTGGAACCACCAACAATAGCAACTAATGGACGAGCTGGATTATCAAGTGCCTTACCTAAAGCCTCTAATTCCCCTGCTAATAACGGACCTGCACAGGCAATAGGGGCATATTTAGCAACGCCATGAGTACTTGCTTGCGCACGATGAGCCGTGCCAAATGCATCCATCACAAATACATCGCAAAGTGAGGCGAGTTTTTGCGAAAGTACATCATCATTTTTCTTTTCACCGACATTGAATCTGATGTTTTCGAATACCACCAGTTCACCTGCACTTACATCAACACCATCAAGGTAGTTAGGTGCCAATCTTACAGGGTAATCTAATGCTTCAGTTAAATAATCAACAACAGGCTGTAAAGAAAATTCACTATTATATTCACCTTCAGTAGGGCGACCTAAGTGAGACATTACCATTACTTTCGCGCCCGCATCTAAGGCTAGTTTTATCGTTGGTAATGCAGCTTTTAATCGCGCATCTGAACTAACTTTGCCATCTTTTACTGGGACGTTTAAGTCTTCTCGAATTAATACACGTTGCTCTTTTAGAGCTAAATCAGTCATTTTGATTACAGACATGTTGTTTTCCTGTCATCTAAAGTCAATTAAAGTTTGTTTACCGTTTAGTGCTTATTAAAAAACGCTAAACATTATTGTTTGTTAGCCTCATGGCTTAATTGTTGAGCCATTAATTTCGCCGTATCTAGCATACGATTTGCAAACCCCCATTCGTTATCACACCAGACCAACATCTTTAGTAGCCTTTTGTGGCTGACTCGGGTTTGGTTGCCGTCAACGATGCATGAATGTGGATCATGGTTAAAATCAATCGAAACCAATGGCTCTTCGGTATATCCAAGTATGCCTTGTAAGCCATTAGATTGTGCGGCAATGATAGCTTGATTGACATCTTTGATATTCACGTCGCTAGCTACCGTTAAACTTAAGTCCATTGCAGTAACATTGACGGTCGGTACGCGAACCGCGATGGCCTCAAAGCGACCACTAAATTTTGGCAAAATTCGCTCGATACCAATGGCGAGTTTAGTGTCAACAGGGATAATTGATTGACTGGCGGCTCGAGTTCTTCGTAAATCACTATGGTAAGCGTCGATAACTTGCTGATCATGCATACTAGAATGGATGGTGGTAATACTGCCACTTTCAACACCAAACGCATCATCGATAGTTTTAATAACGGGGACGATGCAATTTGTCGTGCAAGAACCATTACTGACAATCAAGTCACTGGCTAATAGCTCGGAATGATTAACACCATAGATAATCGTATTATCAACGTCTTGCTCTCCAGGTTGTGATAGCAATACGCGTTTAGCGCCAGCCTCTAAATGAGGCGTATTTTCGGCTCTACTGCCATAAGCACCTGTACAATCAAGAACAATATCGACATGATGTTGTTTCCACGGTAGCTTTTCAATATCACGTTGATGACTCAAAGCAATTTTGTCACCCGCAATCATCAAGGCATCATTTGCTAGTTGAACATCAAAAGCGAATCGGCCATGAGTTGTATCATACTTTAATAAGTGAGCAATACCTTTAGGATCCGCTAACTCATTAATTGCAACTAATTTTAACGTACTTTGGTCGGCATTTTCGTACAACGCTCTTGCGATGCTTCTACCAATGCGGCCAAAACCGTTGATGGCGATATTTATTGGCATAGTTAAATCGTGTTATTAGCAAAACGCCACGGCTAGCGTGGCGTATTGTCTTTAACCTAGGCTGTTTACGGTTTCTACGATATTACTTACCGTAAAACCAAAATGTTCAAATAAAGTGTTCCCTGGCGCTGACTCGCCAAAAGTTGTCATGCCGACAACCTTGCCAGCAAAGCCAACGTATTTGTACCAGAAGTCTACATGAGCTGCTTCGATTGCAACGCGTTTTGTTACCTTAGACGGCAACACCGCTTCTTTGTATTCAGCGCTTTGTACATCAAAAATATTGGTTGATGGCATTGAAACAACGCGCACCTTGTTACCTAGTTGTTCGGCAGCCTGTAAGGCTAGTGACACTTCAGAACCTGTCGCAATTAAGATAACCTCTGGAGTTCCTTCGCTGTCCTTTAAGATATAACCACCTTTAGCGATATCTTGTACTTGCTCAGATGTACGAGCAAGCGCAGGTAAACCTTGGCGTGAAAACACTAATGAGGTAGGCGCTTTTTGTCTTTGAACAGCATTTTTCCATGCTACCGCAGATTCAGTAGCATCAGCTGGACGCCAGGTTACCATGTTAGGTGTTGTGCGCAAATTTGTTAATTGTTCAATTGGTTGATGGGTCGGCCCATCTTCACCTTGTCCAATTGAATCATGGGTGTAAACAAAAATATTTTGAATACCCATCAATGCTGACATCCGAACGGCATTACGTGCATATTCCATAAACATCATAAAAGTAGCACCGTAATTGATAAAGCCACCATGCAATGAAATACCATTCATGATGCCACTCATACCAAACTCACGCACACCATAGAAGATGTAGTTACCCGCAGGATCGGTTTCAATACCTTTTGAACCCGACCACAAGGTTAAGTTTGAACCTGCTAAATCGGCAGAGCCACCCATAAGTTCAGGTAATAATTTACCAAACGCTTCAATCGTATTTTGTGAGGCTTTGCGTGAGGCTATATTCTCACTCTTTTCCTGACATTCTTGAATAAATGCATTGGCCTTTGCTTCAAATTCAGCAGGCAATTCACCTTTAATAACACGACGTTCAAATTCTGCCGCTAATGCTGGGTGGGCTGCTTTGTATGCATCAAACTTCTCATTCCAGCTTTGCTGTGCAGATTGACCTTTTGCTTTTTGGTCCCATTGAGAGTAAATGTCATTTGGTACGTCAAATGGTGCATGTGGCCATTGCAAAAATTCACGAGCCGCACTTATTTCTTCTTCACCTAGCGGCGCGCCATGGCAGTCATGACTACCTGATTTGTTTGGTGAACCAAAGCCAATGATCGTTTTACAACAAATCATACTTGGCTTATCTGTTACCGATTTAGCGTCGTTAATTGCATCTATGATTGCTTGTGGGTCGTGACCGTCTACGTCACTAATTACATGCCAGCCGTACGCTTTGAAGCGCTCAGGGGTATTATCAGTAAACCAACCTTCAACTTCACCATCGATTGAAATACCGTTATCATCCCAAAAAGCAATCAATTTACCTAAACCTAGTGTGCCAGCTAATGAACATGCTTCATGAGAGATACCTTCCATTAAACAACCGTCACCTAAGAAACAGTAAGTGAAGTGATCAACGATATCATGATTGTCGCGATTAAACTGCGCTGCTAATGTTTTCTCTGCAATTGCCATCCCAACAGCATTAGAAATACCTGCACCTAATGGGCCAGTTGTCGTTTCTACGCCTGGTGTGTAACCATATTCAGGGTGACCGGGTGTTTTTGAGTGTAGCTGACGGAAATTCTTTAGCTCTTCAATAGGTAAATCATAGCCAGTTAAATGAAGTAAGGAATAAATTAACATTGAGCCATGGCCGTTTGAGAGGATAAAGCGATCTCTGTCTACCCATGTTGGATCGGTTGGGTTGTGCTTGAGAAAGTCTCTCCATAATACTTCAGCAATGTCAGCCATACCCATAGGTGCTCCCGGATGACCAGACTTTGCTTTTTGGACAGCATCCATACTAAGTACACGAATAGCATTGGCGAGTTGTTGACGCGACGGCATAATAGCTCCAGTTAATTTTTTAGATAGTTCTACGAGGGTGAAAATAGTGCGTATTTTCGCCTAGGCTCCGATTAACTGCAAATGTTATTACGCTATTTATTATATTTTATTGAAAAGTCACCGTTATTGACGACATTAATGACGCAACCTTCTTGGTGTTATTACTGCTTTTCTATATAGTAACGGTAATAACATCGATTAATTTTGATAATAATGACAGGGGACTCATGGCTGGTAAGGTCAAAGTGTTTTTATATTCAGGGATAATATTTCTTGTCATTTGTGCATTGGTCGCTTACACAATCAAGCCTTTTTCGTTAATCAATTTTGTTGGTACGACGTTAGGGGTAATGTCGGTTTTAATGCTCATTTTTGGCAGTTTTGCATTGTTGAGTGTGAGTTTTTTCTCGGTATTGCTAAATATTCTCTTGTACGTTGGCGGGCAGATTTATGTACCGTTATCCATTCTGTTGATTGTTATCCTCGCAGGTATTTTGCAAGCGTTTTGGGTTAAGCAACTTACTTATCAATTGCTCTCTGAACAGCGTTGGATAACGAGTAGAGCACAGTTACTTGCGTTTATCCTAAGAGTTGGCCCTTTTGGTGCGTTGGTAGCCGCAATTACCGGCGCTATTGTGACCATTTTAGATAATGCTTCTTTTGATGTTTCAATTGGCTATGCACTTTTAACATCTTGGTGTGCTAGCTTATTAGTGAGTATATTTTTAGCACCATGGCTACTTTTTTCCACCAAAAAGCACAAACTCAGCCAATCGAAAAGCGCTTTCGTTACCTTAGCGTCGATATTAGGCTGTATTGCTATCGCAATTCTTTTTAAAATTTCTCAGCAGCAACATCAACATTACCGTCAAGATAAATTCAATATCGCTGAACAAGCTTTTGAAACCGTATTAACAAAAGAGCTGACTAAGGTGTCGACACAAATTAATGCATTAGCGGCCTACTTTAATAGTTCTGAGCAAGTAGATTTTCAAGAGTTTCAACGCTTTTCCGAGCAGGTATTCCAACCAAACTCCATTTTACAAAATGTGCAGTGGGCACCGGTGGTTTGGGCTAAATATAGAAAAGCGTTTGAAAAACACGGAACTGAGCAATTTAATAAAGATTATCTGGTTTACAGTGCTAATCATCAGTTAAATATTGAGCAATCTCAATTTGCCCCGCTAATTCCAACGCTATATGTGTATCCGGAACACTTTAGCGGCGTTTCTTTTGGTTTTGATTTTTATGCCCATACCGAAATATCGCCTGCAATTTATCAAGCGATGAACAATGGCAGTGTTTCAGCAACCGCCCCTTTTTCATTTAATCAAAGTAATGAATTAGAGCCAATCGTTCTTGTTTTAAAAGGTATTACTACTAAAAAAGTTAACCCTTTTGGTGCTTTGAAAACACCTATGGATAATGAGTTTTTTGGATTTGTGGTTGGCATAATCGATGTTAGTCAATTAATTAATCAGCTTAATGATATCGCACGATTACACCAAGTTAGTTTTAGTCTTGTTGATGAAAGTGACACCAGCACTTATTTAATCACCGATAAATCGATTGCAACGCACAATAGATTGGTAATCGATAAGTCGATTCAGGTGTTTGATCGCACCTGGCAACTTGTTGTCGCAGAGCAGTCGGCTTGGCTTTCACAGGATAAACATTGGCAAACTTGGGTCATGCTAATCGGCGTGACACTCGGCGGTAGCATTTTTCAGTTATTGCTACTAATGATGGCAGCTTATTCAATAGAATTAACAGAGAAGGTATCAGAAAAAACCAAAGAGTTGTTAAGAGTTAATGAATTATCAGAGAAAGAAAACCAATCGAAGGCACAATTTTTACAAACGTTAGCGATTGAACTGAGTCAACCGATCAATCAGGTTGAACAAATTGCAGATAAAGTGAAGGAAGCAGGGCGTGACTTACAGCCAATAGAGAGTAGTGCTTTTATTAAAGTGGCAGAACAGCTTAAGGCAATTCTAAGCAGTGTCAGTGATTTATCAACGATAGAAAGCCGAATAGTCAATAACGAAAACCAGTATTTTGACTTTTCATTATTTTTAATTGATATCGAGAAAAAGATACAAAAAGCGACTGAGCATTTAGATTGTAAAGTAAAGTTTTTGTTTGATTGTGAATTACCTCAGCATATTAATACGGATAAGAATAAATTAGAAAAGCTACTGTTAGCTTTGAGTGATAATATCTTATTGTTATTTTCTGACACAGATGTTCAGATTTCAGTGAAAGCACATTATCACAAAGATCATGCGACGTTATTTTTTACCTGCAGCGCATTAAAAGATAGCAATGAAATGGTGATCAATGATTGGTTAGATCGAGATATTGGAAACTTCAGTACGAGTATGGCATTGGCCACAGAGTTGTTAAATGTACTCGGAGGGAATATTAAAATGACTATGGTGCCTTCTGGCAGTGTAGTGATGACGATATCAATTCCTATTACAATAAATCGCCAAGCGCCTAGTTTTCACAGTGTCAATGAAAATGCCATATATAAAGGTGATTCAAGTTGGAATGTTTTGTTGATTGAAGAACCATTATCAACTAATTTCGAAATTACCCCGCTACTATTAGGCCTTGGTTGCCAAGTTGAAATTATCGACGATCATACTGAACTTGAAGACATTATTGATAATGTCCCTTACGACTTTATCGTTATTGATAACATCACATCGCTACCTTTTGTTCAAACGTTAAAGAGGTTGCTCAGTACCCGTGAAAATAGAAAAGTTATAGGCTTTTATCGAGGAATTGAATACCGCCAGTTGGACGAACAATACACCGGATATTTGGCGCAATGTTTGTTTTATCCAATCAGTGAAGACAACTTAAAAGCCGTTATAAATGAGTCAGTAACAAAACAATGATATATTCAGCGCTAAGGTATTGAAAGTTTTGTCCTTATAAGGTAGTGTCTTCACGTTATATTAATAACAATAAAGCAACTGGAAATACCATGAATAGATCGTCTTCGCGAGGAATAAAGCTGACGACGGTAATATTAGCTGTTGTTATATTAGCACTGTCAGCGTTATGGAGTAGTAATGCAACTGCGGAAAACATGGATGTAACAAAAATAAAAAAAGAAAATGTTATTTTTTAAGACTGTTAAAGGCCTCAATTCTTAGAGGCCTTTTTATTTTCTTTCACATTCTCCTTTTATCGACTATAACCAATATGATGCCGATTAAAACGGTACTGATATAGAGGGAGAAAACACAATGACATGGCACATCAAAACTCTGATCTTAAGTTTTGTTTTTTTAGGCATAATGTTGCCTTCGACGACTTTAGCTAAAGAGAAAAATATCCCGATCGCTATCGCGTTAAAAGCGGGAACGCTTGGCGCAGGGCTAGAACTAGATTATCAAGTAAATGAACAGTTAAACTTTAGGTTGCAGGCCAACGGTTATAGCTATGATGATGATTTTGAAGAAGATGGTATTGATTATAGTGGTGAAATCGATTTATCTACCACAGGAGTGTTAATCGATTGGCGACCATTTTCTGGTACATTTAGATTATCTGCAGGGTTTTACGCTAATGGCAATGAACTGAGTGGTTTAGGTGTAGACAATGGTGACCAAGGCTTTGAAATTGGTGATCAGGTTTATTATTCAAACCCAAGTGACCCACTATCGCTAGCTCTCAACGTCGAACTTGGTAAAAGCAGCGCGGGCTATCTGGGCATAGGCTGGGGTAATCATGCGCCATCAGGTTGGACGTTTTCATTTGAGCTCGGCGTATTATTTACCGATACCCCTAAGGTTGATCTAAACGCTAGCGGTTCAGCGATTGTGCAATCTAACGGTCAAGTTTATGTCTTCGATGTTTCTGATAGCAGTAATCCATTGGTACAAGAGCTTAATGATAATATTGCGATTGAGCGAGCAAATTTAGAAAATGATATTTCTGATTTTGAAGCTTATCCGGTTATCGCCCTTGGGATTGGGTATCGATTTTAGTTGAAAAGTATAATGGTAAAAGCTTCAATAAAACTATAGGTGAATAATTGTATTTAAAGTTTTACTTTTGTTTTATTGTGCTAAGCTATTTTTGCCTTCCTAGTTGCGGCGATACCTTTCAAATTCAACCTTATTCGCTAAGAATTGTTACCGAAAATTTACCTCCCTATCAAATGGTTAATAACGAAAAGTTGGTAGGGGGGTACATCATTCCTTATCGTTAAGGAAATGGTTTTCCGCGCAAAAATTAACGCAAAGTTTGAAGTCATGCTCTGGGCAAGGGCATATAAATCCGCTTCAAACGATAAAAATGTCATTTTTTTTCAATAACGCGCAGCGCCGAAAGAGAGCCTTTGTTTCAATGGATAGGTGAACTTAGAGATTTGCGTTATCGATTTTTGCTTTAAAAAAGGGGCAATCGATTCACTTAACTGATATCAATGATGCAAAAAAATATCGAATAGTCGTGGTTAGAAATAGCTTTGAAGCCGAGTCTCTCATTAAGAGAGGCTTTGTTGTCGGTGAACATTTAATTTTGGTTAAAGATTATGCTCAAGCTTGGCAAATGCTGGCAAAAGGAAGGGCAGATCTAACTTATGCTAATGAATACATCGCCAAAAGTGCGGAAAAGTATTTTGTCATCGAAAGTCATTTATTTGCACCACAACCTTTTATTGTTGAAAGGTATCGACTCTACGTGGCAGCAAGTATAGAAACTGATATTGATCAAGTAGAGCGATTACGTGACGCTTACCAAGCAATAAAAGCTGACGGTACATTTGATCGCATAGTAAGTGCAGAGCCACAACCTTAATCATACCATTGTAAAATATATAATATGGCGACTCCGACAGGATTCGAACCTGTGACCTGCCCCTTAGGAGGGGGCTGCTCTATCCAGCTGAGCTACGGAGCCTGATGATCAGTTAACCTTCGAAATTATTGTCAATTATCGCAATGATGTAAAGCGCTAACCTTATGTTTTAAAATGAATAGTAACGTTTTGTGCGTTAATGCCTTACTGCGAGATCATTCACTTGAATGCTGTCAATAAGTGTCAGATCCGCTGTGGTGGCAATAGCGCTTTGACGGTTAACTTGAGTCACTTTTACTTTAAAGTCGCTGACATTATAACCAGCGTAGAGCTTACCATCGTTTGATGTAAAGTTATTTGAATGTAGTAAGGTAAATTCATCACCTACTTTAACGCCATGACGAGAGCCTAAATTAATCATTACTTCATTGCCGTTTAAGCGGACAATTTTACCTTGTGTCGGCTGGCACATCATATTTTCATCGATATCGGTAATTGTCTGCGTCAATACTCTGTCGATCATAGTACCGTACTCACTTTGCCAAAATGCCATTGAGTTTACATCGATTTGTTCTCGTTGATTAAATTGCCAGGGGGCAGAGCCTCGGTATGTTTTGTCAAAAACTAGCTCACCATCTGCGCCATTATAAATATAAATCGACAAGTCAAAGTGTCGATCATAAATATCATGTTGCCAAAATTGCCAACTGTTGTTTTCATCGTGTGCCAAGGAAACATCGTTTATCTCACTATACATTACGTACTGGCTATCAGTAGCACTAGCTAATGCCATGGTAAGTGATTTAATTTCTTCTTGGTTTAGGCTGTTGTTTAGCCTAGAAAACGCCGTACTACTTTTGAGCGACAATTTAGTGTGCAGATATAAGCCTTCTTGAGTTAGTTTGTTCGCAAGTTCTTTGATTACTTTGGTATCTAAGGCATAGATACCGCCAATGTTGGCTTGTTGGCGCTCTTTAAGTTTGGCTTTAGTTAATAAAATCGCTTTTTTGTAATCAGCGGCAAAACATTGGTTTTCTTGTGGGAAAATATCGGCGCGAATCGTAACGCTGATCATGTCATCGTGATACTGTTCACTGACGAGTTCTAAAGAATTAACACTGCCAGTGGCGCGAATATTAATTTCATCTTGAGTGATCAAGCCATTAACGACCTGTTGAACACTGGAAACTGAAGCTCCTGCTACTAACAGGGCTTTCTTTAGCGCGTTCTCCATCGCTTTAGTGCGGGCAAGTTTTTCATCTCCATTGGTTACAAATGCATGGCCTTGAGTTTCATACCATTGTGCTGAAACTGGTGGACATAATAGTAGTAATGAAATTACTAGCAAAGTTGATACACGCATGATCATTCCTAAACATCGTTAAAACTTGGTAACAAGTATTGCGTCACTGATGACTTAAGTTAGTTACATCCGTTTATGCATTAAATATGCCTAAAAATCGTCAAAATAAAGTAGGCATAAAAAATGCTTGAAGATCTAGGCAATAGAATCAAGGGAAAACAAGTCAACATTCCCATTAAGGTTAAATCTCTGGCAAGAGAGGGGTTTTAAATGAAAATGCCGTTATTAAAAAGTGTACTTACAGCCACAGCCAGTATCATACTCTTCGGATGCAGCAGTGTATATGATAAACATGTTGAATGGGCTACGGCGACGCCACAAGCATTTCCTGTGTTAAAAGCAATTGGACAAGCACCAATCAGCTTACAAAATTCAGATAACGAAACTCAGCGTATGTTACTGGCGATTAAAGCGTCAAAATTAGCGGCATATGCTGAACTTGCTGAACAGGTGTTTGGTCAACAGGTTAATGGCAAAACCAATATGCAAAACCTTGTGATGGGGGATCAACAATTGGCATCATCAATTAATGGGGTAATACGCGGGGCAAGAGTTATCAAAAGCTATCCTGTTGGCGATACCTATACAACCGAGTTAGAGCTAGACTTTAGAAAGGTTTACGAGATTTACTTAGGCTCAAGTCGTAATCGAACTATCAAGGAGGTTAGTTACTATTAACCTAGGTGCGCTAAATGCAAAAAAGCCCAACTTCACGTTGGGCTTTTTTAATTAATGTTTAACGCATAAAATATTAGGCTTTGATGCCTAAACTACTTAAGCCACCACTAGTTTTACCTTTATTATCGTAGGTGAGAGATGACTTATTGTGATTTTGCAATAACGAGGTTTTCATTCTTTCAACCGCTAATTGAGAATGCTCGATAATTTGGCCATTAATCGTATTCTGCTCTTTGCACTTGAGCAAACAAGCCTCAATCTCAGCAAGTTGCTGCTCAAAAAGGCCATTCGCTTTATCTTTTCTAAATTGAACACTTTGCTCGATTTGTTTGTCGAGTGATTCAATGGCCACCAATAAATTGTTTTTTTGTTCACTAAGCTCCACCAGCTTTTCTGGCGCGCTTTGAGTAAGAACTTCTCGTTCTTTATCTAGTAAAGATAGTAGTTGCTGCAACTGCTCGAGTTGCTTTTTTAACGCTTGTTGACCATTAAATTCTGTAGACACACTGACTATCCTTTATAGGTAAACTAGATAAGATCCAGTTCGTATTTAGCAATACTAGCGGCTAGTTTATCAGGGTTTATTTTATACTCACCTGACTCTATAGCTTTCTTAAGCTCAGCAACTTTTTTTGCATCCACAGCCGGACCTGATTGCGCTTTTTTCTGCAATTCGGTCATTTGCTTAGCCTGTGGTGTTAAAGATACCGAGTCTTTACTAGCAAATTTTGCACTTTCAGCAGTATTTGCATTTTGCACAGCTTGCTCTTTCACTTGCGATTTCAAGTCAACGTTTTGTTGTTTAACTTGATTGCTGTTAGACAAGTTATTGATATTTATAGCCATAATAAAACCTTAGTGGCAAATTCATTAAATTTCTATCCTTTTATCGGCAATATTAACAAATACTTGAGTATTAATGATCAATTAATTATAACTTTGTTAATCGTTTCAACAACAGCCGTTACCATTTTGCCTGAACGAGCATTTTTAACTCTGATTTGCTCTCCGATATTGGCATTTCTCATGGCTATACCATCTGTTTTTATCATAAAAGCATCTGACTTGGCTACTATTTCAACAGTATCACCTTTACAAACGACACAAATATTCCGAGGAGTTATTGGGGTGTCGTGCGATAAGGTGCGCTGCGCTTTTGCACCAAGCACGGTATCAAAATCACTAAATGACTCGCCTCTTACCTCAAATTGGTCTTTGTAAACCAAACTAATGTTTGATTCATCTAATATTGAACCTTTACTAATCGGCTGATTTGCCACCAGCACGGGTACCTGAGTTTCAACTTTTACTGGTAAGTAAAATTGCCAGGGTGTTGAATCCTCGCAAGAAATTTTTACATTTACGTTTCTACTAAGCCTATTTTCAGGTATATTCAACGCCAAGGGTGTTTTACAGGGCTTGATCACAATACGTGGGTCAATGTCTGCAGGTGTAACAACCGTTTTTCCATAAGCCGGTGTTGAAATGTGCTTCTCTACGAATGACTTGGCTAACTGACGCACGCTCTCACTATCGTATTGTTGACCTAAAGCGTGAGCGGTGAACCAAAGCGAGATGATCGAAAATGTTTTAAAAATCTTTAATTTGCTCATTTTTTTGTCACCAAAAATTAGGGAATTTCAAATACTCGACTATGCTTAACATTATGAGAAATTTGTATCACAATAAGTGTCAATAAAAAGTCACTTATTTTATCTATTACTGTACTATCAAGAATTGTGCCTGTTGTCGTAAATTGGGCAATTTTGAAAGAGGTTTATATGGCAGGTATTTTAGATTCAGTTAATCAACGTACTCAGCTAGTAGGACAAAACAGACTTGAGCTGTTGATGTTTAAATTAGTCGGACGGCAAAGGTTCGGTATTAACGTATTTAAAGTTAGAGAAGTTATGCCATGTCCCAGATTAACCAATTTACCTAAGCAGGATAAGTATATTAAAGGTGTTGCTCATATTCGTGGTCAGACGATATCGGTTATTGATTTAAGTAAAGCGACAGGTGGCCCAGAAATAACCGATTTATCTAATGCTTTTGTTATTATCGCTGAGTATAATCGTAGTGTTCAGGGGTTTTTGGTTTCCGGTGTTGAACGAATCGTCACCTTGAGCTGGCAGGATATCATGCCGCCGCCGGAAGGAGCCGGTAAATCAAGTTATTTGACCGCGGTTACTGAAATTGACAAAGAAATGGTGTCAATTTTAGATGTTGAAAAAATATTAAATGAAATTAACCCCGTCTCCACTGAATTGAGTGAAGGTGTAGCTGATACCAGCGTTGGTGAAAGTTTAGGCGAGCGCGTTATTATGATTGCTGATGATTCAACCGTTGCCAGAAATCAGGTCAAACGTGCATTAGAGCCTTTAGGATTAAAAATGTTGTTGGCCAAAAATGGTCAGGAAGCGCTTAATCAATTAAAAGAAATTGAAGAGAGCTGTGAGAAATCAGTAAACGAAAAGGTCGCATTACTTATCTCTGATATTGAAATGCCTGAAATGGACGGATACACCTTAACGGCAGAGATAAAAAATAACGATCGATTAAAGAAAATGCCTGTTATTTTACATACGTCACTTAGCGGTGTATTTAATAACGCAATGGTTGAGAAAGTAGGGGCGGAAGATTTTATCCCTAAGTTCCACCCTGACGAGCTAGCCAATGCGGTTAAAAAGTGGTTGAAAGCTGAAGAGTTATCTTAGGCATATTATAGTAAGGCAGGAATAGATAGTGTCAGCTAGAGAACTGGATGATAAAAGTTATCATCTGTTTCGTGAATTTCTAGAGCAACAATGTGGTATTGTGCTTGGAGAGAATAAGCAATATTTGGTAAAGAGTCGGCTAGCGCCGCTTATGGCCAAGTTCCATGTTGACTCGCTAAGTAAGTTGGTTGCCTTAACGTTAAGTCCCACTGAACGACAATTACGAGCCACCGTTATTGATGCGATGACGACTAATGAAACCCTGTGGTTCAGAGACGAATACCCCTACGCGTTGTTAAAGTCGAAATTACTTCCGGAACTAGCTAAGCAAAAAAAGCCAATAAAGATTTGGTCGGCGGCAAGCTCTTCTGGACAAGAGCCTTATTCTATTGCAATGAGCGTCTTAGAGTTTCAGCAACAAAATCCAGGTGTGCTTCCATCAGGTGTTCAAATAGTTGGTACTGATATCTCCAATACTATGCTTGAGCACTGCAAATATGGTCACTACGATGCATTAGCGTTATCACGTGGTTTATCTTTAGAGCGTAAGCGACAATTTTTTGAAGATGGCGACAATGGGATGATGAAAATCAAAGACCATGTCAAGAAAATGGTCAGTTTTAGGCCATTAAACTTATTGAATAGCTATAGTCTCATGGGGCGTTTTGACATTGTTTTTTGTCGAAACGTGCTGATCTATTTTTCTCCTGAAATTAAAGCAAAAATTCTTTCACAAATTCATGGCGTGTTAAATAAAGAGGGATATCTTTTTTTAGGCGCGTCTGAATCTTTATCAGGATTAAACAAAGATTTTGACATGGTGCGTTGTAATCCAGGCATCATTTATCAAAAGAAACCCACCTAACCGTCAAATTTACTTCACTTAGCTTGGCATAATTATTGAATACCTACTTTCATTACGTTGGAGGTAGGATTATGGCTATTACGTTTGAAAAAGCATTTGGTATCCATCCAGATAGTTTACGAGTTCGTTCAAAAAATGCAGAGGTTATTGCCAGTAACATTGCGAATGCAGACACCCCTGGCTACAAAGCTAAGGGCATGGATTTCCGCTCTGTATTGTCACAAGCGGCAAATAAGCAGCAAGCCGGCATGGCTCGTACTCATGAAAAACACTTTGATGTTCGTGGTGAATTAAACAATAACGTAGATTATCGCGTGCCAGATCAACCAGATACGGGTGATGGTAATACTGTTGATGTACAAGTGGAACGAAACTTGTATCTAGATAATTCAATGAGGTATCAAGCGAGTCTACAGTTTATGAACAGTAAGATCAGTGGCCTACAAAAAGCGATTAAAGGAGGGCAGTAATAATGAGCCTTTTTAATGTATTTGATATTAGCGGCAGCGGCATGAGTGCACAGTCTGTGCGCTTAAACACCACCGCTAGTAATATCGCTAACGCTGATAGCGTCAGTAGTAGTATTGACCAAACTTACCGAGCCAGACATCCAGTCTTTGCCGCTGAAATGCAAAAAGCTGCCGCTGGCCAAGATGAAACCGTAAATGTAAAAGTGTTAGGTATTGTTGAAAGTGACAAACCGCTTAACATTGAATATGCCCCAGACCATCCAATGGCAGACAAAGATGGCTATATCTATAAGCCTAACGTCAATGTTATTGAAGAAATGACCAACATGATTTCTGCATCTCGTTCTTATCAAACGAATATTCAATTGGCAGAATCGGCAAAAAATATGCTTACCAAAACCTTATCACTTGGTCAGCGGTAATCGTTAGTTAGGAGCCATTATGGAATCAGTATCAGGTAGCAGCCCTTTAGAAGGTCTACGTTGGCAAAAAGAAGAGTATAAACGTGCGGAAGAAAATCGCGGCATGTTAACGCAAGAAGACTTTTTTGCCTTGATGACTAAAGAATTGGCGCATCAAGACCCAACTAAGCCTGTCGACAACAATGAAATGATTTCGCAAATGACAGCGTTCTCTACAACTGATGGAGTGCAAGAGTTGAACGAACAATTTACTCAGTTTGCATCGCAAATGACATCGAGTCAGGCATTGCAGGCATCATCATTGGTTGGTCGTAGTGTCTTGGTAAATGACAATGTCTTTGGTACCAAAGAAGGTGATTCCGTCAAAGGTAAGTTAGTTACTGATGCGCCAGCGAGCAACGTGAATATTTATGTTGAAAATACCGCCGGTGAGATCATTCAAACCGTACCTGTCGGTAATGTTAATGCCGGTGAGTTTACCTTCACATGGGATGGTATGGCATCCGATGGTGAGCCTGCCGCTACTGGCGCTTATCGTTTTCGTATTGCCGGCTTAGTTGAAGGACATGCGTCAGAACTAAGCGCGATGACTTATCGAAAAGTCGATAGTGTCACACTTGCAGGCCCTGGCGGCAGTATTTTATTGAACCTAAATGGCGGAACGTCAATGGCATTAACCGATGTGGTTGAAGTGTCAGAAGGCTAATTCATTTGTGGTAACTGAACAAGATTTTTAAAGAGGTGCAATTATGTCATTTAATATAGCTTTAAGCGGTTTAAACGCTGCCCAAAAAGACTTAGACGTTACGTCTAATAACATTGCCAATGTAAATACCACGGGTTTTAAAGAATCGCGTGCTGAGTTTGTTGATGTTTACGCATCTTCATTACTTGCTTCTGGCAAAACCAAAGTTGGTGACGGTGTGTTGACAGCGGATGTTGCCCAACAGTTCTCACAAGGTAGTATTCAATTTACTAACAATGCCCTAGATTTAGCAATTACCGGTAATGGTTTCTTTGCTGTGGTGCCAGAGCTCGATAGTTTAGAGACATCCTACACTCGAGCAGGTCAATTTAAGCTAAATGACAGTAATTTTGTCGTTAATTCAAATGGCGAATATTTAATGGGCTTTCCGGTAAACCAAGATGGTACCTCTGCATCGGTAAGTTTATCGACAGCTGAGCCAATTCGTATACCAACCGCGTCTGGCGCGCCACAAAAAACCGCCGAAGTTGATATTCGTATGAATTTACCTGCAGGTGATGCTTATATTTCAACAGCGCCGGGTAATTTTGATCCTAATGATCCGCTAACCTTTAACTATTCTACCTCAGTGACCATCTTTGACTCGTTAGGTGATAGTCATATTATGACTTACTACTTTGTTAAAGACGATCCAACCGTCAACCCTAATGAGTGGTTTGTGTTTGCCGGTGTAGATGGAAATCCTATTGATATCGTCGATGGTGCGGGCGTTCCAACAGGTGAAATCGGGGGTTCAGTTTCCGGCCCACTTGCCGGTGGTGGCGGAATTAGCGGCGCAAAGCTAGAGTTTGATAATTCGGGTGACTTCAAAACTCAAATTCCAACATTAGCCAACGGCGGAATTAATACTGCAGCCTTTGGTGCGACTATTTTATCTAATGGCGCTGATCCGAACCAAGCCGTAGCAATTGATTTTAACTTAGATCCAATCGCCCCAAATCCGAATGAACCAACTCAATTTGCCTCGAATTTCGAAGTGACGTCATTAGAGCAAGATGGTTTGGCGGTTGGCCGATTAACCGGTATTGATATTGGTATCGACGGTTTAGTACGCGCAACGTATAGTAATGGTACTTCAGAGCCGTTATCTCGTATTGCTTTAGTTAACTTTGCCAACGAACAAGGGTTAACGCAAATTGGTAATACGTCGTGGAAAGAAAGTATTAGCTCAGGTGAAGCATTGGCGGGGGAAGCGGGTTCAGGAACCTTTGGTACCATTAATTCATCAGCGTTAGAGCAATCAAACGTTAACTTAACCAATGAGTTGATTGATTTGATTTCAGCGCAACGTAACTTCCAGGCCAACTCAAGAGCACTTGAAGTGGATAATACCCTGAATCAGACGATTTTACAGATTCGATAATAATAACGAGTCGTTATTTTCTCTTCAGCCCAGCGCTCCCGCCTGGGCTTTTTTAATTCTTCATTAATTACCCTCATTTAGCAACACCGTTATTATGTTGTTGGCACTTTCCTTGCATTTGTCTTAATACGATTTATAGCTAGACAGGAATAACAATGGATAAGTTGCTTTATGTCGCGATGAGCGGCGCTAAACAAAATATGCACGCCTTATCTGTGAATGCCAATAACCTTGCAAACGCAAAGACTACGGCATTTAAAGCTGATTTAGCACAAGCACGTTCAATGCAGGCATTTGGTGAAGGTATGCCAACACGTGTTTTTGCCATGACTGAGCGAGCTAGCCAAAACTTTGACAGTGGTACGTTAATGACCACGGGTCGAGACCTTGATGTTGCCATTGAGGGCGATGGCTTCATCGCCGTTCAAGCTCCAGGTCCTGCTCCTGTCATTGGCACCCAAGTAGGTATTCAACAGGTTGGGCAGCTCGACACGAGTAGTGAAGCATATACCCGTTTTGGCCAACTTAAACTTTCTCCGGAAGGGGTGTTAGAAACGGCTAATGGTTATGCAGTGATTGGTGAAGCTGGGCCGATAACCATTCCTCTGCCAGTTAACAATATTACCATTTCTCGCGATGGAACTATTATGGTTCAACCAGAGGGAGCACCAGCTACCGTGCAAGAAGAAGTTGCGCGAATTAAGTTAGTTAATCCTGATACGCGTCAACTAGAAAAAGGCAATGATGGCCTGTTTCGTATGAAAGATGGCTCTGCTCTTGATGCTGATATAACCGTCTCGGTGGCGAGTGGGGCGCTAGAGTCTAGTAATGTTAACCCTATCGGCGAGATGACTGACATGATTGCATTGCAACGACAATTTGAAATGCAATTGAAACTGATGAAAACCGCGGAAGAAATTGATTCGGCATCCGGATCGTTATTACGTGCTTTCTAAACTAATTATTGAGGTGATTTATGAACCCAGCATTATGGATCAGTAAAACCGGCTTAGATGCGCAAACTAAAGATATTGCGGTAATTTCTAATAACTTAGCGAATGCGAGTACCGTAGGCTTTAAGAAAAGTCGTGCGGTATTTGAAGACTTACTTTATCAAACAATCAATCAACCGGGTGGCCGAAGTGCTCAAGATACCGAGTTGCCTTCAGGATTGATGCTTGGCGCTGGAACCAAAGTTGTAGCGACACAAAAAATTCATTCACAAGGTGATTTGATCACCACGGATAATTCATTGGACTTAATGATACAAGGTGAAGGTTTTTTTGAAATATTAATGCCGGACGGCAGCTCTGCCTATACGCGAAATGGTCAATTTACCATGGACGAAGAGGGCAATATGGTAACGCCTGGCGCAGGTTATTTACTGCAGCCGCAAGTGACCATTCCTCAAGACGCATTAAGTATCAATGTTTCGCAAGACGGTGAAGTCTCGGTAACCCTGCAAGGGCAACCTGAGCCAGCAGTTATAGGGCAAATTAATACCATTAACTTTGTTAATCCAACAGGTTTAGAGCCAGTTGGTCAGAATTTATTTGTTGAAACCGCCGTCAGTGGTGCTCCTCAAGAGGGGGTTCCTGGCTTAGAAGGTTTTGGGATGTTAGTGCAGGGCGCACTAGAAACTTCCAATGTAAACACCACCGAAGAATTGGTTAATTTGATCGAAAGCCAACGGGTCTATGAAATGAACTCAAAAGTTATTTCATCAGTTGATCAAATGCTTAGCTATATTAATCAGCAGCTTTAATGGCTCAAGGAGCGTCAAAATGAAAATTGCAATTACGCTATTTATCGCATGGATGACGTTATCTGGATGTGCTAGTACAGAAAAAGCACAAACTTTACCTAATGATCCTGATTTCGCGCCAATCATGCCGGAAATGGAAGAAGAATCTATCGTTCCATCAGGCTCATTGTTTAAGGCGAATTATGTAAATAACATTTACTCTGACTCTAAAGCACATCGAGTTGGCGATATTATTTCTGTCATTTTAAGTGAAAGTACCCAAGCACAGAAAAATGCCAAAACCGAGCTTAAAAAAGATAATGCAGCGACGCTTGACCCGGTCGTTGGTTTTGGTGGAAATGCAATTAATTTTAAAGATGACGCCATTCAGTTTGGTTTAAATCAGTCTTCAAATTTTAAAGGTGATTCAAAAACCAATCAGGGCAATAGTTTAAGCGGGAATATTTCGGTACATGTATTGCGAGTCCTTCCCAATGGCAACTTAATGATCCGCGGTGAAAAATGGATGACATTAAACAGTGGCGATGAATATATTCGTTTAACTGGCGTTATTCGTGCTCAAGACATTAGCGCCAACAATACCATTTTATCAAATAAAGTCGCTAATGCTCGTATTCAATACTCTGGCACTGGCAGTTTTGCTGAGGTTAATGAACAAGGCTGGTTATCGAAATTCTTTAATAGTACGTGGTGGCCTCTGTAGGAGAGTAATGTATGAAAGCAGTCATAAAATACGTATTGATATCCTTAACCATACTAGCCTCTGCACAAAGTTATGGCCAACGAATCAAAGATTTAGCTGATGTAGCAGGTGTTCGCTCAAACCAACTAGTGGGTTATGGTTTAGTGGTTGGTTTGCCAGGAACCGGTGAACAAAGCCCGTTTACTGAGCAGAGCTTTAAAACCATGCTGAGTAATTTTGGTATTACCATGCCGGCGAATTTAAAGCCTAAGATAAAAAATGTGGCGGCGGTAGCGGTCCATGCTGAACTGCCAGCATTTAGTAAGCCTGGTCAAACGATTGATGTCACGGTCTCTTCAATGGGTAGTGCACAAAGCTTAAGAGGTGGCACACTACTACAAACCATTTTAATGGGGTTAGATGGCAACGCTTATGCCGTGGCGCAAGGTAGTATTATTGTTAGTGGTCTTGGGGCTGAAGGGTTAGATGGTTCGAGTGTGGTCATTAATACACCAACGGTCGGGCGTATCGCTAATGGCGCCATGGTTGAGCGCGAAGTGCCATCACCATTTACCAGTGGCGATTACATTACGTTCAACTTAAAAAATTCTGATTTTACCACTGCAAAAAGGTTATCTGACACCATTAATGATTTTATCGCTGGCTCTGCACGTGCCATTGACGCGACCTCGGTACAAGTGAATGCGCCTAGAGATGCTGCTGATAGAGTGAGTTTTCTGTCGGTTATTGAAAACTTAGAGTTTGAGCCTGCATCGCCTGCCGCTAAGATAATCGTTAACTCACGTACCGGTACCATAGTGATTGGGGCCGACGTTAGATTGCTACCTGCAGCGATTACTCACGGTGGAATTACTGTAACAATTAATGAAACTCAGGAAGTTAACCAGCCCGACGCTTTTTCTGAAGGCGAAACCACCACAACAACGCAATCAATCGTTGATGTCAGAAAAGACGATTCGCGGATGTTTGTTTTTAACCCAGGAGTAACATTAGACACTTTAGTTAAAGCGATTAACGATGTTGGTGCTGGCCCTGGCGATGTGATGGCTATTTTAGAAGCATTAGAGCAAGCCGGCGCATTACGTGGTGACTTGGTGATTATTTAGCGGTTGAAAATATCATGAACTCTCGAATTAGTGATGCACAAAACTTTCTAGATATAAATGGCTTAAACGAGCTAAGGGTGCAATCAACCTCAAAAGATGCTTCAGATAAGAGTGATGCATTAAAGAAAGCGGCAAAACAGTTTGAAGCGATTTTTATGCAAATGCTGTTAAAAAGTATGCGTTCGGCTCAAGAAGTATTAGAGTCGGACAGTCCTTTTAATTCGGAATCCTCTAAATTTTACCGTGACATGCATGACCAGCAAATGGCCTTAGAAATGTCAAGCAATGGCTCGTTAGGTTTGTCTGATTTGATCGTTCGCCAGTTAGGTGGCGATCAAGATAATTTCACGCCAAGTAGCGTATTGCGAACAGACGCTACCCAAACTCAACTTATGCAGGTAAAGCAAGATTTGCTTAAAAAGCTTGAACGTCAAACTACTGACAATAAGTCGATAGAAGATAAGCAACTCAGTAAACGCATTCGCAAACTTGATGCACAAACTTATGAGCAACCCAAAGATTTTGTTAGCGCATTAACTGAGCCAGCAAAGCTCGTTCAAGAAAAACTGAATGTGCCTTTTGAAGTGGTGATTGCTCAGGCTGCGTTAGAAACAGGCTGGGGAAAGAAAATCATTAGAACGGGTAAAGGTGAAAGCTCAAACAATTTATTTAATATTAAGGCGGATAAGCGCTGGAATGGCGATAAGACTCATAAAGAAACATTAGAATTTGAAAATGGCGCTATGGTTAAAAAACGAGAGCCTTTTCGTGTCTATCAATCTATTCAAGACAGTGTTAACGATTATATTGAATTTCTCTCTTCTGGCAGTCGATATCAAAATGCCTTAAAACAAGCAGGTAACGTGGAACAGTTTTTGCAGGGTTTACAAAGTGCCGGTTATGCGACTGATCCAAATTACGCAAATAAAATTCTTGGAACACTCAAAACCGTCACTAGCTTAATAGCAGACTAATTAATTTTAATTTAGATAAGTAAACATTCCTCTGGCGGGAGTTAAAATCATGACGGTAAGTTTATATCAAACAGGTGTAAGTGGCTTAATGGCGGCGCAGCAGCAGCTTGCGACGACAGGTCACAATATCGCTAATGTTAATACCGAAGGTTATAACCGTCAGCGTACAGAACAAAATGCCACGCTTGGTCATCCCTTTGGTAGTAATTATATTGGCACAGGGACCTACGTAGAGGACATTGTTCGCATCTACGACCAGTTTTCCTATAAAGAGCAGTTGCTAAGTAACAGTAACTTAGGCAATGCCGATACGCTGCACAAAGACTTAAATCATTTAAATGAAATCATGAGCTACTCTGGTGAAGCAGTTAGTGTCGGCATCAATAATTTTTACCAAACCATTAATAGCATTGCCGATAATCCAAGTGACTTGGGTCTTCGAAGTATCGCGTTAAGCCAGGCTAACATTCTTGCTAGTGACTTTCGTTCACTAAGTGAAGATTTTGAACAATTAGAAAAATCGGTGAATGGCGAGATTAATCAGATCGCCGCTAAGATTTCAGAGATATCAGTAGAGCTCGCCAAAATTAACGAGCAAGTATTAACCGATAAAAATGTTAATGTTAATGGCCAACCTAACGATTTGCTCGACCGCAGAGATCAACTAATTCATGAGTTAAGTGAATATACCAATGTTAACGCCATAGAAGATAAAAATGGCGTTTTAACGGTCATGATCGGCAGTGGCGCGACCTTAGTTGCTGGTATTACACCGATGGGGGTTAATGTCGCCGCTGGCGATCCTGATCCACAAAAAACCGTTATTCAACTCAAAGGCCCTAACAGTACAGTTGCCTTAAATGGCGCAACGCTTGGTGGTGCACTTGCCGCTAAGATGGAGTTTCGAGATGAGCATTTAGCGACGGTTAAAGCTGAGGTAAATCGTTTAGCAATAGCGATTTCCTATACCCTCAATGAAGCACAAAACAATGGTTTAGATTTAAATCAACAACAAGGGTTAAATTTTTTCACCGATATTAATACCACTGCATTAATGGCGGGCCGTGTACTAACACCGTCGAAAAATACAGGTACGGTTGATGCGAGCGTTGAAATTACTAATGTAGGCGCATTAACGGCTGATGAATATCAAATAAAGTATGACGGCGTTAACTATGTCATGACGAATATGGATACTATGGCACAAACAACGTTAGTACTTACTCCTCCTAATCGCTATGACAGTGGACAGGGAT
The DNA here is from genome assembly GCF_053485795.1 of Thalassotalea ganghwensis. NCBI lineage: Bacteria > Pseudomonadati > Pseudomonadota > Gammaproteobacteria > Alteromonadales > Colwelliaceae > Thalassotalea > Thalassotalea ganghwensis. The sequence goes on from NZ_JBQRUM010000001.1 coordinate 243,927, forward strand.
TTGACTTTGTTATTAATTCGGGTGTCCCTGCAACAGATGACGTTTTTGTTATTCGCCCTGGTGAGAATAGTGCAGCGTTAATGAAAGTGACCTTGACCAGTGAAATGGGTATTGCTGCAAGCTCTGCAGTAGAAGTGAAAAATTCTCCGAACAATGTCAGCGATGGTGTAATGACCATTAGCGAGGTTTACGATCCGGTTGCGGCTCGCAATTTTACGTCAACCTTGAATGCCGGCCTAACCGTTGATGTCTACGAGAGTGCGCCTGGTACATACAGTTACCGTGTTTATGACTCTGGAAATCCACCACCTGCACCGGTAATTACCAGTGGTACATTTGCAAGTGGCAGTACAGCGTTAATCGACTTACCGCCAGCACCGGCTGGTGCGGCATTTCAAATAGAAATTGGCGGAGATCCTATTGGACAAGGACCGCTAGCTCGCGAGACATTTACCATCGTCGATGCCTTTGGTATCGGTAATGGAGACAATGCCGTGGCAATGGCATTAACTCAAGAACAAGGCGTGCTAAGTAATGGGCGTGAAACCTTTGGGCAAAGTATTGCTATCTCAATAGCTGATGTGGGTTCAAGCGCGAAATCTGCACAACTTGTTGCTAACACAGCTGAATCGCTATATACCCAAGCGTTTAATCGAAACCAAGAAATATCAGGCGTTAATTTAGACGAAGAGGCGGCTAATATGATCAAATTTCAACAAGCTTATCAGGCCTCTTCACAAATTATCGCCGCTGCTAACACGATTTTCGATACGCTATTAAACGCGGTGCGATAGGAGAGTGACATGAGAGTTTCTACTCAACAGTTTTATTTTCAAAATAGTCAGCAGTTAAGCTCTAAACAATCGATTGTTAATGATCAAATGAAATATATATCATCTGGTAAGCGAGTACTTACCGCCAAAGATGATCCGGTAACTTATGGCACCTTGCAAGGCTATAAAGATGAGCTGACCAACATTGAAAAGTATCAGCGTAATATCACTCAAGCGACTAACCGCAACAGTTTGCAAGAAACCAGTTTTGCTAATGCAGAAAATTTGATGCAAGAGTTAAAAACACTTTTTATTCAAGCAAATAACGGCACTTTGGCAGATAGCGACTTAAAGTCGTTAGGAGAACTAGCAAATAATAGTTTGCAACAAATGCTTGATATCGCTAACAGCAAAGATGAAACCGGAGGCTATATTTTCTCAGGTTATCAAATTGACACGCAACCTTTTGCATGGCAACCGGGTAATATAGTTACCTATCAAGGCGATAATGGCACCAGAGAGCTACAAATTGCTAAAAATGTCATGGTTGAAACTAATCAACCTGGTGATGAGGCGTTTGAGCAGGTCGCCAATGCCGTTGGTGATTTTACCGCCAACTATGTCAATAATACATCAGGTATTGCGTTGAATCGTGCCGTAATCGCCAATCCAGGTGCTTATGATCCTGCATCCAACCCACCTGATTATAACTTTAATTTTACTTCCTCAACCGATCTTACCGTAACCGATGGAAATGGCGCTGTAGTGTACAGCACAGCAACCTATGTTTCTGGGCAAACTATTGCCTTTAACGGTATAGAGGTTGAGATCAGCGGCAACCCGTTGCCGGGTGATGAGTTTGATATGACGCCGACCGCCAACATTAGTATTTTCGATACAATGAAAGCGGCAATAGATTGGATGAATGTTGGCGCTAATCCGGCAGATCCTGTCCAGCATGGTGTTGATTATGGTGATATTTTGACGCAGCTAAACGAAGCGTTAAATCACATCACTTCGCGTAGAACTGAAGCAGGTGTAAGGCTAAAACTTATTGAAACTCAAGATAATAGCCATGCTGAGGCCACCCTCGCACTGTCTTCAGGCCGCTCTAACATTGAAGATTTAGATTTTGCAAAAGCCATTTCTAACTTTGAACAGTCACAGGTTGCACTGCAAGCAGCTCAACAAACCTTTATTCAAATCAAAGGGTTAAGCCTATTTAATTATATTTAATGGCCAAGTTGGCACAGAGTATGCTTTTTAAACAGTGACAATATTTTGTAAGTGGTTCTTAAGTAACGGTTGTTATCAGGAATTGAACCACACCCTATAACTTAGGAGATGATAGCAATGGCATTAGTCGTAAACAGTAATATCTCTTCGTTGAATGCACAGCGTCAACTGAGCAAGTCAACGGATCAGTTAGGAACCAATTATCAGCGTTTATCTTCAGGGAAACGTATTAACAGTGCAAAAGATGATGCGGCAGGTTTGCAAATCTCCAGCCGTTTAACAGCGCAAATTAATGGGTTAAATCAGGCTTCACGAAATGCCAATGATGGTATTTCATTAGCACAAACTGCTGAAGGTGCTTTGGATGAATACGTAAACGCGCTGCATCGTATGCGTACCCTCGCCGTTCAATCTTCAAACGGTTCGAACAATACCTCGGACCGCCAAGCATTGAATGCTGAGTTTCAAGAGCTTTCCATTGAGTTGACTCGTATCTCGAACGATACAGAATTCGGTGGTGTTAAAATCTTAAATTCTTCATACCAAGAAGCATTTCAGATTGGCGCCAATAAAGGACAATTAATCACGATTACTATTAGTGCGAAGTTAAGTGCTGGTGGTGTCAGTGTCTCTCAAGGGGTGTCGACCTTTACCAAAGCGCAGTCGGTTATTGCTAAGATTGACCAAGCATTGGCAACAGTCAACAGTGTGCGAGCAGATCTGGGTGCTAAACAAAACCGTTTTTCTTCGGTGATCCGAAGTAACGAAAACACTGCAGAGAATGTTTCAGCTTCTCGTTCTCGTATTGAAGATACAGATTTTGCCGCTGAAACGGCACAATTGGCCAGATCTTCAGTATTGCAGCAGGCGTCTAGCTCGATGTTGGCGCAGGCTAATCAGCAACCGCAGATCGCATTACAGCTGTTACAATAAGCGAAATAGCGCTTATTTTAGAATGATTAAACCCTCATCAGAGGGTTTTTTTGTTGACTTTGTTTTATTTAAAATCAAAGTGTTATGTTTGTTTTGCTCGGAAAATGATAGTTTTTATTAAAAAAGATTAAAGTTATTTTTTTTGTAACCGATAAAGATTCCAAGAGAGGATGAGTTGCTAGACGAACCTCAAAGATTAACAAACTGGAATGGGTATATTACCCCGGGAGCATTATCATGGCTTTAGTTGTAAATAGTAATATTGCATCACTTAACTCTCAACGTCAGTTGTCTCGTTCAACCAACTCATTGGCTACGAACTACCAACGTTTATCTTCTGGTAAGCGTATTAACAGCGCTAGAGACGATGCAGCAGGTCTTCAAATTTCTAGTCGTTTGACAGCACAAATCAACGGCTTAAACCAAGCATCACGTAACGCTAACGACGCTATTTCTTTAGCGCAAACGGCTGAAGGTGCATTAGATGAATATACCAATGCACTACAACGTATGCGTACTCTAGCGGTACAAGCGTCAAACGGTTCGAACAACACGTCTGACCGTGCAGCACTAAATGCGGAGTTCGGCCAGTTAACAACTGAGCTAACCCGTATTGCAAAAGATACAGAATTCGGTGGTAAGAAGTTACTTATCGGTTCATATAAAGAAGCATTCCAAATCGGTGCTAACAAAGGTCAGTTGATCACAATCACAATCAGTAAAAAGCTAAGTGCTGGTGGTGTGAGTGTATCACAAGGTGTATCAACATTTACTAAGGCACAGTCTGTAATTGCTAAAATTGACTCAGCATTAAAAACTGTTAACGGCGTACGAGCAGATTTAGGTGCGAAACAAAACCGTTTTTCATCTATAATTAGAAGTAACGACAATACTGCAGAAAATGTTTCAGCATCGCGTTCACGAATCGAAGATACCGATTTTGCCGCAGAAACTGCGAAACTAGCGAGAAGTTCAGTATTGCAACAGGCATCAAGTTCGATGTTAGCGCAGGCTAACCAGCAACCACAGATAGCGTTGTCATTGTTATAATAACGGGAAGTTATTAACAAAGGGTAAATTCAATGGCACTCTAACTCGAGTGCCATTTTGTGTTTAAAAAGATTAGGAGTTTATTATGGTGAAGCCAGTAACAGCAGAAAATCCGCTAGCGAGCCAGTTCTCTGAAATTGCCACCAATAGCTTTAAACCCGTTCAAGATGATGACAAAAAAGCTTCATTGAAAAATGGTAATAGACCTAATGAAGCTTTAAGTCCAATGAAGGTTGCTGAGACAGACAATACCGCGCTCAAAAAAGCGCAAGATGTTGAAGCCAAAAAAATTGAACAGGAAGTTGAAAAGTTAGAAGAAGCATATGCTGAAATTTCTGAGTTTATGAGCTTATACAATCGAAATGTAAACTTTTCGACTGATGAGCAATCAGAAAAAACAGTCATTAAAGTATTTGACTCGGATAGCCAAGAATTAATTAAACAGTTTCCTTCGGAAGATTTAATTGAATTGGCCCAGAAGATAAAGCAGCTTCGTCAAGATGTTGACTTAAAATCTGGTATATTTCTTGATGAGAAGGTGTAATTAGGTATTTTTAGGGGGATATTAAAATGAATATCACTTCAGCAGGCATAGGTTCAGGTTTAGATTTAGAAGGTATTATCGAGGCCTATATTAATGCCGAAGCAATCCCAACTGAAATACGCCTTCAAAACAAAGAAGTTCGTTTAACTACTGAATTATCAGGGGTAGGACAGTTTAAATCAGCCTTATCTACTTTTGAAAGCGTGGTTAAAAAATTAGGGGCAGCAGATGCCTTTAATAAGCAAGTCGTTGAAGCAAGCACTGAAGACATTACGGTTGAAACTAATGGTTATGCTAGCAACGGCTCGTTTGAAATCGAAGTTCAGCAACTGGCGCAAGGCAGCCGCCGCCAATCTACCGCTTTTGGTGCCTCAACGGATACAGTTGGAACGGGTACCTTAACCTTTACCGCAGGTGCTAATACTTTTGATGTAGCAATCGATGGTGCCGACTCGTTAAGTGTTATTCGTGATAAAATCAACGAAAAGAGCGATAACTTTGGCGTCACAGCCAATATTATTAATGCCGACGGTGGCTCGTTTTTGGTGTTTAACTCCTCAATAAGTGGTGACACGAATAACTTAACCATTTCCAACAATAATACTTCATTAGATGCAATTTCTACCAATACCACTCAGGGCGTTGATGATGTAGCGAAAAGTGCTATTGTTACGGTTGATAATAATACCGTTACTCAAGACACCAATGTATTTAAAAATATTATTGAAGATGTGACCTTTACCGCAAAAGTAGCCAACCCTGGTAACCCGACAATATTAACGGTCTCTCAAGATGAAGACAATGGTGAAACGCTAATCAAAGAGTTTGTCGATGCTTATAATGCACTTAGAGGAACACTTGATAGTTTAGGTAATGCCGAAAATGGTGCTTTAGCGTTTGATGCTAATGTTCGTCAAGTTAAAGCGCAATTAAATGCTATAGTTACTGATGCGGTTGGTGGATTGACAGGTTCTAACACTAGCTTATCAGACATTGGTGTTACCATTGATAAAACCGGTCGATTAGAAATTAATCCTGTCGGCATTGGCACAATGAAAAGCGGTACTGAAAAGTTATCTGATGCCTTGCAAAACAATCTACAAGAAGTTGGCCAGATATTTGCTTCAGCTAATGGTGTAGCGCCAAAGCTTACTGACTTAATTGAAAGTTATAATGGCAGTGACGGTACATTAACATTAAGAAGCACTGAATTAAATCGACAAGTTTCTGGAATTCGTGATGAGTATGACGCGCTTGAATCGCGGTTACGAGATTACGAAGATAGGTTAAGATCACAGTTTGCGTTTCTTGATTCAACAGTTGCCTCCTACAATGCAACAGGATCATGGTTAACCCAAACACTTTCAGGCCTTACACCGAAGAAATCAAGTTAGTGTTTCATTAAAGAAGCACTAGGAGCAGGTTATGAGAAAGAACTTAAAAGCATACAATCAGGTTAATATTGATAGCACTTTAATGGCCGCCGATCCGCATCAAGTAATCTTAATGATGTATGACGGTTTATTAGAGAGTATTGCCAAGGTGAAAGGTGCAATTGAGCGCAAGGACTTAGCGGTAAAATCGCAGATGATCACCAAAGCTGTCAATATTTTGTCAGCTTTGGATAATGCGCTAGACGCGGAAGCTGAGCCCAAAATATCGGAAACATTTTCTAGCCTTTATCAGTATTGTATTCAACGATTAAATGATACCAATATTACCTTAGAAGTCGCAGCTTTGGACGAAGTTACTAATCTGCTCAAACCGATTCGAGATGCTTGGCGAGAAATTCCGGAAGATGCGAAACAAGAAGGGTTCGAATTACTCAAGAAGAAAGACCAACAGTCTGCTGTTGGAGCTTAATATGTCATCCAATGCACTATATCAGCGGGTAGAAGCGCTATCCGTTGAGATACTGCAGCAAACCGAACAGAAGAACTTTGAAAAAGTGAATGAGTTGCTCAATGTTCGATTGTCGGTGTTAAAGCAATTAGCTGCGCAAGAGCTCGAAAAGAATGACGATGACGCTAAACAACACTTGCGAGAGTTTCTTTTAGCTTGTCAGGCGCAAGATATCGAACAACTTACTCATTTAGCTAAAGAAAGAATAAAACTATTAGCCGACGGACAGCAGCAATCGAAAGTCAAACAAGCGGTTAATACCTATCAAAAATTTAGCGGTTAATTGTTGCCACGTAGCCAATCTTTACGGCGTAGTTTCTATCACACCAAGCCTTTTCAAATATGGCAGAAGCTCATACTCGATAATATCCGCATAAAACAGATGATCTTTTCGCTGTTGGGCACCGAGCATTACCTGAAACAAGTTGTCTAGATGTCTATCCTTTATTTTGGCACTTTGTAGGCATTCATTTAGCGCATCAAGCCAAGTGATGGTCAGCTGATAGCTACTTGCCTGATATCCACAGCGTAAATCATTGATAAGTTTTTCACTAAGTGCGCAAATATCCATCGCTATCGATTCCATAGCGTTGCTCCTTTAATTACTGCACTGTGCTGGCTGCCATTGATAAATGATATGGTTGGGTGTTTGCTAATATATCGCTCTAGCTCTCTTAAATAGCCTTTTAAGCTGGTCATTGTTGCCACGCGCTCGCCAAATCCATTGATGACAGAGTCTTGTGCGTTTTCAATGCTTAATTCATGAGAAGCGGGAGCTGAATTTTCCGTACTAGCATGACTTTTATTAAAACTAAAAGCGAAATCAGTTCCTAATAGTATGATGGTTTTTGCTTGCAAATAAACGGCTAAATCAATCGCCGGATGCACAACAGAGCCAGCACAAAACAATGAGGTTTTAGGAGCATAATGTGCAATGTCTTTATACATTGGTGTATTACTGTAGCTGCAATAGCGTTTACCTGGCCAATAGGATAATACCTCATGCTCTACGTTAGGAAAGTACACTAACTTAGTTTTAGCGAGTTGATGTGAAGGAATATCTTTAAAAAATTGAAATGCAGTATAGTCAATTGAGACAACAATATCCGGGATAATATTCTCAGCGACTAGCACTCTAACACTTGCATCAACGGCAATGATAAAAGGTTTGTGTGTTTTCAAATATTCTAAATGATGATTAAGCGTTGGTCCCGCTGCCGCGATATAAATTCTATCTGTTGTTGGTGGGGCGATATCCTTGATGTCACCATCATCGAGAATGAAGCTACGGTTGTTATCGATATGGGCGAGTTGCTCTTTTCGGTGCCCTTGATGTTGATTAACGATAAAGTCATGATTTAGTTCCAATTGTACCCAATCGGCAATGGTTTCATTATTCGTATCGACCAGTCTGAGTTCAGCGGGGTTGGCGCAAAAAGGCTGGCCAACGTCACTCAAGCTTTCTGCTTCAATCAAGTGCACTCTGCTATCTGACAGCCAGTCCATAGTTTCGATGGCGCTGAGGGCATGAATAAACGTCACCTTGCTTAAAATAACCACATACAGTTTTAACAAACCTTTTCGCTCAAGCAAAAGAGAAATGGCATCTCCAAGTGCAGGCCCATAAACGTAGGCTTCATTTGCACCAACAGGGATTCGACTCACTTGTCGTTTCGCTTCGCCAAGCCGATCATAGTTGCTAGTAACTTGAATGCCATTGACGACCAAGGTTTGTTCAAGAACTTCAACATCGTTTGACGAGGTATCAATGTTAACTAACTTGTCGAACAATTGAGGCCAACGCTGCTCTATAACTTGAAAGTTGGGTGGCATTTGTTCTAATGTCATTGCAGCTGTCGCCTTCGTCGATGGATAATTCATTCTAAAGTAATGGTTTTTACGATTCAATCTCTTAACGAAACTTACAGTGTATTCAATTAGAGCGTGTTGACTCTTTGTTTAAGAATTATGCTGAGTAATAAAATGACGGTAATCAAGGCAAACACATTGAAGTATTGTGAACTAAACGATAAGTTTTTAACGAAGCGTAACGTTATTTTGGCCTCAGCCCAAGACCTTAACGAAAGGGGCAAAGGCTATTTTTAATACTAGCGGCATTAGCATTCGCTCATTTGGAATAACCAAAGTTCGCTTATGCTGCTTTGTTATTTTCAATAATCGTCGATTGCAAAAAAAAACAAGCAAAGGTCAACAGACCCTAGCTAGATAGCGAATAACTGATGTCTTTATACTAATGAAGGTTGCGTAAATAATTTAGCTGGCTAAAATCAAAGGATTAGCACACGATTGGCAGGTATATTGCTTCTTCTCTATTGCATATTGTCGGTTGGATAAACCTAACCGCTAGTCTTGTGTGAAAATTATCATGCAGCTTCAAAAAAGGTAACCCGTTTATGACGGAAAATAAACAGTTAAAATCGATATTAGTCACCGGTGCAGATGGGTTTATTGGCTCTCATTTAGTCGAGTTGTTACTCGCACAAGGTTTCAAAGTTAGAGCGCTTTCGCAATATAACTCATTTAATTATTGGGGGTGGCTCGAAGATGTCGGACAGCATGATAACTTAGAAGTTATATCAGGTGATATCCGCGATCCACATTTTTGTCGTCATATCACCAAGAATATTGATTGGGTATTTCATTTAGCTGCACTCATTGCTATTCCATATTCTTACATCGCCCCTGAAAGCTATGTGTCAACCAACGTCATTGGTACGCTTAATATTTGCCAAGCGTCACTTGATAATGGCGTTAAACGAGTGATACATACCTCAACAAGTGAAGTCTATGGCACAGCCCAGTATGTGCCAATTGATGAGCATCATCCCATGCAAGCGCAATCGCCTTACAGTGCCTCTAAAATAGGCGCAGACGCGATGGCAATGAGCTACTTTAATGCCTTTGACTTACCATTGACCATAGCCCGTCCTTTTAACACTTATGGACCACGGCAGTCAGCGCGAGCGGTTATTCCGACAATCATTAGCCAAATAGCTAATGGCGCTAAAGAAATCAAGCTTGGTGATGTCAGTCCAACACGCGATTTTAATTATGTGTCAGATACTTGTCGTGGCTTTTTAGCACTGGCAAATGCTTCTGAAGCGATCGGCGAGACTGTCAATATTGGCTCTAATTTTGAGATCAGTGTTGGTGATACGCTCAATATCATCAAAGAAATCATGAACAGTGACGTAACATTTATTGTTGATGAGCAGCGTCTGCGGCCTGAAAAATCAGAGGTTTTTCGTTTATGGTGTAATAATGACAAAATATCTCAATTAACAGGATTTGAGCCAGAAATAACCATTCGACAAGGTTTAGAAAAAACGGTTAATTGGTTTGTTCAACCAGACAACTTAGCGAAATATAAACATGAGATATATAACGTTTAGGCGATGATCAATGAAAAAAATTGCGGTCTTTACCGGTACTCGAGCAGAATATGGTTTATTGTCTTTAATTCTAAAAGGATTAAAAGTAAGTGAAAAAGTTGAGTTGCAGCTATTTGTGGGTGGGACACATTTATCACAAGATTTTGGCTATACGATAAACCATATCATTGATGATGGCTTTGACATCACCGAACGTCTTGATTTCCTGCTCGCTTCTGATCGGCCTTTAGCGGTCAGTAAATCAATGGCTTTAGCTCAAATTGCTGCTGCAGAATGCTTTGAGCGGCATCAACCGGATATGCTCGTACTGTTAGGGGATCGTTTTGAGGCATTGGCTGTTGCTCAAGCCGCAGTGGTTGCTGGTCTTCCCATTGCACATATTCACGGCGGAGAATTGACAGAAGCGGCGATGGATGATGCTTTTCGCCATGCGATCACCAAGCTGTCTCACTGGCACTTTACCGCTACAGAAGTTTATCGCCAGCGTGTTATTCAATTAGGTGAACCTCCTGAAAATGTGTTTAACTTTGGCGCGCCGGGTATAGATAATATTAAAAAATTGCCATTACTTTCGTTGGATAAAGTGTCTGAGGTGTTAAATATTGAACTCAGCAAACCTTATATGCTAGTAACTTATCACCCCGAAACCCTTTCCGATCTGCCTGTTGAGCAAGGGATGAGAGCGTTACTTAATGCGATAGATAGGTTTCCATCATATCAAGTCTTGGTAACGTATCCTAATGCTGATGCTGATGGTCGTATTATTATGGCGGAGTTAGAAGCCTATGCTCAGCGTAATCAAGGACGCGTTTTTCTTTTCCGTTCGATCGGGCAACTAAACTATTTATCGGCAATGCGACATGCCAGTCTCGTGATTGGCAATAGTTCAAGTGGCATTATTGAAACACCTTCATTCAATATTCCAACGGTTAATATTGGCGATCGACAAAAAGGTCGTATTAGTAGTGATAGTGTCATTGATGTTAAAAGAGATGAGCAAGCGATCGTTGAAGGGATTGATAAAGCGTTATCCGATGACTTTCTCAATAAAATAAAAGCGTTACCTAACCCTTATGGTGACGGTCATGCATGTGAAAAAATAGTAAAGCAGCTAATTGAACAGCCATTTCCTAATAAGATTAAACGCTTTTATGATCTGCGCATTCATCAAGGAGAGACTTAACAATGGAAAATCCTAACCCAAGGGTTGTTATTATCGCAGAAGCTGGCGTTAATCATAACGGTGATGAAGCGTTGGCGCTCAAGTTGGTTGATGAAGCGAAATTAGCTGGTGCTGATATCGTGAAGTTTCAAACATTTAAAGCTGATTCACTGGTCAATAAGACGGCTGAGCAAGCACAGTACCAGCAACAAAATACGGACAGCCAGCAAACTCAATATCAATTATTAAAGCAACTCGAGTTGCCCTTCGAAAGCCACGCACGAATAAAGCAATATTGTGACGATAATCATATTGAGTATCTTTCTACAGCGTTTGATCTGCCAAGTTTAGATTTTTTGGTGCATACCTTAGCGCTTAAGCGACTCAAAATTCCATCAGGTGAGTTAACCAATTTACCGTTTATTTTGGCACATGCCTTGACGGGGTGTGACTTGATTGTCTCAACAGGAATGGCAACCATAGCTGAAGTTCAGTTAGCATTATCAACGATTGCTTATGGGTACTTAGCTAGGCTTGGCATTGTCGAGTTGAGTTGTCATCCAGAGCAACAAGATTTAATCAATGCTTTTCAGCATACGAGTGCTAAAAGTATATTAAAAGGAAAAGTCACGCTGTTGCATTGCACCACCGAATATCCAGCGCCATTTGATGAAGTTAATTTAAACGTATTGCATACATTTCGAGAGCAGTTTGACATACCAGTTGGTTATTCTGATCACACCCAAGGAATTGTTATTCCTATTGCAGCCGTAGCTCAACACGCAGTAATGATAGAAAAACACTTTACCTTAAGTCGTCAAATGCATGGCCCTGATCATCAAGCGTCGATTGAACCAGACGAGTTAAAAGCGATGATAGATAATATTCGAATTGTAGAGACCGCTATGGGGTCGGGGGTCAAAGAGCCAAGCCCATCAGAACTGAAAAATAGAGCCGTCGCACGCAAAAGTCTAGTAGCTAAATGTGCAATTGAAAAAGGCGAGCAATTTAGTGAAGACAATCTAACCATTATGAGGCCTGGCTCAGGTTTAGGGCCCGAGCAATATTGGCAAGTGCTAGGTAAAACTGCGAAGCGTTCATTTGCCGAAGGGGATTTAATCATCTTGGATTAGGGCGTTTTACGCTTTGTTACTTGCTCTGTGCGCAGAATAACGATGTTTATCACAAGTGCCGCGATTAAAATGCAGTTAACTTGAATAAAATTCAAGCGTAAAAAAATCAACACCCCTAATTCTCTATGATAGCTCAATGTCTCTTCGCGTAAGCAATAATGTCAGAGAAATGGTTTAGTTATTGCTTTAGTTTCTGTATTGGTTGAATGGAGTTATTTGGTGACGATTTCCTGACACGTCGAGCGACTATTAAATTACAAGTATTAAAGTAATTTGACTGAGTGGACGATATAGAGGAAACCGTTTTAAAGATGTATGGTGGAGATGTTATGAGTCATGACTGGCAAAAAATATTGATTTCGCCAACGACGACAATGGAGCAAGCAATTGCGGTCATTGATCAAGGGGCATTACAAATGGCTCTGGTCGTTAACGAACAACGAAAGTTATTAGGTGTTGTGACGGATGGGGATATTAGACGAGCGTTAATTCGTCATATGGGCATGGATAGCTTAATAAAAGACGTCATGAACTCATCACCATTAGTTGCAGAAAGTGATACGTCACGAAATAAGCTGTTAAACCTAATGAACGCAAGAGGTTTACATGCGATACCATTGCTTAAAGACGACGTTTTAGTTGGCCTAGAAACCCTTCAACATATCGTTAAGCGACCTAATTATGATAACCCGGTTTTTTTGATGGCGGGTGGCTTTGGTACGCGACTTCGACCGCTAACGGATACTTGCCCTAAACCATTGCTTAAGCTGGGTGATAAACCTATTTTAGAAACCATTTTAGAAAGCTTTGTTGATTCTGGTTTTCACCAGTTTTACATTTCTACTCATTATCTACCTGAGGCAATACAAGCGCATTTTGGTGATGGCAGTAAGTGGGGAGTTAAAATACATTATGTTCATGAAGAAACACCATTAGGTACTGGCGGTAGCTTAGGGTTATTACCTAAAGATTTGCCTGACCTACCCATCATTATGATGAACGGTGATGTATTAACCAAAATAGATTTTGAGCAACTGTTAAGTTATCACAATCAACATGATCCTATTTGTACGATGTGTGTAAGAGAAGACGAATACAAAGTACCTTATGGGGTCGTTGAAGCTAACGGCGCAAAAATTACTAGCTTGGTAGAAAAGCCAACTCACAAATATTTTATCAATGCTGGAGTTTATGTGGTGAGTCGAGAAATGATCAATGCTGTTGATGAAAACCAGCGAATAGATATGACACAATTGATTGAAGATTATCTAGAGAAAGACCAATTTGTTGCCATGTTTCCTGTACATGAGTACTGGTTGGATATTGGTAAAATGGTTGATTTTTATCAAGCACAAAAAGATGTTATGCAAGGGGGACGTTTTGGTGGCTAGTCGAATTTTAGCAATCATTCCAGCGCGCGCAGGTAGCAAACGTCTACCGGGTAAAAATAGCAAGGTATTGTTTGGTAAGCCTTTGGTTCAATGGACGATTGAAGCTGCGAAAGCTTGTGATGACATTACCGATATTGTTGTCAGTACTGACAGTGAGACTATCGCTGCAATCGCTAGTAAATGTGGTGTGCCAGTTCCATTTCTTCGTCCTGATTTAATCTCCGGTGATAAAGCAACCGCGATAGACGTGGTTAAACATACCGTTGAGTATTTTGCCGATAAAGGCCAGACTTATGATTACGTCTTATGGTTGCAACCTACATCACCATTAAGAACGGCTGCCGATATTAAACAAGCGGTAGCTACGCTGTCTGAGAAAAGGGCTGATGCTGTTATTAGTGTGTGCGAATGTGATCATTCGCCAATGTGGAGCAACACGCTAGCGCAAGATGGCAATATGAAAAACTTTTTGTCAACTTTTGTTAAAAAGAACCCACGAAGCCAAGCCTTGCCAACATACTACCGACTAAATGGCGCTATCTATATTGCTAAGGTTGAACCGTTATTAGCGCAGCAAACATTCTTTTTAGCAGAGAATGTCTTTTCTTATGTCATGAGTCGAGAATCTTCGATAGATATTGATCACCACCTTGATTTCAAATTAGCTGAATTTCTATTGCAAGAACAGGCCGAATCGTCTTTAACCTTGAAGACGATGGCAACATAATACCCACTCCACTACGTTATCGTATTTCTAATGATGAAAAAGGAAAGCAGTTGCTTTCCTTTTTTATGTTAGGCTCTTGAGATTAGGTTATCCCGTGCTTGCTATAGGACCTGCTTCTTTGACACCTCGAAGATTAAAAGAAGGTTTTGCTTGAACAACCGGCGCTCGATACTCCGCAGCCGGCGCCCATTGCTTTTCTGACAGGTCTAACAAACGTAAGTCTTTGAGATAAACAATTTGTTGCAGGCCGAGTAATTCAACAGGTGAAAATTTTTCAGAGATGGTTGCTGTTATCTTACTCGCGTCACCTAAATCCATAATGTACGCTTCGAGGTCACCGTTATACTGCTCCAATATGGAGTCTTTAAAAGCATAGTACCACTCAGAACCTGGATAAGCGGTGGCAAAGTGTGGTTTAGCGGTAATACCAAGCTCGATTAGTGCATCGATGGTATTGCGAACACTTTCAAAGCTTTCTTCAGGGAAGCCAATAATAATATTTGGTATGGGTTTGATGCCTGACGCTAAACAAGTGGCAATACTTTGTTTATTTTTGCGGGCATTAGAGCCTTTACCTAAGTTGCGCAGTATTTTAGGGTCAAAAGATTCAAGTCCATAAACCAGATGAGTACAACCAGCTTCATGCATTAATTTTAATGTTTCTGGGCGGTGTAGTCCTGCATGAGAAGTGCCATTCCAATGAACGCCTTTACAGTTTTCATCATGAGGAATGCCTTTTTGTCGACAGGTTGGTTGTAGCCCAGCCTCGATCCATTTTTTACATAAATCTTTCAGCCAAGTTCCTTTACTTGCAACGTCCATTGTCATGAGGTTTTCGTCAATAAATGCTGCAAAATCAATATCGTAAGTTTCGTATAAGTGCTTAACCATTTTGACAATATAGTCAGCACTGTGATAGCGAATATTTCTACCGTAAGTGAAAACCACGTCATTTTCACCTTGCTCATTCTCTTCAATCAGCATGTCGCCGGTAGTGCCTAAGTGCCAGCAGTATTTACATGTTAATCCGCAGCCAAAGCTGCCATTAATATCCATACGACGTTTGGAGGTAAATGACTCCTCACTGAACAAGTTGGCTGAGTTAGCGAAATATATATCGAGTGGAAAAAGTTCCCACGCAGGCCATGGAAGTTGATCAAGATCGTGAATGTTAGGTCGCACAGGAGTTAAAAAGCTTTTACCGGTAAGATCGCGATAGATCACCCCTAAGACATCGGAGTAATCAAAATCTTTTCGGTCAATTTTACTTAATACTTCTGGAAACGTTTCAAAGGATTCGCCAATGCATCCAACGTCTATCTCAGGCAACCAATTAAAAATATCATGGGGCATACTCGTTAAAAAGCCACCACCAGCAATAATTTGGGTGTTAGGCGCTGCGGCTCTGATAAGTTTTAGCGCTTTTTTGATGTAATTGTATGTTGTGGTCAATCCACCAATACAAACGGCATCCCAATCGTCTGCTTGGCAGACTTCAGTGATGGTATCAATCGGAAGGCGGTGAGCATTAGCGTCGTATACTTGAACTAAATGCCCTTTCTCCATCGCAATTGAAGCGAGTAGTGCTATACCGTAGGGAATATGGCGAGGAACATCTTCTTCACGTACTACGGGGTTAATAAATAATATCTTAGCCATACGTTAGTACTCTTTTTGTAAAAAATCTTCAAAATGTATGCAAGTAATATTTTCAGCAAAGAGAGTTCCTGCTTCTGAGCAATTATAAGTGTTACCTTGCGCTCTTGAATGTAAGTCAAGAAAGTTCTTTCGATACCAAAAATAAGTCGGATCGGTATAAAACTGCTCGCCTGTTAATGGAAAAGTAAATGTTGGGAACAGTTCATTAAGCTCCTGCTCATTGCTGACAAATTCTTGCAGTTCATAATAAGTTTGCGTCATTTGGTAGGGCGTTTCACTGTGGTAGCCAAGGTCCATACCGGTTAGCGCAATTTCATTAATATTTAAAATTGCATTGGCAAATACCCACGCAGCAGTGCCCACCGTTCCACCTGTATTCATACAAGGTAGTTTATTAATATTGTAAATACGCCTTGTTAAGCTATTTGGATCTTGTGGAGCATCAACAATAGGATTCCACCAGTACATGTCAAAACCAGCTTGACGAGCACGCTCAACTACATTCTTTGGCGCAGAAGAACAGATAATTAACTTTATTTGCGGTGCATATCGGTTAATTAACTCAATGTTTGCTTGGTTTTCTTTAATAGAATTATTACGAAACTCAACATCAAGATCTTGTCGTGAAAAGTAGTCGTCGTGACGGGTGTGCTCTTCAAAGTTTGTATCACCAAACCAACGTACAATGCGCGTTGGGTGAGGGTCAAGGGTAAGTACATAATCCGGTACAATGCCATTTTTTAAGCATTTAACCAGAGAACCATCAATTGCTACTATTGTACCCTTGTAATTAGCTTGCTTAAGTTTTTTTAATACTGAAAACTTATGAAGACTAGGGCCAGCACTAACGACGATTGCTGAACGCATTTTTTCAACACTTAACGCGGGGAGTGCCTTAATACTTTTTTGACAAAAAGGAAGATTGTTATCTGCATTGGTGAGTAAGTCATTACTGTGCCAATCTTTACCGATATCGGTTATTTGGTCGACAACATCGACGAACTTTGTCGTTAAGTTATTTTGCTTCATAAACTACTCGTATAGATAAATAAATGGATGAAGTTACTCTTCGCCATCCCAAGTAAGATCGGTACGCTCAACATACACCATTGAACCGCCAATTGAGTTTAAGGCGGCTTTTTTAAATTCTTGCTCTAAAGCACTTTTATTATCTTGAGCTTTCTCTGGCGCATTTACTTGTTTTTTTGTGGTGAAATTACCCTTTAATAAATCACTCATCTATATTCTCCTGTTATCTAAAACCTGTATCAGTCAGGGAATGTTAACCTATCCCTATATCGGCAATATGGCTAAAAACCTTATTGTTGACCTTCAAAAAAGTGTTTTGCTTCGATGTTATCTGGATCTAATTGTATTACTTGCGAAAACGCATGGTTGGCTTGTTCGGTTGCGTCGTTATTAACATATAAATTGGCCAGCGCTAACCAAGCTCTCACGTCTTCACCGTGTTGTGCTAAGTAATCTAAATACACTTGTTCTGCTTCGCCAATTTTATTATTGAGTCTTAAAATAGTTGCATATTGAGGCTGATAACTTGGGGTTAATGCGGCCAGTTTAGCTAATGACTTTTCAGCGTTTTCATAATGTTGAAGTTCAATTTCTAGTACCGAAATTTGAATAAGCTCGTCTTCACCCAAATGTTGTTCATCTAGTTGGTTAAAGGTTGCCAACGCTTGTTGGTTTAACCCTTGTAGCAATAATAAATAACCACGGCACAATAATATCAGTTGGCCAATATTTTTATACTGCTCTTGTTTTGATGCTTGTAACTTTTCCAGGTTGTCGACTAGAGATCTTAAGCCATCTTCATTTTTTGCATTGTACATATAAACCGCCTTTCGGTTTATACCATCCAGGCTGGTTTGTGCCTGAGTACGTTTTAGATGATAGGTGTCTTGATTCTCAAGTACTTCAAAATATTGTTTTATTTGTTGCTCGAATAACTGCTTATCGTCGTCATTGAGTTGCTCAAACCACTGTGGATGTTTTTGCTTCCAATTGTAGGCGCGACCGAAGTGATGTTCACTTTGCCATTGAGCGAGAATGTCTTGATAGCTCGTTTGCTGATGTTGTTCATCAATTCGTAGGCGAATTTTCTTTTTTGCGGCTTCTAGTAGCGGGGTGAGTTCGTTGATGTTATCCAAAAAGCATTGGTAGTATGCACGGCCAACTTCTTCCATTTCTTCATCACTCCATTCGAGATCGCCATCGGTGCGGGCAATTTGAATAAAGCGATGAATACCATATTTCTTCAAAAACGTCGTTGTTTCTTCATGCTTAGTATTGAGGGTGTCCTCAACCACATCGATTCGCTCTTTAATTTTTGCATTTTCTATTTCTGAATCATAGGTTTTATAGAGGTTATGATTATCATCAAGCGCTTGCTCAACAAGCTGTTTGATTTCATCCATTTCATCCACAATACGGTCAATATCATCAAGAACTTCGATAAATTGTTTATCATCAATCGTTGAGTACTGCTTTTTAATGCTGGAGAGAATTTGATTAAGATCGTGATTATCAGCGAAGGAAATTTCATCAAAATTAGCTAACAAAATACTGTCTATTTTCGCGGCGTTTTCAGAAAGATTGTAGAGCTGACAGCCTTGTTTTAAGGCTTTTTTTGCTTGGTCGTCAATGGTTTGAGTTGCGTGAATAAACGTCAACATCGTTTCAGCAAGTTTGCCACTATATGTTTTAACCCATTGCTCTCTTTTACCGAGTACAGGGCCTACCTTAGCTTCATTGCTTCCTTTAGCATGAGTATGGCCATCACTTGAATAGCATAAATCAACACCAGACAAGTAAACGCGTTTAAAGCCTAATTCTACTGCTGCAGATATCGCTGAATTAGTGACGGTTGGGCCGGCAAGGTGGGTATTCTTTTTTGATAATTCACTTGGCCAAGGGACACGTAAACCATCGTGAAAACTTAACCCTCCCCATTGTCCTAGCAAAACGGGGACGACATAAGTTGAATGCAAGAAAATGGCTTCGTTGGCCATGGTTAACATTTCTTTGCTGACGTCGAAACTTACTTCGTGCGGATCGACGGATATCACAAAGTGAGGGATGATGTTTTCACTTATCAATCTTCGGGCAATTCTTGATACAGCAATAATGATCACTTTGTCTTTAACCGCATGAAGCTTATCAATAACCTCATCAAGGGTTGGGCCACCTCCAAGGATAATACAGTCCATACCGTTAAATTTATCTTTTAAGGCAATCATAGGATTGACATTGTCAGCCAAGTTGATGATTTGCTTTATGACAAAAGGTGAGCGGTAGAGACTGACCATGGTATAGTGTTGTTGGGTTTCTAGCTTTAATGATACTTCGGTATTGGCTTGATAGTAGTATTCATCGTAACCATCGTTGGCTGCTAGTGATTTTATATAACGTACCTTATCGGTGTACATGTATGCTTGCAGATTTAAAGCTTCAGCCTTTTTTTCCCAATCTTTCAATGTTGCCATGTCAACATTGTCATGCCATTCAGTAAAACTTAACTGTTGATTGAGGTTTTCGATCACATGCTCTGAATCGATAAATAAGTAGCGAGAGCCTTTTGCTAAACCATGTTCGATGATGTAATTGGTTAATAAGCCAGAGTCACAACCTAAAATAATATAAAAATAATCTTCATCCCAAAGCCGTTTATCAAAAAAGCTATTAAAAATAATTTTGGCGCTATTTTTTTCAAAGACATTTCTATTAACCGAATATAAGTAAGGCTCACCAAACTTACTGATTTGGTATTGTTCAAATTCTGCCTGTCTTTCAATCATATAGAGTCCTGATATTACGTACTTTGTTGATGGTTTAGTTCAGAGTATAACATTGTCACTGCAATTAACATGGTAAACTCATGCCCCGATTGAAAATGATTAAAGCAAGTTATACGCCAAGCTAGTAACATCAAAAGGTAGCGAATAATGGTTATCATGGTGGTGTTATTTTGAACTGAGGTTGAGCTTTTTTCGAACTTTATTGGTTAGTTGAAATGCTAGGGTCAATTTTATGACGTTATAGTGTCAAATATTTGTTGAAAGATAATTTTATCGAGTTAGAATCAAAAGTAATCTAACCCAAATTATTCGGTATATCAGGGGATTATGCACGGTCAAAAAATGATATTGGTGGTTGATAACCAGCAACATAGAAAAGACCACTTGGCAACTGTGCTCGCGTTTGTTGGTGAGCACTATAAATGCTGTAGTGAACAAGAGCTGGCTAAGCTTATCAAGCAGCAAGATCAAGTATTGACCGTGATCATTTGTGGGCAGGTAACTGATAGCATAGTTTCTTTAGTTAAAGAAAACCCTGCTTGTCCGTTTATGATCCATGATGTTGTAGATCATCATGCCATTGCTGATCGTGTGAATCTTATTGGCGAACTTAGCGCGCCGTTAAACTACGCTCAGCTAACTGAAATGATCCATCATTGTCACCAGTATCACAATAAACTCCCCTACAAGCGTACAATGAACTCTAGTAATAGCAGTTTATTTCGTTCTTTAGTTGGTTCAAGCGAAGCAATGCAACAAGTTAGATTTTTAATTGAACAAGTAGCATCTACGCAAGCCAATGTATTGATACTCGGTGAATCAGGAACGGGTAAGGAAGTCGTTGCGAGAAATATCCATAATTTATCTCAACGACATAAAGGTCCATTTGTACCGGTAAACTGTGGTGCTATTCCGCCAGATTTATTGGAAAGTGAATTATTTGGTCATGAAAAAGGTGCTTTTACTGGAGCGATTTCATCCAGAAAAGGACGGTTTGAACTTGCTGAAGGCGGCACATTATTCCTCGATGAAATTGGTGATATGCCACACCCAATGCAAGTTAAGCTATTGCGCGTACTTCAAGAACGTACCTTTGAGCGTGTTGGTGGTGCTAAAAGTTTAAAAGCTGATGTGCGGATCATCGCTGCGACCCATCAACATTTAGAGGAAATGATTAAAACCAATGAATTTCGAGAAGATCTTTATTATCGACTCAATGTCTTTCCAATTGAAACCCCCTCTTTGCGAGATAGAAAAGAAGATATTCCGCTATTGTTAAAAGAACTGTTGAGCCGCTTTGAAAGTGAGCAAGGGAAAACAGTGAAATTTACCGAGCAAGCAATTGCGTCATTGCAAGAACATCCTTGGTCAGGAAATGTTAGGGAGTTATCCAACCTAATCGAGCGTATGATTATCATGTATGGTGATCAAGTGGTGAATGTCAGTGAACTGCCTGCCAAATATCGTCATATCGAAGTAGAAGAATATCAACCTCAATACCCTGAAGAGTTGCAAGAACGCGAAGCGATCAATGAGCTGTTCGCCGGTTTTGATTATGATGATGACAGTGACGCTAGCTTTGATGACCCAGCATTTGCTGACAGCTTTAATAGCGAAGATGAGAGCTCTCAACAGGTTGGTGTACTGCCAGACGAAGGACTTAATTTAAAAGAGTATCTCGCTGATTTGGAAGTGTCATTAGTCACACAAGCGCTTGATAAAAATAACTGGGTTGTGGCTCGCTCGGCAGAATTACTCGGGATGCGTCGTACGACACTTGTTGAAAAAATGCGTAAATACAACTTACAGAAAGATTAGGACGTGTTGAATTTCCCCAAACGTCAAATCTTTGCTTAATAATGGAACCACTTAACGCTGTTAATTTAATTCAATTTGGCACCATAACAGTCGGTATTTTAGGATGCTTTTTGTTGTGGCGAGTAAGTGAATTTAAAGGCATCGCGTTGCTGCTGCTTCTGACATCTTTAGCGGCTTTCATTAATATATTAGAAGAAACGGGCATCACTCGAAATTGGTATTTGATCAGTCCTGTTTTTATCATGTTATATGGTCCTGCAACTTATTTAGCCGCTAAATTCGCGATTCATCGTCGCTTAAATAGACGGGATATTTGGCACTTTTTACCGGTTGTTCCTTTTCTTTTGTTAACTTCCCATACCCATATCGTGATTGCTCTAGGCACAATCTGGCGACTGATTTACACCTACTTTACGGCATCTATACTGTTAACATACAAAAAGAAAATAGAAGAGCAACGTTCAGACTCAGATGAATACTCACTGACGTGGTTGGTATGGTTAATTATTATCATGGCAGTCTTCAACTTAGTGGATTTGTTAAGACTTAATCTCCAAACCGTTATACCTTACCAGTTAAATCTATTTGGGCAGGGAATCAATAATCTTGCTTGGTTAATTGCAAGTATGGTGATTATTTATCAATTTTCTCAGTTGGGTGGATTGCCAAAACAACATGAGCCGCAGACTGAGCAACCTGAGCATAGGCAAGCAAAAGCTGAAGAGTATCAATCAATATTCGAAGCGTTGCATACCCTTATTGTCGAAAACCAATGGTATTTAACACCACGTTTAACCTTAGCCAATATTAGCGAATATACAGGCATTCAAACTCGAGATATTTCACGAGCGATAAACTTACATACCAAGCAATCGTTCAACGAATATATTAATCAATTTAGAGTTGATACGGTATGCGAGAGGCTTAGAAATAATGATAAAAATTCGCTAACAGACATAGCTTTTGATGCGGGTTTTAGTTCCAAAGCCTCCTTTAATAAAGTGTTTAAACAGGTTACAGGAAAAACACCTTCTGAATACAAAGCAAGTCTATGATCAAGACTTCTTAAGGCGAAAATCATGATCATAGACGACAATAATCGAGCGTCTGCTTAATTTCTCCAAACTACTTTGGAGGAGTAATCAATGACCTTAATTAAACCACTACCGTTCTTATTTCTTATAACGATTTATATTGTTGGGTGTACAAAGGAAGTATCAGCAGCTAGACGTAGCAACAGCTTTGTCATTCATAATGTCAATATTGTTGATGTCGAGCATCAACAAATTAGGCGCAATAAAAGCGTATACGTCAAAAGTGGCATCATAGAAGCAATTTTCGATCAAAGCACATTATCACTACCCGATAACCTAAAGAGTTATAGTGGTAATAGCGGCTACCTCACCCCTGGACTAATCGATATGCATGTTCATATTTACGAGCCAGCGGCCTATTTAATGACGTTAAGTCATGGCGTGACGCATGTGCGAATTATGAATGGAGTGCCACAACAACTTGAATGGCGAGACAAAATAGCGTCAGGGGAGATGCTCGGAAGTACTTCTACGGTCAGTAGTCCTATTATTTCAGGATATAAAAATGCCTCTTTACATCACGGAGTGGAAACAGCACTTGAAGCTAAACGAGCCGTTAATGAATATTTTCAACAAGGTTATGATTTAATAAAAGCCTACGGAAACCTTAACCAAGAGGCTCTGTTAGCGATAATCAACGAAGCACGCAAAAAAAATCTGCCCGTTGCTAAACATGGCCCTCATGCTTCAGGTGAAATGTTGCTATCTCAATTGGCTGGATTTCAATCTTTTGAACACGTTGAAGATATTTATCAGGGGCCTCTAAAGCATCAGTTTTCTACTGAACAACTACCCGTAATAGTCAAAGAGATAAAAGCAACCCAAGTGCCGATAACTCCAACGCTAAATATCTTTTTTCAACTGACAATGTTAAGTGCAGAAAAAGAAGCATATCTTGAGCAGTTGCCTCGCGATTATATATCGCCAATCATTAGATTAAGTGAGGAGCATGACCAAGTAAAGCGCTGGTTGAGCTCATCTCAAGAGATGGTTGAACATAACAAACGCACCATGAAGTTCTTGCAAGGTATTACACAAATTATGCATCAACGAGGCGTAAAACTGCTAGTGGGCTCAGACTCGGGAGTGCTTCTATCGCCTCATGGCATTGCTACTCACACAGAAATGAAGCTGATGCAGGGAGCAGGTATAACTACTTTTGATGTTTTGGCCGCCGCGACGCTTAATCCCGCTAAAGCGCTAAGACTAGAAAATGAAATTGGTAAAATTGCGCCCAAGCATAGAGCGGACTTTATCTACACCAAAAATAATCCCATTGATGATTTATCGATTCTTATAAAACCCGCTGCTGTTGTAAAAGGTGGCCATTGGTACTCAGAAATAGAACTCAAAGTAATGCGAGATAACGCGATTGCTAAAAGAAGTCTTTGGCAGGAAATAACCACGCTTTATGAAGCACTGTAGCGTGTATTTTGATAAGGAGGTAGGCTTGGCGTAACCATTGCAAACTGTTGAGTAGCCAATAAATTGACGACGTGTTCTAGTTTAAAAATTAATGCTTAAGTTGTTGTTTTTAATTGCTAAAAAATCTTGGCATTAAATGTGCTTTGTTCGGTTGTTAATAAAAAACAGGTGGTAGATTATGACAATGGCATACTCAACAGCAGCAATCAGTGACAATCCTGTACCGTTACTCGACAAGGCTCGAGTATCTTTTCGATCGCATCAGTTTTCTGAAAGTGAGTCAACTCTACAATCTGAAGCATTTCATGGTGAGCTCGCCTTACTAAGGCAGCAATCAGAGCAGCTAAACCAAATCATTAATGTCATGCCAACAGGGCTAATCATGCTTGATGGTGATGGTGTGGTTGTTAAAATAAACGCGGTCGCCAGTCAGTTGCTAGATGAGCCCATTCTTGGTCACCCTTGGTTCGATGTTATCAGACGCTCCTTTAAGCCAAGGGCGGATGACTGGCATGAAGTTTCATTAAAAGATGGTCGCAGAGTCAAGTTAGAAATAACACCGCTACTTGATCAGCCAGGGCAGTTGATTTTAATCACCGATCTGACCGAAACTCGTTTATTACAAGACAAATTAAGTCAGTTACAGCGCTTGTCTTCTCTAGGGCAGATGGTTTCCAAGCTTGCTCATCAAATTAGAACACCTTTGTCGTCAGCAATGCTTTATGGCGCAAACTTAAAAAATAGTAATTTATCACCCCAAGACCGTGATAATTTTCAACGAAAGTTGATGTCAAGATTAGAAGATCTTGAACAGCAAGTGAATGACATGCTCTTATTTGCCAAAAGTGGCAAACAACAAGTCGTAGAGCCTCTATCAGTCAACAGCTTAGTCAATGAATCAACGCAAGGGCTAGAAGCCTTAATCGCCAAAGCCCATGCACAAGTGATAATAACGCCTTGTCCTGACGATTGCATGGTCTTAGGAAACAAGCGAGCATTGAATGGCGCGATTGTTAATTTGATTCACAATGCTATTCAGGTCATTCCAGAAAATGCACGAATTGAAATTCGCTCTCATTGTCATCAGCAATACGCTTTTATTAGCGTTATTGATAATGGACAAGGTATTAGCAAAGACCTCGCTGATAAAATATTCGAACCTTTCTATACCTCACGAGTTAACGGCACAGGCTTAGGGCTCGCTGTTGTCAAATCTGTTGTCAATGCCCATCATGGTGACGTTGAACTGATTGATAACAGTGAAAAAGGTGCGCATTTTTGTATCAAGTTACCTTTGTACCAAGCCAAACCAACCCAAGACAGTAAGTTAAAGCAAACTTCACAGGAGAGTACTTATGAATCAAAGTAAAATCTTAGTGGTTGAAGACGATTCAGGATTACGCGAAGCGCTTGTTGATACATTAGCAATAGCTGGTTATCAGTGTTTACAAGCCGAATCTGGTGAAGCAGCGTTACTATTACTTAAAAATCAACAGGTTGATTTAATTGTCAGTGATGTTCAGATGCAAGGAATGTCAGGGCTTGCCTTATTAAAGTCGGTGAAGAATAGTCTCCCCAATCTTCCGGTATTAATGATGACAGCCTATGGAACAATCGATGATGCGGTACAGGCGATGAAAGATGGTGCTTGTAACTACATGGCAAAACCGTTTGCTCCTGAAGTGTTACTTAATATGGTCAACCAATACGTACCACTCGCTGCCAACGATAATTTTGAGCCAGTGGCCGCTGATAAACGCAGTGTAGAGTTACTAAACCTTGCTCGAAAAGTTGCCACAACTGATGCTTCGGTCATGGTATTAGGCCCTAGTGGATCAGGTAAAGAAGTTCTCGCTCAATATGTGCATTATCACTCGGCCAGAAAAGATAAACCTTTTGTTGCCATTAATTGTGCAGCCATCCCCGAAAACATGCTAGAAGCAACCTTATTTGGTTATGAAAAAGGCGCTTTCACTGGTGCTATTCAAGCATGTCCTGGGAAGTTTGAACAAGCGCAAGGGGGAACGATTTTGCTCGATGAAATCACGGAAATGGACCTTGGCTTGCAAGCTAAGATCTTACGCGTTCTGCAAGAGCGCGAAGTTGAACGTTTAGCGGGTCGTAAAACTATCAAACTTGATGTACGAGTTATCGCCACCAGTAATCGAGATTTACGTGAAGCGGTTAGTGATGGGGTATTTAGAGAAGATCTCTATTATCGTCTCAATGTCTTCCCATTAACTTGGTTACCGTTAGCGGATCGTCGTGATGATATTATTCCTTTAGCAAAACACATTATTGAACGTCTCTGTCAAAACAGCGGCGAAGCGATACCCGAATTTTCAGCCGCAGCGCGCAGTAAACTTTTAGCCTATAACTGGCCTGGAAATGTCAGAGAGCTGGATAATGTGATGCAAAGAGCCTTGATTTTACATAGTGACAATCAAATCGATGCAGGTGACCTGCTGATAGAAAATTTTGAAACAGCGACGATTAACGATGTACCGAAAGCCGATGTGACTGAAGATAAGTTAGGCAGCGAGCTTAAAATGCAGGAACATCAAATTATTTTAGATACTTTACATGCTTGCCGAGGCAGTCGCAAACTGGTTGCTGAGCGTTTAGGGATCAGTCCACGAACGTTGCGCTACAAAATTGCTAAAATGCGCGATAGTGGTATTCAAATACCCGCCTAAATCCTTTCTTTTCTCTATCACTTGTTGTGATCTTTAAAGCATGACGTAATTGTTATGCTTTGTTTTTTATAAGAAATTTTTAATTTCCTCTCTTGGCATTAACTTTGCTTTATTCATGGTAGATGTGAACAAACAATATTTTGACACAAGAGAGATTGTTATGGATATCAAAGCAAATTCACTTTACGCCCAAATGCAAAGAATGTCATTAGAGGCATCTGGCAATCGTATGAATATTGCTGGTGCTGGTGAAGATAGCCTAGGCAATAATGTTACCTCAGTAAGTGATTCTTCAGCTAACTTTGCTTCGATGTTGAAGGAAGCCGTCAATACCGTCAATGATTTACAAAAAGATGCTGGCGCAAAAAGAACTGCATTTGAAATGGGTGATAAGAGTGTCACGCTAGCTGATACCATGATAGCGGCGTCAAAATCTGGCATCGCATTTGAGGCAACAGTACAAGTTCGAAATAAGTTTGTTGAAGCGTACAAAGAAATAATGAGTATGCCTGTTTAGGGTTACTAAACGCAGCATTCGTGAACAGTAACATAGCGGAGAAGTAACGTGGCAGATACGAATACAGCAATGGTCTCAGCAGAGCAAGATAGTGACTTAATTGCTCGAGATAATAGCGATAATGAAATCGATGAACAAAAGTCTGGTTTCGCTGCCGCTTTGGGAAATGTTGATATACTACGCCAAGTCACCTTGATCATGGCATTAGCCATTTGTTTAGCTATCGCAGTATTTGTCATCTTGTGGGCAAATCAACCTGAATATCGCTTTCTCGCTAAACAGCCCACAGAACAACTTATTAAAACCATGGACTTTCTTGACGCTAATAATGTTGAGTACCGTCAAGAAAACAACACTATTTCGGTTATTTCAGAAGAATATCAAGATATAAAGCTGTTACTTGCGCGAGAAGGGCTAGATGAGCCACCGCGTGAAGGCACAGAAATTATCATGCAAGATATGGGGTTTGGTGTTAGTCAGCGTCTTGAAGGAGAACGGCTCAAGCACTCTCGTGAGCAGCAACTCGCAAGAACTATTGAGGAACTGCAATCTGTTTCTAGAGCCAAAGTGTTGTTAGCGATTCCTCGTGATAATGTTTTCGCTAAAAAGCAAAAGTCTTCATCTGCGACCGTTGTCTTAACCATGCATCGTGGCAGATTGCTCAATGAAGAAGAAGTTGATTCAGTGGTCGATATCGTCGCATCTGCAGTGCAGGGCCTAGATCCGAATCGTGTTACCGTTACCGACCAAAATGGCCGCTTACTTAATTCAGGCTCGCAGGATTCAATCTCCTCGCGCTCTCGTAAAGAATTTGAAATAGAACAAAAGCGTGAAAAAGAATATTTAGACAAAATTGACAGTATCTTAATTCCCGTTGTTGGCTTAGGAAATTATACCGCCCAAGTTGATGTAACAATGGATTTTACTAATTCAGAAGAGACGCAGCGTCGCTACAACCCTGACTTGCCAGCACTTCGCAGTGAAATGAAGGTTGAAGAAAGCTCGATTGGTGGTGGCGTTGGTGGTATTCCTGGTGCATTAACCAATCAACCACCGCTTGATTCTAACATCCCTGAAAATGCCACTGGTGGGCAAGCGCAGCAAACCTTACCGTCACGAAACCATTCAGAATCAACTAAAAATTATGAGTTAGATGAATCGATTAGTTACACCAAACAACAAACTGGCGTTATCCGTCGCATTAGCGTCTCAGTTGCACTAGACTATATAAATGAAACTGGTGCAGATGGTGAACGTCAGCAAACCCCGCGTTCAGTGCAAGAACTGGCTAATATTCGTCGATTATTACAAGGTAGTATTGGTTTTGATATGCAGCGTGGTGATGCCCTAGAAGTGGTAACTTTGCCGTTTTCACGCATGATCGTGGAAGAAAAAGGTGAACTGCCTATTCATGAGCAGCCATGGTTTTGGAAAGCATTAAAATTAGGCATTGGTGGTTTAGTTATCATTGTCTTAATCTTGGCGGTTGTTCGTCCAATGCTGAAACGTTTGATTTACCCAGATCAAACACCTTCAGAGTACGGCGATAAGTCACTAGATTCTCATATAGATTTAGGTGACGAAACCATGGATATGTTAACCGCGGATTTCGATGCTGGTGCGGTAGGATTTGCACCTGATGGCAGTCTTAAGTTACCAGATCTGCATCGAGACGAAGATATTTTGAAAGCGGTTCGTGCGCTTGTTGCTAATGAGCCAGAATTGTCGTCGCAAGTTGTTAAAAGTTGGTTGAACGAAGATGAGTGATGAAAATCAAACCCTAGCGCCAGCTCCACGAGGCTTTGACGTTGATAAGCTTGATGGTGCCGAAAAAGCAGCCATTCTCTTGCTGAGTCTTTCAGAAGAAGATGCTGCACAAATTTTGAAACATCTAGAACCAAAGCAAGTGCAGCAGGTGGGCATGGTGATGGCGGCAATGGAAGATTTCACTCAAGAAAAGATCACCGCAGTCCACAAGCTGTTTATCAGTGAGATTCAAAACTTTAGTACCATAGGTTTCCAAAGTGAAGAGTTTGTTCGTAAAGCATTAACGGCTGCACTTGGTGAAGATAAAGCCGGTAACCTAATCGACCAAATTGTGATGGGTGGTGGTGCCAAAGGTTTAGATTCATTGAAATGGATGGACTCAAAACAAGTCGCCAATATTATTCGTAATGAGCATCCGCAAATTCAAACTATTGTTTTATCTTATTTAGAACCAGAGCAATCAGCGGAGATCATGAGTCAATTTGCAGAGAAAACTCGCCTTGATCTCATGATGCGCATTGCCAACTTAGAAGAAGTGCAACCAGCGGCGTTGCAAGAGTTAAATGAAATCATGGAGAAACAGTTTGCGGGTCAAGCTGGTGCGCAAGCAGCGAAAATGGGCGGCTTGAAAGCTGCTGCTGATATTATGAACTATCTAGATACTAATATTGAAGGTGTCTTGATGGATGCAATTCGTGAGCACGACGAAGAAATGAGTCAGCAAATCCAAGATCTGATGTTTGTCTTTGAAAACTTGGCAGACGTTGATGATAGAGGTATTCAAGCTATCCTACGTGAAGTCCAGCAAGATGCCTTAATGAAAGCGATTAAAGGCGCCGATGAAACACTGAAAGAAAAAATTATGAAGAACATGTCTAAACGTGCAGCTGAAATGATGCTAGATGATCTTGAAGCGATGGGACCTGTTCGTATTAGTGAAGTTGAAGCAGCGCAAAAAGAAATTTTATCTATTGCTCGTCGTCTATCTGATGCTGGAGAAATCATGCTTGGTGGCGCCGGTGGCGGTGATGAGTTCTTATAATCCCATTTAGATGTTGATTGAAGTTAATACATGAAAAATTTTACTGCGGTTGAGCCGCTAGAAGATGTAGTTAAATCGACTAAAGAACAAACGCTTGACGTTTGGTCTCTGCCGGCTGTTGAACCAGATCCTGCCATCGATCAAGAAAAAACTAACGCCTTTGGTAAAAAATCTACCTGGGTTTATGAACCTCCCGAAGAAGATGAGCCTGAATTACAACCATTGACAGCGCAAGAAATTGAAGAAATTCGTCAAGCGGCTCAACAAGAGGGCTTTAATCAAGGTAAAGAAGAGGGATTTAGTGCCGGTTTTGAAGAAGGTCAACAAGCCGGTCATCAAGAAGGTTTAGCCAAAGGGATAGAAGAGGGTACAGCACAAGGTTTAGAACAAGGCCAAGCGCAAATTGAAAAGTTAACCCAAGAGTGGCAAATGTTAATTGAACAATTGCACCAGCCGATGAAAGTCATTGAAGGGAAAGTGGAGCAACAATTGTTAACCTTGGTTACCCAATTGACTAAGGCGATTACCCTTCATGAAGCCAAAACGAATCATGAAATACTACTTTCGGCAATTAAAAAGGGGATCAAAGCGTTACCAATGCAGGAAGCACAAACGCAAATCTTTTTACACCCCGATGACATTCAACTGATTGAGAGAGAATTAACCGTTAAAGTGATTGAAGAAAACGGCTGGCGTTTGCAACCAGCACCGCACTTATCTCCGGGAAGTTGTCAAATTGAAAACAGTACGTCGAATATCGACTTAACCATAGAAACACGTCTTCAAGAGGTTTTGGAATCCTTTTTGCAAGATGCTTTACATCCTTAGCTTATTGCCAAAAGCGTCAAAGAAATGTTCGATATAGAAAACCTCAGCCAACGACTTAGTCAATGCCAAGATTATATCCATCCGCATCAGCTTGCTGTTGCTGGACGTTTAGTAAGAGTGGTTGGTTTGACGCTCGAGGCGGTTGGCGTAAAAGCGTCTGTAGGAAGTCAGTGTTTAGTTGAAACATCCGCTGGTGAGTTATTAGCAGAAGTTGTCGGTTTTTCAGGTGAAACTACGTTTTTAATGCCGGAGCAAAGTCTGCGAGGTGTTTTGCCAGGAGCAAGGGTTTTACCTGTTAGTGGCCGAGCAAAATTACCGCTATCAATGAACTTGCTCGGGCGAGTTGTCGATGGTGTCGGCAAACCGCTAGATGACAAAGGCTCAATAAAAAGTGATAAAGAGGCTAATTATGCCAGTCAACATATTAACCCGTTATCTCGTCGCGCTATTTCAGAACCTTTGGATGTTGGCGTTCGAACGATAAACAGTTTTCTTACCGTTGGCCAAGGACAGCGCATGGGACTTTTTGCGGGCTCTGGTGTTGGTAAAAGTGTGTTACTTGGTATGATGACCAAAGGAACGACGGCAGATGTGATTGTTGTTGGCCTTGTTGGTGAACGGGGTCGAGAAGTTAAAGAGTTTATTGAAGATATTTTGGGGGAGCAAGGACGCTCTCGTTCTGTTGTTGTAGCAGCGCCAGCGGATTGCTCGCCATTGATGCGACTTAAAGGTTGTGAAACCGCAATGCAGATCAGTGAGTATTTTCGTGATCAGGGCCTAAACGTTTTACTATTGATCGATTCATTGACCCGATATGCACAAGCCCAGCGAGAAATTGCGCTAGCGGTAGGGGAGCCGCCGGCAACTAAAGGTTATCCACCATCTGTATTCTCCAAATTACCACAATTAGTCGAACGTGCTGGAAATGGTGGCGTTGGTCAAGGTTCAATCACTGCATTTTTTACGGTATTAACAGAAGGTGATGATTTACAAGATCCGATTGCCGATGCGGCAAGAGCAATACTCGACGGCCATATCGTGCTGTCAAGAACGTTAGCTGATTCAGGTCATTACCCGGCGATCGATATTGAAGCGTCTATCAGTCGAGTTATGCCAATGGTCACCAGTGAAGAGCATCAGTTACTGGCGAGACAATTAAAACAAATTTATAGTTTATACCAACAAAACAAAGATCTAATCGCCATTGGTGCGTACAGTAAAGGAAACGACCCACGTATTGACCATGCAATTGAAGTGACTCCAGTGATTGACTTTTTCCTACAACAGAAGATGGATGAAGTGATCCCTTATGATCAAAGTTTGACGCAACTGCAAGAAATTATCCAAGCGGCGCAAGCTCATGCTAATAACAATAATCAAACACAGCAGCGTGTTAACAGCAGTGAAAACACAAATTAAGGCGCTTAGATGTTATTAAAGCAATTAGATACCTTATTTCAAGTAGAGCACGACAAAGAGCAAAAAGCAGCACAACAATTGCAATTTGCCGAGCAAGAATACCAACAAAACCTCATTAGAGCGCAAAGTGTTAAAGATTATCGTTTAGAGTACATGAAGCGTCTTGAACAGCGAGCGTTAAGCGGCATTGATAGTGCGACTTATCGTCATTTCCATACCTTCGTCGCCAAGCTTGATAATGCTGCCGAACAAGTTGATATCGCCATCAGACAGTCTAAAGCGGTAGTTGAACAGCGAAAACAGCAGTGGCTCGCTCAACGACAACGGGTTAAAGCGATTGAACACTTGCAATCGCAAAAACGACTTCAGTTGGTTCAACGGGAAAATAAAAAAGAGCAAATTATGTTAGATGAGGTATCAACTCAGCAATTTGTTAGACGAAAATTAGCTCAGTAATTTGCAGATACTTAATTTCTTAAAACATCTTTGGAACGATATTTGTATAACTAACAGTGATTGGCAAAATGAGTGGTGAACTTCAGGTTACCCTCGAGATACATTTTTCGTTAGGAATCGTTATGCAACCAATAAAAGCTTTATCGATAGATATTTCTCAACCATCTGAAAATACAGCAGTTAATGCGAGTATTCAGTCTGACGGTTCATCGCAAAACGGTGAAAAGTTTTCTGATGTAATGAGTCAACAGCGCGATTCATCAGGCGGCAAAGAAAGGGCGGAAACGGGTAAAAAAGTTGCCGAACAACAAGCAACCAAAGAAGCTAAGCCATCAACTTCTGTTAGAGAAGAAAATACTAAATCATCGTCAGAAAAAGCGCCCTCAGAGCAATCTGAAATCAATAACGATACGCCAATAGAATCAAATAAAAGTGAAGCCTCTGGAGAAGAGCAACAAGTTGATGGCAAAGTATCTGATTCGGCTGAGCATGAAGAAATAGAAGAAGCTAAAAATATCAAGCCCTCTGTAGCTGGTGATGCACAGACTGATATTGATGAACAAGAATACTTAAAGCTTTTAACTTTGTTAAAAACTTCTAAAGCGTTGTCCGTCGATCATCAAACAGTTTCTGGTGATAACACTGAGGAGCAACAAGAGTTAGTTAAGTTGTTACGTCAGTTTAAAGGCATTAACGATGGCCAGCAAAACAAAGAGCTTGATAAAACCAATCAACAAAAAACTCATGGTTCTGAAGATAAATCATCCTCAATTAAAATTGAACAGCCATTGCTTGAACGTTTTAAACAGTTGACGGCAAAAAACGCAGAAGCTACCCCTGATAATTCAGATAACGTTAAGAATGCTGAAGTAAGTGCTAAGGTAAAAGTGGGCTTAGCACAATCAACCAAAACAGAGTTTGAACTTTTGCAGCAGAAAAACAGTAGCACACAGAAAACGCAAGAACAGGTTAAGTTGAATCAACACAATATTGCTAATGAGCATCAACCACTAGAATCAAATGATGAAGGTGGTGATATGCAAAAAAGTGCCGCCTCGACAACAACTACTGCAGACAGCGGTGCTGTCAAACATAATGACAAGACAAGCGAAACTACGGCTAGGGTTACACCAGAAGTTAGTAAAGAAATTGATACTGAGCTGAGCTTTGAATCAAACAGTGATAATAATGAACAATCGGCAAAGGCAAATAAATTGCAAGAAATCGAGGAACAAGTTCGATTAGCGTTGCAAGAAGGGAGTCACAAGACTCAAAAAGAAACTGAAGTGATTAATCAAACATTGAAAAATGATAGAGCAGCTGCTGACGTGCAACCAGTTCCAAGTAAAATAGCGCAAGCGGTTCAAAAACAAGTATCTGAAGCTTCTTCTGGGCAAGATCGTCAACAAGCAGATAAAGTCGTGTCTTTCGTTAGTGGTGCACATCAAAAGCAAACCAATGACGAAAATACGAAGCAGCACTCAACGGTAAACTACAGTACTGTTAATGGACTTAAATCTAGCGCAGATCCACAAGGAAACGAAGTTACAATAGAAGAGCAAATAAACTTTGAAGACAGTGATCAGGATATTACTAATCTTGATAATAGCCATAAAAAAACAAATGAACCAAAGCAAGCGTTTACTTTTGGTGCCTCAGTAGAACAAGGTGCGATTAAACTTTCTAGTCATGCAATGACACAAGGTGTGTCGGCAAGCTATAGCGCTAGTGAGCAGTATATTGCAGCACAAGCTATAGAACGTCACGCGGTTAATAATGCTGAAGCGACAAACCAAAAACAAATGCTTAATCAACATCAAGAAACGATTGCTATTTATGGCAAAAACTTTAATCAAGCGGTTAAAGATAAAGTGATGGTGATGATGAACCAAAAGCTCCAACAGGTAGAAATTCGTTTAGATCCGCCAGAGCTTGGCAGTATGCAGGTTAAAGTTAATATGCAGAATGAACAAGCCATAGTGAGTTTTGTAGTTCAAAATCAACAAGCTAAAGACGCATTAGAGCAAAATTTGAATAAACTACGTGATATGATGTCAGACAGCGGTGTTAATGTTGGTGATGCCAGTGTTGAGCAACAAGAAAAGCAAACTAAAGGT
This sequence comes from Thalassotalea ganghwensis, assembly GCF_053485795.1. Classification (NCBI taxonomy): domain Bacteria; kingdom Pseudomonadati; phylum Pseudomonadota; class Gammaproteobacteria; order Alteromonadales; family Colwelliaceae; genus Thalassotalea; species Thalassotalea ganghwensis. The sequence continues at coordinate 278,841 of NZ_JBQRUM010000001.1, forward strand.
GACAGTGAACAAGGTGAACTCTCTAGGCACCAACAAGGGAATGATGCTGACACGCAGGAAATTGAAATGGGTCTAGTCGGCAACCAATTGTATAAAGCTTCAGCAACTGGCGTCGATTACTATGTTTAATCAAAGAAATGCTTTTGCATAAGAGCCCAACAACGATATAGTTTAAACCATAATAGAAGTTTAATGATGAAGGTTAGTCATGGCTGATGAAAAAGAATTAGAGTTAGATAACTCCGGTAAAAAGAAAAAGTTGATCATCATCATTGCGGTTGTGGTCTTGATTGCGGCAGGTGCTGGTGGGTATTTCTTGATGTCAGGTGGTGACGATGTATCTCAAGCTGAATTAGATGCGGCGCTTAGCAGCGGTCAAACAAGTAGTGGTGGGGCCAACGTTGATAAAGCTTCAGTTGGAACTGCACTTTATGTGCCTATGCCTAGACCTTTTCGTTTTAATGTTCCTGGCGCTTCTAGGGACCGGTTTGTCGAAATTCGCGTACAATTGCTGGTAAGAGGCAGTGAAAACGACGAGGCGGCGAAAAAGCATATTCCACTAATTGAAAGTACCTTATTAGCGGTGTTTACCCAATCGAATGCTGATGATTTAGCGACCAGTGCGGGGAAAACGTCGTTAAAACAAAAAGCGTTGTCAGAAGTGCAAAAAGTGATGACAGATATAGAAGATGCAAAAATAGTTGAACAGGTATTATTTACTGGCTTTGTGATGCAATAGAGCACAAGGCAGTTATTTAAGTTAGCCAAAAGAGTGAATTGAGTGAGCGATTTATTATCACAAGACGAAATTGATGCGTTACTCCATGGCGTAGATGAAGTCGAAGAGGACGAAGTTGTAGAGGATGTAGCTTCAAGGGAAGGTACATCTGACTACGATTTCTCATCTCAAGATCGTATCGTTCGTGGGCGTATGCCGACCCTTGAAATGGTCAACGAGCGCTTTGCCCGTCATATGCGAATTAGCTTATTTAATATGATGCGAAGAACCGCTGAAGTATCAATTAATGGTATTCAAATGATCAAGTTTGGTGAGTACGTACATACCTTGTTTGTACCTACTAGCTTGAATATGGTGCGTTTTAGACCTTTAAAAGGTACAGCGTTAATTACCATGGAAGCCCGTTTAGTTTTTATCTTAGTCGATAACTTTTTTGGCGGTGATGGTCGTTATCACGCCAAAATTGAAGGCCGTGAGTTTACCCCAACTGAACGTCGTATTATTCAAATGCTATTAAAATTAATCTTCGAAGATTACAAAGAAGCTTGGTCGCCAGTAATGGACGTATCATTTGAATATCTTGACTCAGAAGTTAACCCTTCAATGGCGAATATTGTCAGCCCAACCGAAGTTGTTGTTATCAGTTCTTTCCACATTGAACTCGATGGCGGTGGTGGTGATTTTCATGTTGCCTTACCTTATGCGATGCTTGAGCCAATTCGAGAGTTACTAGATGCCGGTGTGCAAAGTGATAAAGAAGACACCGATATGCGTTGGTCGAAGGCGTTACGTGATGAAATTATGGATGTGCCGGTAGAGCTGACGACGAAGTTTATTGAAGTTAACTTATCATTACAGCAAGTGATGGAGTTGAAAGCTGGCGATATAATTCCAATAGAAATGCCAGAGCACATTACCGTGTTAATTGAGGAGCTGCCAACCTTTAGAGCTAAGCTTGGTCAGAGCCGTGATAATGTTGCGATACAGATTAAAGAAAAAATTAAACGTCCTGAGTCGGTTAAATCAGAGCTCACTATTCTTACCAAAGGCGGTAAACGCCTAGACAGTGATGCTGAATTACATTTATTAGAAGACGATTTAGAGTATTAATAACCTGAGGTTAAAGGTATGAGTGAAGAAAATGATGATGATTTAGGCATGTGGGATGAGGCGATGGAAGAGCAAGCCGAAGCCGAAGCCGCAGAAGCTGGCCAAAAGGTAGAGCTTGACGAACTTCAAGAGGAAGAGCCTCCGATTTCAGGTGAAGAAAAGCGTAAACTTGATGCCATTTTAGATATTCCTGTTACTATTTCAATGGAAGTAGGGCGCAGCCATATTAGCATAAGAAATTTACTTCAGTTAAACCAAGGGTCAGTGGTAGAGTTAGACCGGGTTGCTGGTGAAGCCTTGGATGTGCTCGTCAATGGAACACTCATTGCTCACGGTGAAGTTGTCGTCGTCAATGACAAATTTGGTATTCGATTAACAGATGTTATTAGTCAAGTTGAACGTATTAAAAAGCTTAAGTAAGTTCGCTGCAGGGTTATGCCTTGCAGCGTGTTTTAATGTATCTGCACAAGTTGAGAAGGTGGAGGTTGGCAAACATGCTAACCCTAATATTGATGCCAGTGCAATGCTCATCTCTTTGCTGATGGTGTTAGGCGTTATAATCGTTAGCGCATTACTACTGAAAAAGTTTAACTTAACCAGCAAATCTTTATCTGGAATGAAGGTAATTGCCAGCCTTAATTTAGGCCCTAAAGAGCGCTTAGTGGTGGTTGAGGTTCAGAAGCAACAACTATTGCTTGGTGTTAGTGGCCAACAAATCACCTTGCTGAAAACGCTTGATGTGCCAATGACGGCCGATACAAATGGCACCAGTGTGAATAACCCACTCGCTAAATTTCTAACCGGTGTTAATAATAAAAATGATAAAAATTAAAGCATTAGTAAACACACTGATGGCTAAGCCATGGCTTTTGACACTGATCACTTTAATGGCGGTGATGATTGGCCATACAGCCTTAGCACAAGACTTGTCGATGTCAGCGGTTAAGTTAACCACCAATCCAGACGGCTCTCAAGAGTATTCTGTTACGCTGCAAATATTAATGTTTATGACCGCACTCAGTTTTATACCTGCTGCGGTTATTATGATGACGTCTTTTACGCGTATCGTCGTTATTATGGCAATACTTCGACAAGCTTTTGGCTTGCAACAAACCCCTTCTAACCAAGTGATTATTGGACTGACATTATTTTTGACCTTGTTTATTATGACGCCCGTTTATAATCAAATTCATGATCGGGCAATAGCGCCATATATGGCGGACCAAATGACGTCAACTCAAGCGATAGATGTTGCAAAAGTTCCTATTCGTACCTTTATGTTAGAACAAACGAGAATTAAAGACTTATCGACATTGGCCAGTATGGCGGGTATTGAACAGGTTGATCAGCCCTCAGACTTACCGATGACGGTGATTATACCTGCTTTTATTATTAGTGAGTTGAAAACCGCGTTCCAAATAGGTTTTATGCTTTTTATCCCCTTCTTGATCATTGATTTGGTTGTCGCGAGTGTCCTAATGGCAATGGGTATGATGATGCTGTCACCGATGATTGTGTCTCTGCCGTTTAAATTGATGTTATTTGTATTGGTAGATGGCTGGAATCTCGTGATTGGTACCATTGCAACAAGCTATGGTTTAGGAGCAACCTGATGAGCCCAGAAGTATTTGTTGATATATTACGTGATGCATTATTTTTAGTCATTTTATTAGTAAGTACTATCATCGTGCCGAGTCTTATCATCGGCTTAATTGTCGCGGTGTTTCAGGCGGCTACCTCGATCAATGAGCAAACCTTAAGTTTTTTACCTCGTTTAATTGTCACCTTGTTGGCGTTAATTGTTGGGGGACACTGGCTAGTACAAAAGTTAATGGACTATACCATTCGGCTCATTGACAGTATTCCTTCAGTGGTGAGTTAATGGAATTTACCGAGTCAGTTATTCTACAATATCTGGCTGACTTTTTGTTGCCATTTGCACGAGTTTCCGCCCTAATTATGGCAATGATGGGGCTCGGTTCTCAAACCATTCCAATGAGGATCAAGCTGTTTTTATGTGTAGCAATAACCTTTGCTATTATGCCTGCTATTCCCCCTGTACAAGTTGCTGAGCTTTTTTCATTTGAGACGGTTTTGCTCGTGGCAGAACAAACTTTGATAGGTGTGATGATTGGCTTTGTCACCATTATGGTAGTGAACACCTTTACGCTAGCCGGTCAAATTATCGCGATGCAGTCAGGTTTAGGATTTGCCTCTTTAGTTGATCCTGGCAGTGGCATGAGTGTGCCAGCCGTAGGACAATTTTTCTTGATTTTAACCACATTATTGTTTTGGGGGCTTGATGGTCATCTAGCGTATCTAAATTTTGTCGTCGCAAGTTTCGTCACGCTACCAATACCGCTCGAAAGTTTTGAAACAGTGAAGTTTCTTCATCTTGTTGAATGGGGCAGTTGGATGTTTGCAACCGCACTATCATTGGCAATGGCTCCCCTCACCGCAATGCTGTTGATTAACTTCTCTTTTGGAATTATGACTCGCGCAGCGCCTCAACTTAATATCTTTGCGATAGGCTTCCCGATCACCATGTGTTCGGGTTTGATTATTATGTGGCTGACATTGGATAACTTTTTTATTCACTTTGAATCTCAATGGCAAAGAGCGTTAGACTTAAGCTGTTACTTGATTGATTGTCAGAGGTCATAATGGCTGAAAAAGACAGTGGTGAAAAAACCGAACAACCGACCGCGAAAAAGCTCGCAGATGCACGTAAGAAAGGACAAATTGCTCGTTCAAAAGACTTAGGTACATTATTTGTATTAGTTGGTAGTGCTGTAGCGCTGATGCTCGTGGGGAGTCGCTTAGTGGAAGGCTTAGCTGGTGTAATGAAACGCTTGTTTAGCGTTAGCCGGCGAGAGGCGATGGATATTCATGCGCTTTATCAAGTGGTTAGTGATAGCTTGTCATCATTGTTAGTACCTATCTTATGGATTTTTGTCATTATTATGATTGCTGCATTTATTGGCAATACCTTACTTGGTGGATTGAATTTTTCTTGGGAAGCGATGCAGCCCAAAGCGAGTAAACTCTCACCTTTAGCAGGTTTTAAACGAATGTTTGGTACCCAAGCTTGGGTGGAGTTGCTCAAATCCATTTTAAAGTTTTTCGTTGTTTGTATCGTGGCTTACCTTCTATTGGATAATTTATTTGCTGAAATTTTGGCATTAAGTATAGAAGCGATACCGAATAATTTTTCCCACTCTGTTGAAATGCTGCTTTGGATGTTTCTTGTTTTGGCGTGCTCATTAATTATTATTGTCATCATTGATGCGCCATACCAAAAATGGAATCACACTAAGCAGTTAATGATGACCAAGCAAGAAGTCAAAGACGAGAACAAAAACACTGAGGGTAGCCCAGAAATAAAGGGCCGTATACGACGCACCCAATATGAAATGTCGCAGCGTAGGATGATGTCAGAAGTGCCAAATTCTGATGTTGTTATTACCAATCCAACCCATTTTTCGGTTGCTTTAAAATATGATACCGATGGCACTGGCGCTCCTGTCGTTATTGCTAAGGGCATTGACCAGATGGCCATTCATATTCGCACCATTGCTAAAGAGCATGGCGTTGAAATTATTGCCTCGCCGGCACTTGCTCGCTCTCTCTATTACACCACGGAAGTAGACGATGAAATTCCTGAAGAGTTATTTGCTGCGGTTGCGCAAGTCTTAGCATTTGTTTTTCAACTTAATGAGCACAAAAAAGGTAAAGGAAAACGACCCAAGGCATTATCGGGCAATCTTCCTATTCCTGAAACATTTCGCTATTAAGTTTTTGCTAACGCGACTACTACTTTGCTAAACGGCCAAGTTTTGGCTGTTTTATTTTCCTGTTAGCGTACGTAAGTTACTGAGTTGCTCGTGTTGGTCTGGATATTGCTTTTGACGGATATGTGTCAAAAAACTAACGTGATGTAGTAATGCAACTAGCCGCTCGTTTTAATCAGCTAAAGCAAAAAAAGTTTAGTTACCTGTCAGGGGTAGGCACGCCATTATTGGTAATGGCAGCGCTTGGTATGGTGATTTTACCCTTGCCTGCTTTTTTATTGGATATTCTCTTCTCGTTCAATATTGCTTTGTCTTTGGTGGTATTGTTAATCACCGTCTACACCCTAAAACCTTTAGATTTTGGTTCGTTCCCCGCGGTGCTCTTAATCGCCACTATTTTACGGTTAGCGCTTAACGTCGCCAGTACTCGGGTAGTGTTGTTAGAAGGGCATGAAGGTCCTGATGCAGCAGGAAGAGTGATCGAAGCTTTTGGGTCTGTGGTTATTGGTGGTAATTATGCTGTTGGTTTAGTGGTGTTTTTGATCCTCATCATTATCAACTTTGTTGTTATCACCAAAGGTGCAGGCCGTATTTCAGAAGTAACAGCACGCTTTACCTTGGATGCTATGCCTGGTAAACAAATGGCGATTGATGCGGACCTTAATGCAGGTTTTATTACCGCAGAACAGGCTCGTGAACGTCGTGTCGAAGTCACCTCAGAAGCCGACTTTTATGGTTCAATGGATGGTGCTAGTAAGTTTGTTAAAGGTGATGCGATAGCGGGTATATTGATTTTATTTATCAATATTGTTGGTGGGCTTGTTATCGGCATGGTGCAGCACGACTTAACCTTTGATAGTGCGGTTGAAATCTATACATTATTAACTATTGGTGACGGTTTGGTTGCCCAAATTCCAGCATTGCTTTTATCTGTTGGTACCGCCATTGTTGTTACCCGTCAAAATACCACTCAGGACATGGGACAGCAAGTCTCAAATCAGCTCGGGCAAGAAAAATCGTTATATATTGCTGCTGGTGTGATGTTTGTCATGGGGATTGTCCCTGGTATGCCAAATTTAGCGTTCTTAATGTTCGCTGCTATCATTGCAGGTGGTGCTTATTGGAGCAGCAAACATAAATTGAACAAGGCACAGCAGCTGATTGAACAGCAACAAGCTGAAAAAGTAGAAACTGAGCAACAAGAATCTGAAGTAAAAGATTTAGGTTGGGAAGATGTTAACCATGTCGATATTATTGGTTTAGAAATCGGCTATCGCTTGATCCCATTAGTCGATAAAGGGCAAGGCGGTGAATTATTAAATCGAATTAAAGGGGTTCGTAAGAAGCTGTCGCAAGAGTTTGGTTTTCTCGTACCTGCGGTGCACATTCGAGATAACCTAGATCTTGATCCCAATAGCTATCAGATTTCATTGATGGGGGTGACTATTGGTCAAGCAGAAATACGTCATGATCATGATTTGGCGATTAATCCAGGTCAAGTGTATGGCAAACTTGATGGCGTTGAAACCAAAGACCCGGCATTTGGCTTAGATGCGGTGTGGATCACCCAAAATCAAAGAGAGCAAGCTCAATCGCTTGGCTACACTGTTGTTGATTCAGCGACTGTCCTTGCAACTCATCTAAGCCAAGTATTAACCAATAATGCCTCACAATTGCTCGGTCATGAAGAGGTACAAAACTTACTGGATAAATTGGCGAAACATTATCCGAAATTGGTTGAAGGCTTAATTCCTGATGTCTTGACACTCGGAACTGTCGTGAAAGTACTACAGAACTTGATGAATGAGGGGGTTCCAGTTAGAGACATGCGCAGTATTGTTCAGACTTTAGTTGAGTACGGTCCAAAGAGTCAAGATCCCGAAGTATTAACTGCGGCAGTGCGGATCACATTACGCAAGTTTATTATTCAAGAGCTTGTTGGACCTGAGCTTGAAGTACCTGTCATAACATTGTCGCCAGAACTGGAACAGATGTTGCATCAGTCAATGCAGATGGCAGGAGATGATGGCGCGGGGATTGAGCCAGGTCTTGCAGAACGTATCCAGCAATCATTAACTGAGGGTGCGCAACAGCAAGAAATGGCGGGTGAAACTCCAATTCTATTAACTTCTGGAATGTTAAGATCAGTCATGGCCAAGTTTGTTAAATATACCATTCCGGGACTTCGAGTGATTTCTTATCAAGAAATTCCGGATGATAAGCAAATTAAGATTGTTAGCTCAATTGGTCAATAAAGGTGTTGTTCAGCAGTAAGGGCTGTGTAGGAGTTTTTCTATGAAAATTAAACGTTTTGTCGCCAAGGATATGAGAACCGCATTACTCGAAATTAAAGAAGAGTTAGGGCCAGACGCGGTGATCATGTCGAATAAAAAAACTGCTGATGGTGTTGAGTTAATGGCTGCTGTAGATTACTTGCAATCAGCAGAAAGTAACAACGAACAAGCTACGCCGCAGCGCTCTCGAGAAGTCACCAGTAATCGTTCTTCACAAGAACTTGATGAGCTTTCAAGCGACGTAGTTTCATTAAGCTCTGCCTCAAAAGTAACTGCGTCCTCACAGCCACCTGCTGATAGCCTAGCAGCTTTGTTAAAGCGTCAAGCTCAGCAAGACAAGCCACAAGAGCGCAAGTCAAATGAAAGTGATTTAGAACGTCAATTGAAAAGCTTCACCGATAGGTTAGAGCGCAATGCTCAGCATGACACTGCGATAAATTCACAAACGGCTGAAATATTAACTAAAGCACCTGAAGAGCATCGGGCGGCTGCGGCGAATAACGCCAATACAGTTAAAAACGATGATTTAGAACAAATGCGTCAAGAAATGCACAGTATTCGTCAATTGCTTGAACATCAAGTGTCTGGGCTCATGTGGCAAGATATGGCGCAAAAAGATCCACTAAAAGCGGTGTTGGTTAATCGCCTTATGTCGATAGGTATCACTGAACAATTTGCTGAGCAGGTTGCACGCTTTATTCCTCACTCGGTTAATGAAGATCAGGCTTGGCAGCACGCCAAAAAATTATTAACACAACAATTAAACACTACCAGTAATGATATTATTCATCGTGGTGGCGTGGTTGCTTTAGTCGGTCCTACGGGGGTTGGTAAAACAACGACGATTGCTAAGTTAGCAGCACGCTTTGCACAAATTCACGGTAGCGATAACGTGGTAATGATTTCTACGGATAGTTATCGAATTGGTGGATTTGAGCAGTTGTCCACGTATGGAAAAATTATCGGTTGTCAGGTGAAAATGGCCAAAGATAGCAATGCACTTGATGGTTTACTTCATGAATTTTCAAATAAAAAACTCGTGTTAATAGATACTGCCGGCATGGGGCAGAGAGATATGCGTTTGGCGGAGCACCTAGCGACTTTAGTCGGCAACTCTCGAGTGAATATTCGTAATTACTTAGTGTTGGCTGCCAATGCACAACAACGAGTCATGCAAGAAAATGTTCAACGTTTTAAGAAAATACCACTTGCAGGCTGCATCTTTACTAAACTCGACGAGAGTTTAAGTGTTGGCGAAATTATCGATACAGCTATTCAAAATAACTTACCTATCGGTTATCTTACAGACGGTCAGCGTGTGCCAGAAGATATTAAAGTTGCAAATGCTGAAAAGTTGGTTACTCTTGCAGAACGAATGGCTGAAAAATATCATAGCCGACACATTTCACGTCCAATGTCAATGACTTCTGCAGCAATTGTGTAATACTGATAACAAGAGAAAAAATTTAGATGATAGACCAAGCGAGTGGCTTACGAAAAATGCAAGATGCTAATCAAGGTTCTGTAAAACATAATAATCAAGTTAAAGTCATTGCGGTTTCAGGGGGAAAAGGAGGCGTTGGTAAAACCAATGTTTCGCTTAATACATCAATTGCACTAGCGCAATTAGGTAAACGCGTATTGGTTTTGGATGCCGATTTAGGGCTAGCCAATTGTGATGTCATGTTAGGCTTAAGAGTTCAGCGTAACTTATCACATGTGTTATCGGGTGAGTGTGAATTAGACGATATTATTATTGAAGGCCCAGCGGGAATAAAAATTATTCCCGCAACGTCAGGTACTCAATCGATGGTTGATTTAACCCATTCTGAACATGCAGGGTTGATTCGAGCCTTCAGTGATATGAAAACCGAATTTGATGTCTTAATCGTTGATACTGCAGCAGGCATTTCAGATATGGTGTTGAGTTTCGCACGAGCAGCACAAGATGTTTTATTAGTAGTTTGTGATGAACCAACATCAATTACCGATTGTTATGCGTTAATGAAATTATTAAGCCGAGACCACGATATATTCAAGTTTAAAGTGGTTGCTAATATGGTAAGAAGCCCAAAAGAAGGGCAACAGCTGTTTGGCAAGTTATCGACAGTAAGTGAGCGATTTCTTGATGTCGCACTGGAGTTGGTTGGTGTGATCCCATATGACGATAATATTCGAAAGTCAGTACGCAAGCAGCAAGCGATTGTTGAAGCGTTTCCTGATTCACCGGCCTCAAAAGCATTTAAATTATTGGCCAGTAAAGTGGCAAAATGGCCGATTCCACATCAAGCTTCTGGGCACTTAGAGTTTTTCATTGAGCAGTTGCTAGAGAATTAATCCGTTAATAGGTGGTGGGCGAACGTGGTCAAAAACAATGCTTACAGCGAACACATCAATAAAACGAGCTTAATTGAGCAACATACGGTTTTGGTCAAACGCATTGCTTATCATCTGCTGGCTCGCCTTCCTTCAAGTGTTATCGTGGATGACTTAATCCAATCAGGCATGATCGGACTTTTAGAAGCTGCCAATAATTTTGATCATAGCAAAGGGGCAAGTTTCGAAACCTTTGCCGGTATTCGCATTCGTGGTGCCATGCTTGACGAAATACGCCGTGGTGATTGGACTCCCCGCTCGGTCCATAAAAATAGTCGTATGGTCAGTGAAGCAATAAAAGCATTAGAGGCAGAGCTTGGTAGAGATGTTACTGATATTGAAGTTGCTGAAAAACTTGATATTTCGCTAAATGAGTACCATCATATTCTTAATGAAGTTAGTACGGGTAAAATTATAGGAATCGAAGACCTTGGTGTAAGTGAAGATGCGATAGTTCAGTTAGAGGATGATAATAATCATGATCCATATCAAAACATTGAACAGGTTGTCTTTAAAAAATCGCTAAGTGAATGTATTTCTACTTTACCCGAACGAGAAGCTTTAGTACTGTCATTGTATTATGATGAAGAGTTGAACTTGCGTGAAATAGGACAAGTTCTTGATGTTAGCGAGTCAAGGGTTAGCCAAATTCACAGTCAAGCATTACATCGCTTAAAAGCACGTATGCAATCTTGGCAAAGTTGATTACAATATATTATAGAATTAAGAACTATATCCCCGGAGGGTGCCTTGGATAAAAATATGAAAGTACTTGTTGTTGATGATTTTTCAACAATGAGACGTATCGTGAAAAATTTGTTGCGTGACTTAGGTTTTACCAATATCTCAGAGGCTGACGATGGTAGTACTGCTTTACCAATGCTTCAAGGTGGTGATTTTGACTTTGTCGTGACTGATTGGAACATGCCAGGAATGCAAGGGATTGATTTATTAAAGGCGATAAGAGCTGATGCTAATTTGGCTCACATTCCTGTGTTGATGGTTACCGCTGAAGCCAAAAAAGAGCAAATTGTTATGGCAGCGCAAGCAGGTGTGAACGGGTATATTGTTAAACCATTTACTGCTGCGACATTGAAGACTAAGCTCGACAAGATATTTGAACGCTTAGGTTAATTCCATTTGTTACCTAAGGACGTTGAATGAGTAAAAGTAAGACTGCCCATGTTTCGTTGGAACAGGCTAAATTACTAGTCGAGTATCTTGAGACTGGCGAGCAAGATAAAGCAGATAAATTAATTGCTGAAATTCAAAACCCAATTAACTCTGAGTTATTCGCTGAAATAGGCAAGTTAACGCGCCAACTTCATGACTCCTTGATGAATTTTCAGCTCGATTCAAGGTTGAATGATCTCGCCAATGCAGACATACCTGATGCCAAGGAAAGACTAAATTACGTTATCAGCCGTACTGAAGATGCGGCTAATAAAACCATGGACGCTGTTGAATCGATATTTCCTGTCGTTGATTCGATACAAGATCAAATTAAAACTGTAAATCCTTTGTGGCAAAAACTCATGCACAACAAGCTTGAGTTATCGGAATTCAAGGCATTATGTCTTGATATCGATGTTCTACTGAAAACCACAGAAAAAGAAACCGCTCATATGCATGCGCTAATGACAGATGTGTTAATGGCGCAAGATTTCCAAGACTTAACTGGTCAAGTGATCCGCAAGGTTATCGACTTGGTCAGAGAGGTTGAAGATAGTCTTATCAATATGCTAACTGCGTTTGGTATATCATCTGAGAATAATAAAGAAGAAGCAAAACCTAAAGTGGGTGACAACTTAGTCGAAGGTCCGATTGTCAACAAGGAAAATCGTGATGACGTAGTGGCAGATCAAGATGACGTCGACGATCTATTGTCCAGTTTAGGCTTTTAAGAGGAATTGTTGGATGTCTTATGAAGCAGATGAAGAAATTCTCCAAGATTTTTTGATTGAAGCTGGAGAAATTCTTGAAAGTTTATCCGAGCAACTTGTTGAATTAGAAAATGATCCTGAAAATGCTGATTTACTTAATGCTATTTTTAGAGGCTTTCACACTGTAAAAGGTGGTGCAGGGTTTTTATCACTAACTCACCTAGTCGATGCCTGCCATGGTGCAGAAAACGTATTCGATATTTTGCGGAATCATCAACGCTCGGTAACGCCAGAATTAATGGATGTTATTCTGCAAGCTTTAGACACCATCAACGCGATGTTTGCTCAAGTGCAAGCGCGCGAGGAAATTGATCCTGCAGATCCTCAATTACTTCATGAACTTCATCGATTGAGTGAACCTGAAGGCACAGAGACTGCTCCTGTAAGTACTCCTGAACCAGAAGTCGTTAGTCAACCCGAAGTAGAAGAAACATCGGGCGGCTCTAGCGATGAAATGACCGAAGAAGAATTTGAACGACTCTTAGATGAACTGCACGGCGGAGGCGCTCCGAAAACGCCAACAGAAGCACCGAAACCTGAGCAGGCAACTAACAATACTGATAGCAATGAAATTACCGACGATGAATTTGAGTCGCTTTTAGACGAATTGCATGGTCAAGGTGCTTTCTCGTCAGACGTGGTCAAAAAAGGCGCCGATAAATTGTCTTCAGATGAGATCGATGATGACGAATTTGAGTCGCTATTAGATGAATTACATGGCCAAGGTAAAGCTCCTCAGGCGAGTACCTCTGCGGCGCCAACTAATTCGCCGATAGAAAACAGTAAACCAGAGCCAGCCAAAGCCGCACCTGCTAAACCTGCAGCTCCAGCGTCACCAGCTGCACCAGCTAAGAAACCAGCAGATAAGAAGCCAGGCCAGCCAAGTGCACCGCAAGGCGAGACAACCGTTAGGGTTGATACCCAACGTCTTGATCAAATTATGAATATGGTTGGTGAATTGGTGCTTGTTCGTAATAGGTTAACCAGTTTAGGCATGACTAAGGAAGATGAAGAGCTGACTAAAGCAGTGTCGAATCTTGATGCAGTCACTACAGATCTTCAAGGTGCGGTCATGAAAACCCGCATGCAGCCTATTAAAAAGGTATTCGGACGTTTTCCTCGGGTGGTAAGAGATTTGGCTCGCTCGCTTAATAAAGAAATTAAATTAATTTTAGAGGGTGAAGAGACCGATTTAGATAAGAACTTAGTTGAAGCGCTAGCTGATCCATTGGTGCATTTAGTGCGTAACTCGGTTGACCATGGTATTGAAGAGCCAGATGTGCGTGAAGCAAATGGCAAGACTCGTGAAGGCACAGTTATTTTATCGGCTTCGCAAGAAGGTGATCATATTCTACTGACCATTAGAGATGATGGTGCCGGTATGAATCCTGATAAATTAAAGTCTATTGCCATATCTCGTGGGGTTTTAGACGAAGATGCGGCGAATAGAATGTCAGATAAAGACGCATTTAGTTTAATTTTTGCACCCGGCTTTTCAACGAAAACAGAGATTTCAGAAGTGTCAGGCCGTGGCGTTGGGATGGATGTTGTTAAAACTAAGATTACCCAGCTAAATGGTACCGTTAATATTGATTCTGAAATGGGGGTCGGTACTGTTTTAGAAATCAAAGTACCTCTGACACTCGCTATTTTACCTACTTTAATGGTTGTTGTTGGCAAGCAGACCTTCGCATTGCCGCTAGCTGCAGTAAACGAAATTTTCCATCTAGATTTAACTAAAACGAATATTGTTGATGGCCAACTTACTATTATCGTTAGGGAAAAAGCTATCCCACTGTTTTATCTTGATCAATGGTTGGTGAGAAACTACGAAGAGAAACCTCGAGACAAAGGCCATGTGGTTATCGTACAACTTGGTTCGCAGCAGATAGGTTTTGTCGTTGACAGTTTGATTGGTCAAGAAGAAGTGGTTATTAAGCCTCTTGATAGGTTGTTACATGGAACACCAGGTATGGCGGGCGCTACAATTACCAGTGATGGCGGCATAGCATTAATTATTGATGTGCCTAATATGCTTAAATATTATGCCAAGAAATCAGTTGTGAATCAGAAATTACGTTCGTAAACTTACCTGGCAGTAGAGTAAAGAGAATATAAATGGCCTATAAGGTTTTAGTAGTAGATGATTCTAGCTTTTTTCGTCGTCGTGTCGGGGATATATTAGAAAGCGATGCGAACCTAACGGTTATTGACTATGCGGTTAATGGCCAAGAAGCGGTTGAAAAAGCAAAAGCGCTAAAACCTGATGTTATTACTATGGATATCGAGATGCCAGTGCTTAACGGTATTGATGCTGTTAAGCAGATTATGGCGAGTTGTCCTACACCAATTTTAATGTTCTCGTCTTTAACGCATCAAGGTGCAAAAGCAACCCTCGACGCTTTAGAAGCAGGGGCACTTGATTTTTTACCTAAGAAGTTTAATGAAATCGCTAAAAATAATAGTGATGCAGGCATTATTTTGCGTTCACGCGTGCTTGAGATCGCGCGTAAAAAAGGCTCCGGTTTGCGTCGTACGCTTATTAGTAATCAGCAAACTCCTGTCTCGCCCAGTAGATCGCGGGTAAACGAGTTTCGTCGTGCTCCGTTAAATGAACGTTTAGATGCAACCGTAAACAAAAGGCCAGAACCTACAGGTAATCAAAAATCATCAAAAGATAAGTCCTATAAATTGTTAGCCATCGGTACCTCAACGGGGGGACCGGTTGCGTTACAAAAAATATTGATGCAATTACCAGCAAACTTTCCGTTGCCTATTATAATGGTGCAACATATGCCAGCGGCTTTTACTTTGGCTTTTGCTAATCGTTTGAATTCACTGTGTAATATTAGTGTCAAAGAAGCTGAGAATGGCGATATTTTAAAGCCAGGTCATGCGTATTTAGCGCCGGGCGGTAAACAAATGATCATTGAAGGAACTGAAAAGCAAGCTAAACTAAAAATCTTAGACGATGAATCGTCGCGCGTGGCATTTAAACCAAGTGTTGATGTTAGTTTTGGCTCTGCTGCTAAAGTATTTTCTGGTGACGTGCTCGGTATAATTTTAACTGGCATGGGTTCAGATGGTCGAGAGGGTTCGCGATTACTCAAAGGGCGTGGTGCGACGATTTGGTCACAAGACGAAGAAACATGTGTTGTATATGGTATGCCACAAGCAGTTGCAGTCGCGGGTATTTCTGAAAAAGCGTTACCCTTGCTTGATTTTCCTCAAGCAATAATGAAAGCGGTTAGCTAAACTTTTAAATAAAGACTAATTCATAGGTGATTTTTTGGTTGTTTGGACTGTTGCGAATCAAAAAGGTGGCGTAGGAAAGACGACGACTACGATTGCATTAGGTGGCTTACTCGCTGAGTTAGGGCATCGCGTTTTATTGATTGATACCGATCCGCACGCCTCACTTAGCTATTATTTTGGTATTGAATCAGAAGATCTGGAACTGAGTGTTTATGATTTGTTTGTTCAAGTTTCTACTAAAGAACAAATTATGATGAGTCTATGTCCAACATCCTATGACAATATAGATATTTTACCCGCTACTATGGGGTTAGCAACTTTAGATCGGTCACTTGGCAGTAAAGGTGGTATGGGGCTAGTACTCAAAAAAGCGATTGAGAAGCTCCAAGATGAATACGACTACGTGCTTATTGATTGTCCGCCAGTATTAGGGGTGTTAATGGTTAATGCTTTGGCGGCTTGTCAACGGATTATTGTTCCATCTCAAACTGAATTTTTGGCATTAAAAGGGTTAGATCGAATGATCCGTACCATGGAAATAATGCAAGTAGAACAACACAAGCCATTTACCTACACGATAGTGCCGACAATGTTTGATAAAAGAACCAAAGCATCATTGCAAGCGTACATAAAAATGCAAGAATTATATGGCGAGGCCGTTTGGCCGGGCGTTATTCCAATAGACACAAATTTTAGAAATGCAAGTGTTGCACAACAGGTGCCTTCTGATTACGCCGCTAATTCTAGAGGCACTTATGCATATCGCAACTTAGTTGACTACTTAATAAAGCTTGAGGTCAAAAATAGATAAATCATGGCAAAACCACTCGCTGCTAGTAAAAAGTTGATGCAAACCTATTTGTCAGAGCTTCTCACCGAAGAATCTGAGGAGATATCGTGGGAAGCGGTTGAGCAAGAAGAGTTGAGTTATCAACAAGAGCAAGAAAAGAAACACAAGTTAGAAAAACTTTTACAACAAGCGAGTGCGGGTAAAACGGTTGAAACTGACGTCAATACGGTGACAACGGTTAAATCAGAAAGCGCTAAAGTTCAGCCAAAAGAAGTTGTAGTAGAGCGAACTGTTGTTGAAGATGAAGTTCAAATTCAAACGAGTAAAAGCCGTGGTGAACTCAAAGTAAAAGTGGAGAAAAATTACCGAAAAGGTAGCTTTCAAGCGATGTTCTTTGATGTCGCTGGGCTGACTATAGCGGTACCTTTGATAGAGTTAGGCGGTATTCATAATGTTGATAAAACCACAAGCTTAGTTGGTAAACCTGATTGGTTTAAAGGTGTTATGGTTCACCGCGACGATAAAATCAATGTCGTTGATACGGCTTTGTGGGTGATGCCGGAAAAGTGTGATCAAGCTTTATTAGATGGACTTAATTATCAATATATTATTATGCTAAATGAGAGCAATTGGGGTTTATCAGCAGAGCATCTTGTCGACACGGTTACCTTAGAGCAAGAAGATGTTAAGTGGATGGATAGCTCAACCAAACGGCCATGGCTTGCAGGTTTAGTAAAGGATCGTATGTGCGCCTTGTTGGATGTTGAATCTCTGATTTCATTGCTAGAAGATGGCGCTAACAGTAGAGAGTGATAATAAATATACTAACATAGTGTAATTATTACTAATTTAGATATAAACTTGTAATAAGTTAAAACTTTAACACGTTAAGAGGTCAGCAGTATGTCTGATGATAGACGCAACGCTAATGAAGCGATAGATACAAATGATGAAGTTCTACAATGGGTCACGTTTAAGTTAGACAGTGAGACATACGGCATCAATGTAATGCAGGTTCAAGAAGTCTTACGTTATACTGAAATTGCACCAGTGCCAGGGGCTCCGGTTTATGTGTTAGGTATTATAAATTTGCGCGGCAACGTGGTTACCGTCATTGATACTCGTCAGCGTTTTGGTTTAGAAGCGGCAGAAGTCACTGATAATACCCGTATTGTTATCATCGAATCTGAAAAGCAAGTGATAGGAATTTTGGTAGATTCAGTTGCTGAAGTCGTTTATCTGAAAGCTTCAGAAATAGACGTAGCGCCAAACGTTGGCAACGAAGAAAGTGCCAAGTTTATTCAAGGGGTTTCCAACCGCGAAGGTGAACTACTCATTTTAGTGGATTTAAATAAACTGCTTACCGATGATGAGTGGGATGAACTAAAACAATTTTAGTCATTAATTACGCCTAGTAATCAGCTAGGCGACAGTACACTATATGAATAGTCTTTTGTCTTATTTACCCATTGCGCTTGCAGGTATTGCCCTGATACTTGCCCTATGGAGCCTTGTTAGCACACGTCAAAAATCACAACAGTTCACGTTTTTACAGTCCCAAATAGAAAGTAATGAGTTAATGTTGAATCAACTACAACTTTCACTGAGTGATGCGCAAAAGCAGTTGATTAATATTAATGAATTGGTCACCGAGCACCAATTAGAAAATAATCAAGTGAGCAAACAATTAGAACACCGCGTCAAAACATTGCAAAAGCAGCTTAAGGAACATCAAGAAGCAATAACGTTTTTAAAACAGCAACAACCGGAAGACAGGTTATACAGTCGGGCTCAAAAATTGGTTGCTTTAGGTGCTGATGCCGCTGAGCTGATGTCAGAATGTGATTTACCACTTGCCGAAGCTGAAATGTTAGTTGCATTGCATAAGAATAAGCGTTGAGTGAGTTATTTGGGCAAATAGCTTAATCAACCAGCCAACTTTCCACTAAGCAGCTAAATAATTTAAATAAGTTTCCTTAAACGATACCACTTCCTTGGTTGCCGTGATAAAATTTTCCGCCAATAGTCCCTTGATAGTATGGTTTTAAAGGAAGTTAATCACATTGTCTCAAATTAATAGCTTGATTTCGCGAACTTTTTCTATTGTTTTGGTTTTGTTAGCTTCGGCGTGTTCTTCGACAAAAGGTGTTGAAGAGCAGACTAATTCGACTAATAGCGATCCATTAGAATCAATTAACCGACCGTTTTGGACATTTACTTGGGATTATGCTGATAAGTATGTG
Source organism: Thalassotalea ganghwensis (assembly GCF_053485795.1). Taxonomy (NCBI): domain Bacteria; kingdom Pseudomonadati; phylum Pseudomonadota; class Gammaproteobacteria; order Alteromonadales; family Colwelliaceae; genus Thalassotalea; species Thalassotalea ganghwensis. The sequence continues at coordinate 297,382 of NZ_JBQRUM010000001.1, forward strand.
TTAAAGCCGACCGCTGAAACCTACGTAGAATATGTTCCAACAGATGTGCGAACAGGTCTTCATAACGTTGCATTGAATCTAAATGAGCCTTCAGCGATCATTAATAACCTGCTTCAAGCTAAGTTCCAAGATGCTGCGGTAAGTGCAGGGCGTTTTCTGTTAAATTCTACCATTGGCTTATTTGGTATTTTTGATCCTGCCAGTGATTTTGGTTGGGCGCGCAAACAAGAAGAGTTTGGTGAAGTGCTTGGTAGTTACGGCGTAGGGGATGGCCCATATTTAGTGATACCCGCACTAGGTCCTAGCTCTGTCAGAGAAGAAGTCGGTGATTATGTTGATCGTTATTACTGGCCATTGGCGGTAATCGATTTTTGGCCTAATGTGGTGAGAGCGGCTGTGATTGGCATGGAAGCAAGGGCCAGTTTAACTGATCAAGAGCAGTTAATTAATCAATCCTTTGATTCATACGAATTCGTTAAAAATGCGTATTTTCAAAACATGAAGTTTAAGGTCTATGATGGTAATCCACCGTTAGAAATTGATCAATCTGAAGAGGAAGAATTAGAAGCTTTCTTGGAAGAATTTGACGAGTAATAAATCACTGCGCTGGCTGTTGATATTTTACTAACGTATGCCAAGCACAGTATAAATGTAAAACTATTTTCGGTATAAAAAAGTATTGGTTGAGTACATGACAATAAAAATGAGTAACCTTATTAGAGTAGTGACGGTAATCTGGGTGTTGATCACCTGTTCGGTTTTTGCCAATAATTTACCTTCAAATATTTCTGCTGGCCAAATCGCACAGTTTAAAAAGTTACCCCCAGCTCAGCAAAAGGCCTTAGCTCAAAGTATGGGCATCGATTACAACGCTATTCGTTCTTATATGTCTAAACAATCAACGAACAGTGCTCAAGAAAATGAAGAGTTACCGCAATATTTTCCTAGAGGGACACAATTTGATGAGCTAGGCAACCCGATACTAAACGATGAGTCTCAAATCCAAATATCAGAAGAAGACAGCGAAGAAATTAAGGCGTTTGGTTACGACGTGTTTGCTAATGCGCCAACAACATTTGCTCCTAGTATGGATATTGCAATTCCTGAGCAATATATACTTGGGCCCGGTGATGTTTTATCTGTTCAGTTTTTTGGTAAGGAGAATAATAGCTTTGAGCTTGAAGTCTCTCGAGAAGGACAAGTGATATTTCCAGAACTTGGAGCTTACTCAGTTGTTGGTATGTCATTTGTTGAAGCTAAAGCATTCTTATCTCATGAATTAAAAAATAAAATTCTAGGTGTTGACGTCATTGTAACTTTATCTGAGTTGCGTTCTATTAGAGTGTTTGTACTTGGTGATGCGTTTAAACCGGGTCAGTATGTGCTAAATTCATTATCTAATATCACTCATGCACTATTTTCAGCTGGAGGAATTAGTGATATTGGCTCGCTGCGTAATATTCAATTAAAACGTGCTGGAAAGTTGATCACAACACTGGATCTTTATGACTATCTTATCCGCGGTGATTCTTCTAACGACCTAACACTTAAGTCAGGTGATGTTGTTTTTGTTGCACCTGTTGGTAATAGAGTTACCGTTGAAGGAGAAGTCACTCGACCTGCTATTTATGAGTTAAACAAAGGGGAAACTTTTGCCGATGTTATAGAAATGGCTGGGGGATTACTGCCTTCAGCGTACCCTTCATCAACTGTTGTCGAGCGCTTTAATGATAGAAATTTACGTACAGTGCTCAATGTTGATTTGTCAAATTCACAAGTATTGAAGAAACCAGTTAAAGCAGGGGATTACATTAATGTCATGCCAACCTCGGAGCAATTTGAGGAATCGGTTGCTATTATTGGGGCCGTTAGCCGCCCAGGGAAGTATCAGTGGGTGAAAGAACAGAGAATTACTGACCTAATCCCTGATATTAATGCATACACCTTAGAAGATGCGGATCTTTCTTATAGTCTTGTGATTAGACAAGTTGGCTTTGGACGACAAATTGAGGTAATTCAATTCAGTTTGTTTAATGCTATCTCTGATGTGAATTCAAAAGATAACGTTCAATTGAAACCAAGAGACAAAGTCCTAGTATTCTCAAATGTCGATACATTAAGTAACGATAGTTTGACTTTGGAAAACTTCGCTTTAACAGAAGAAAAATTGCTTAAAAAAGAAAAAGAAAAAGCAGAGGAAAAATTTCAACAAATGTTATTTTGGGAAATGTATGGTGACGGACAAGTAGAAGATAATACAGAACAAGAAGAAAGCGCATTAGAACACGCGTATCGTTCATTAGAAGAGTTGTCGGGTGAGGCGTCCAAAACTTTAGAATTAAAAGAAATGGGGTTCTTTTCACGCAAGAGGTTGTTAGCACCAGTGATTGAATTGCTTAAAAGGCAAGCTGCTTTTGGGGCGCCAATGATGTTAGTGGAGGTTGATGGTGCGGTTAAATTTCCTGGCATTTACCCATTAGCGAACAATAGCCATGCTACTGATCTCATTACCGCAGCAGGCGGACTTCTCGAATCAGCTTATACGGTTAAAGCGGAAATTACTCGCAACAATGTTGTAAATCATGTCGCGGGTACAGAAACCTTAGGTTTTAATGTGCAAAAAGCTTTAAATGGCAATGAAGAACATAACTTAATATTGGAAAGTAAAGACCGCTTAAATGTTCTCAGTATTCCTTCATGGCAAGAAAATCACATTGTCGAACTTAAAGGTGAATTTAATTTCCCCGGCAAATATACAATCAGAAGAGGTGAATCTCTTCGTGATTTGATCGAGCGAGTTGGTGGTTTTACCGAATATGCTGATATTGGTGCATCACTTTTCACCCGTGAAAAGTTAAAGCAATTAGAGTTAAAGAACTTAATAAAAGTTTCTGAAAACCTCCGTATGGAAATTGCTTCGAAGAGTTTATCTAATCAAGAAGGAAGTGCACTAGATTACCAACAAGCGAGAAAATTACTTTCTGATTTAACGAAAGTCCAGCCGGTAGGAAGGTTAGTTGTTGATATCGATAAAATATTGACTAATGATGATACTGACATCACCTTAGAAAATGGTGATACGCTCTACGTACCGACCAAACAAGATTCTATTAACGTGGTTGGTCAAGTTCAAGTCGCTACTTCGCATGTATATCAACCTGATTTAGATGTTCTAGATTACGTAGAACTTAGTGGTGGTATGAAAAGGCAAGCAGATGATGAACGCTTATATGTTATTAAAGCGAATGGCTCTGTTGAGATACCACAGGGTGCTAATTGGTTTTCATCGTCAAAGCAAACTTTAAGGCCCGGTGATACCATCGTCGTTCCATTGGATTCATCCTACATGGAAAATATAACCTTATGGCAAGTTTCGACGCAAATTATCTATCAAGCAGCAGTTGCGATCGCCGCAATTTCAGGCATTTAACTTAATACTTTGAATAAATAGTTATGGCAATGTCATCAGGTTGTAAAATATACTGATAAACTGTTGACTTGGTCTAGCTTATTAAAATTAGTCAGACTATAATTAGCCTCAATTTTAAACGGGCAGTAATTTTTTTAGGATTATTGCCCTTTTGTTATTCAATATTTATTAATATAAATGGTATTTCTTGCATGCTATTAATGTCAGCTCTATTTGTTGCATTTATTGTCTCTGTTCTCACAATCAAAGTGTTACTTCCTTTAGCCCCCCATATTGGTCTAGTTGATATTCCGAGCGAGAGAAAAAAGCACGATGGCGCGATCCCATTAATCGGTGGTATTTCTATTTATACAGGCGTATTGATTGCTTCTACATTATTTGTTGAACAAAGCCAGCTGCTAAATTTATATTTTATATCTTCAGCATTATTAGTCTTTATCGGTACGATGGATGACATCTACGATTTAAGTGTTGCCCCTCGCATGATTTTTCAGGGTATTGTTGCGACTATCATGGTATTTGGTGCTGGAGTATATATCGAAGACCTTGGGAATGTTTTTGCAACAGGTGATATTGACTTAGATAACTATGGCATGATTTTTACCATGCTTGCCTGTGTCGCTGCAATTAATGCGTTTAACATGATTGATGGCATTGATGGATTAGCGGGCTCTATGAGCATTGTAACGATTGCTTCTGTCGCCATTCTGACGTTAATTAATCATCAGTCACCTGATATTTTATTACCATTAATTTTGGTGGTCGCCATCATCCCTTATTTATTCTATAACGTTAGTACCCGTAATCCTCGTGGTAAAAAAATATTTATGGGCGATGCAGGTAGTATGTTTATGGGGTTAACGGTTATCTGGTTGTTAAGCTTAGGAACACAAGATACTGCTAACGGTGATGCGACTTTTCGTCCAGTGACAGCATTGTGGATTATTGCGGTTCCGTTAATGGATATGTTTGCTATTATGTTAAGGCGTATTCGCAAAGGTGTTTCTCCATTTAAAGCCGATAATGGACACTTACACCACATCTGTATGCGACTTGGAATGACTTCTCGACAAGCGCTATGGGCAATCAGTGCCTTATCGATAGCGTTAGCCTTATTTGGTATTGTAGGAGAGTTATTGCAACTGCCAGAGTGGTTGATGTTATTGGCATTTATTTCAGTATTCTTTTCGTATTCTTTCGCTATTCAGCATGCATGGAAATTTATCAGGATGGTAAAATAGCGGTTTTTAACTCTCAATGACCAATTTTTAGGGAAGGATTAGATTTTAGTTTCCTATTTATCAGCCTTTAGAGTGAAAATTAAATAAGGTTAATTGATTCAAACAGTACACAGAATCAGCTGTTTTCACGATTATATAGTGTGATTTGTGTACGTTATTTCGCCGTTTTAAAGTCAAGTTGAAGAAACTTTGATTTTTTTGAATTAACTTATTGACAATAAAGACTCTTACCTTTAAATTTCAATTGCATTGCTATTTTATTTTTTGTTTGGGTGTTGCTAAGTAGTAAAACTTAGTGCAGAAAAATAGTGGGGGCATGCCAATAAATTTCATTATTTATTTGCTGAAGCTTAACTATTTACAATAACCACGCGAATATAAATACAATGATTAAAACTAAGCTGTTGTTATTTAATGCTCAGCTGGTTTAATATAGAACACGTGTTCAATGGTCACCACTTAAACTAACACTAAGGGCATGACCGAAAAATAATATGGAGTAAACTCAGAAATGAAAAATTTTAAATTAGCCGCGTTGCCTCTAGCTGTCGCTGGTCTTGTTGCTTCTAACACAGCGTTTGCTGGTACAGAAGCATGTTTTGAAGTATATCCTGCAGCTGCAGATGGTGCTGTTTTAGATTGGAATGTGACGTACACTAAAGCATCTTGTTCTAGCGCTCCTGGCGTTCGTGATGCTGACTTGGAAGCTCTTGCACCATTAGGTGTTGCTTATGAGCTTACGAATAAAGCAACTGATGGCAGCAACCAATATGTAGTTGACTATGATAATGTTGATTTAGCTCTATCTCCTGCCGCTGGTACAGACCAACATATCGTGTATATTCCTACGACAGATATTCCTCCTGGTACTTTACTTGAATTTACACTTTCAGGTTCAAGTGCACGTTTTGCTGGTAATAATGATATTATTCATTTAGTTAAATACGATGAAGTTGCTAATGATGGTTCTTTCGTTGCTGTTGCATCATCAGATGGCAACGTAGACGGTGAATCGGTTATTACTTTTTTAACTAAAGCAGGTACAACCATTGGTGCTGGTACGCGTCTAGCGCTTTCTAAAACTTCAAACGGCTTAACGTTTGCTGCTCTTGAACCAATCGGTATCGACTTAGGTAATACAGCATGTACTACGTCAGAAAGCTCATCTTCAGTAACTCTTGCAGTGACTCAAGCACTTACTGATGGTGGCCAAGGTTATGGCATTCAAGGTGCTCAATCATCACCAGAAGTTATTACTGAGATTTCACCTCAGTTTTACGCGCTACAAGGTGGCACAACTGCTGAGGCACTTGTTAATGCTGAAAGTACTGATTTAGCTGGCGATCCTGTAGTTGCTCGTACTCAATTTGTTTATGACTCATCAACACCAGATGAGAACTTAGTTGTTCAAAAGCAGCAAGTAATTTACAAAACTGCATTTTATGATAGAGCTGCGGTATTAGATCGTGCTCACACTATCGACGCTGCTGACCACTTAGAAACTAAGTTTGTAACTGGTACTAACCCAGGTGCAGAAATTGAAGTTGCGCTTTATAACGCTCAAGACCTTACTGCACTTGCTGGTGCTGCATTATCGTTACAAGAAGAAGTTGAAGATACTGTTTTATGGGGTGAAACTGGTTTAACTGAAGACACAGCAACCGTTTACGATACAGAAGGTCAGCTTGTATTTGCTCCAGTAGACGATATTACTGCTGAAGTTAACCCTGCAGCCGCTACTTCACCATTGTTTGGTGCTGCTTATAACGAAATGTTTTATGTTGTAACTAACGAGCGTAACGCTGATAGTGGTGAAGAAATAATGAACTTCAACTACACTGTTGATACTCATTACACGTTAGACTTTGGTGATACGTCGTTATTAGACCACTGTGCTCAAGATAAAACTACTCACGAAATCGGTGTTAACGGTGCTGTTCTTAAAGTGCCTTACGTAGTATCTGCTGAAGGTAACTTCGTACGTATTACTAACGAGCACAATGAATCTGCTGAAGTAACATTCGATATGTTTGGTGAGTCAGACGATGGTAATGCCAACGCTGGTCGTGTTGTAACAGCTGTTTCTTTAGGTACAGTTCCTGCAAAATCTTCAGTGGTTTACTTTGTGCCACAATTACTTGAAGATGCGCAAGCTGCTGGTTACTTAGGTGCTGACGGTGGTTACGATACTGCAGAATTTGGTTCTAACTTCAAGTCTGCAGATAACCGTCACACGGTAACATTCACGGTAACGGCTCCTCGCGATGCTGTTCACGGTGTATCTGTACAGAAAATCATTGGTGGTTTAGACCGCGTAATGCCAGTACTTGACCAAAACGCTTGGTCACAGTAATTCTTAGTGCTATAACTAAGTTTACTTAGAAGTACCTGAAAACCCTCGCTTTGCGGGGGTTTTTTTTATCTATTGGTCGTCATTACTAACGAAAGAAAATAGGAATAGGAAAGTGAAAAAATTATTTGTCGCCACATTGGTACTATTAACGAGTGCCTGTCAAACAACCCACACTGATAACCAAGCGCAAATTGACGCTTTACAAAAAGAAGTGGAACAATTAAAGCATGTACAAACGTTAGTCGCACAAAAAGTAGGGTTAGGAAGCCTTGTTCGCCCCGATGAGATTTCGATTGAAAATGGCCATCGTATTGGTAGTGAGGATGCCAAAGTCGTGATAATCGAGTTTACTGATTTGCATTGCCCGTTTTGTAAGAAGTTTCATCAAGGCGTTTGGCCAGAGTTAAAGAAAAACTATGTAGATACCGGTAAGGTGCTGTTTGTTGGACGTGAATTTCCACTGGCGAGTTTGCACCCAAGAGCGGCTTTTGCAGCGGTGACATTGCGCTGCGGCGCTAAACAGGGTCAGTACAAAGAGATTAAAGATTACTTGTTTGAGAAAGGGCAAGGCCTGGCTAAATCAGACTTAGAAAAAATTGTTGCTGATTTTGCATTGGACGAGACACGCTTTAATGCTTGTTTAAAAGACCCTACAGTACATAACAGTATTACCGCGTCTTTATTGGATGCAAAGAAATTGGGGCTAGCAAAAACACCCAGTTTTATCATTGGTAAGCGCAATGGCAATGCTATAACCGATTATAAAATTTTCGATGGCGCAGGAACTGTGCAAGAATTTTCAACAAGCTTGGACGAACTGCTAGCTAAGTAATGAGTTAGTTGCTGTGGATATAATAAGTAGTTACATAAGCGCTATTTTTTTTAGCGCTTAATTTAGTTAGAATAGTCGACAATCGCAAGCTTTTCGGTACTTTTAATTGAGTAAAGTAGTGCTGCTTTTCATCGGAGTTTTTTAGGGTTACTATGAAATATTTACAATTTAGGAATCAAGCTAATCATTGCAATAAGGGTTTTACTCTAGTAGAGCTATTAATTGTAATGGTGATTTTAGGATTATTATCGGCCATTGTCGCGCCAAGGATGTTTAGTAAGGTTTCTTCTGCTAAGGTTGGTACAGCAAAAGCGCAAATGCAAGTATTAGCGACAGCGTTAGATTCTTATCGCTTGGATATCGGCTATTACCCTGAATCTCTTGCTCAATTAGTGTCCTCAGATGAAGAGTCTTGGGATGGTCCTTATTTTCCCCAAGCTATCCCACAAGATCCATGGAAGAATGATTATTACTACACTAGAGTGACGGATGAAAATACGGGTGAGGGCTTTACGTTAAAAAGTTTAGGGCGCGATAAAAAGCCAGGTGGCGAGGGCGAAGACGCTGATGTGGAATACTAAGGTTGAGCAATACATCTGTCAGCATAAGCTGATCGATGAGCAACGCTTAGCAGAAGCTAAAAATTTTCAGAGCAGTTCTGGTCACCACCTAGAGCAAATTTTGGCTCACTCTGGTTGGATTGATGAAGAGCAATTGTGTCAGTTGTATTGTGACATTTTGGGCTTACCGCGCTGGCAGCATCATTTTAATTTAACCTCATCACAACTTACCGAACTTAAAGAAGTTAATTTTTCATTTTTAGCTAAATATCAAATGATACCGGTTAACCTGAAAGAGCAAAAGTTGACCGTTGCGTTATGTTCGCCTCATTATTCTGAAGCAGCAGATTACACTCGATTTATTGGTTTGGATATAGAATTTGTTTGTATCACTGATAAAGAGTTTGAGTTGTATCACGAACAATATAAAGCCATGCTCCCTGATGCCCATCATAGTGAAATTAGCGGTGATAATGTAGAAATGCTAAAAGAACTCGCGCTAGGCGCGCCAACCGTTAATTTAGTGAATAACTTAATTAACAAGGGCATTAAGCTTGGTGCATCAGACTTACATATTGAACCGATTAATGGCCGCTTTAGAGCGAGATACCGTATTGACGGCATATTGAAAGAAGCGGATCCTATACCACAAAGCCTGCAACTGGCGGTCATATCAAGAATAAAAATATTATCCAACATGGATATTGCTGAAAAGCGACGCCCGCAGGACGGTAAGATTGAAATGCGTGCCGGCAGTACCGATCTTGATATTCGTTGCTCCTCTTTGCCTTTAGGGCAAGGCGAAAGTATGGTAATGCGCTTTCTTATTAAAAACGCGGTTAAGTTTGACCTACAGAAATTGGGTTATGCTGAAGATTTGATTAAGAGAGTCAATGACGATTTGAAGCGTACGTCAGGCGTTATTTTAATGACGGGCCCAACAGGCTCAGGTAAAACAACCTCGTTATATTCTTTTTTAAATCAAATCAATACACCCGATATTAAAATAATTACCCTAGAAGATCCTATCGAATATCAATTGCCTGGTATCAACCAAGTGCAAGTGAATTCGGATATCGGTTTTGATTTTTCAGCAGGTCTTCGCAGTATCGTGCGCCAAGACCCAGACGTGATCATGGTCGGTGAAATTAGGGACAACGAAACCGCAAAAATTGCTCTGCAGTCGGCGTTAACCGGTCACTTAGTGTTTAGTACCGTTCATACTAACGATGCCCCTTCTGCCTATACGCGTTTGATGGAATTGGGTATTGAAGAGTATTTACTTAATGCTGGTCTTGTTTCCATTATGGCACAACGCTTAGCGAGAAAGCTTTGCTCTGAGTGTAAGCAACCGATGGAAGAACAACATTTAATTGAACAGTATGAACTGGCAGACTTAGCAAAGCGAAATGCTATAAGAGATATTCAATTGTATACAGCGGTTGGCTGTCCCCATTGTGAGCATACTGGCTATAGTGGCCGCGTTGCTTTTTTAGAGTACTTACCTTGTGATCGACAAGTAAAACGCTTAGCAAAAGATGAAAAGTTACTTGATAACCTTTACACGTTAATGAAAGAGAATAATTTACGTTCATTAAAGGAGGATGGCTTTTTAAAGGCCATACAAGGGGTTACTTCTATTAATGAAGTACTTAGGGTGGCAGGTTGAGTCAGTTATTTCGTTATAAAGCTTATGACCGTTCGGGTAAGCATGAACATGGCGAAATTAGCGCTATCAATATAGCAGATGCTGAAGCGCAATTAACGCAAAAAAACCTTTTAGTGATTAAGGTCACAGAAATAAAGGCAACTGGTGGTTCATCGAGAGTCTCTTTAGCTGATATTGAACAATCAACCGAGCAGTTAGCTATTTTGCTAAATAATGGCTTGAAGGTTGATAAGGCGTTAACAATACTTTCTCGTACCAATAGTAAAAGTGGGATTGGTCTCGTTTGGCGCGGCGTATTAGAAGATATTAAAAAAGGAAGGTCACTCAGTGAAGCGATAGAGGCTCGACAAGAGGTGTTTTCGCCACTTTATTGTGAAATGGTGAAAATAGGTGAGAGCACGGGTAATTTGCCAACCGTTTTTACGCGATTAAGTGAAAATTTGCGTTTTCAAATTGGTTTGCGCAGTAAAGTATTACAGGCGATCAGTTATCCTTTTTTCATTCTATTGGTCTGTATTAGTGCGATCTGGGCGATATTTAACTTTGTAGTTCCAAGTATGTCCAGTATGTTCGAGTCGATGGAAGAGGTGCCATCCTATACCCAGTTTTTATTGGATGTCAGTAATAACGTACAAAACTATCAAATACATGCCGTTATTATTGTGATTTTACTCATATTCTTTGGCGTATATTTATTTAAACAGCATAAGACACGCCAGCAATTTATTAAATTTGTCGTTAGACTGCCCTTAATAAAGGGTATTACTAACAAAGCGGATAGAATTCGATTTGCTACCGCTTTGCAGCTGACACTAGAAAGTGGCGTAAATTTATCTTCAGCATTAAGGTTGGCAGGTGAAACCGTTATTGATGTCGAACTGAAAAATCAGTTAACTAAAATAGCGAGCCAAGTGTCCTCTGGAGTTCAGTTAAGTGACAGTTTACAGCCAATTAAATTATTTGATGATGTTGCTTTATCTCTTGTTGCTGTAGGAGAAGAAAGTGGTACTTTAGCAAACTCATTTCGTGAAATAGCCGCTCGAGCAAGACAAAGCTTTGAGACTTGGCTGATGAAGTTTACCGCATTGCTTGAACCTTTGCTTATCTTGATTATGGGCGGTGTTGTTGGCTCTGTAGTTATAATAATGCTGTTAAGTATTGTGTCGATAAATGATGTCTCGTTTTAATAAAGGCTTTACGCTAGTTGAGCTACTCATTGTGTTGGTATTGATAGGTTTAAGCTCGTCGATAGTATTGCCGTCAATGTGGCAGCAGTTTGATCAAGTTAAATACCGTTCAGAGATCGCTAAAGTTAAATCTATGGTGAAGTATTGTCGCCACTTTAGCTTTTATCAAAACCAGGCACTGATTGTTAATTTCAATGAAAATAAGCTCAATGTTACCAGAAAAAAAGACGGCGAGATTCTAAGAACGATGCAATTTGACACCTTTACTTTTGCGCCACAGACCTTGCATTTTGAAAAACAGGGCAGCATTAGTCAATTGAGATTAGCACTTATTAAAAATAAACAAGAGATGAAAGTTGAACTTCAAATATAAGCAAATAGGGATGACGCTTATTGAAGTGCTCATCGCGGGTATTATTTTATTTATCTCGATTAGTGCAATTAGTCTTGTTGCTCGAACGAAAATTCTTAATCAACAAAAGTTGATGAGAGCGACAGAAACCGCCTATTTGGCAGAATATTCAAGAGATATTATCAAATATCATTTAAAGCATAGCGATGTAAGAGAGGGACAAATAACTCTTGGTCAGCAAGAGTATCAATGGCTTGCGATTGCAGATAGGTCAGCCCCCCCAAGACGAGTATTAGAAGAATCTGAGGGCTCTGCCCATGCCAATCGTGATTTATTACTGCTTTACACTGTCACGATAACACCGACTGGAACAAAAAATGGCGCATTTACGTACAAAGAGCTAGTTTGGGAAATGCAGCTATGAGGACTCGGGGATATACCTTAATTGAAGTGCTGGTTGCTATGGTTATTTTCAGTGTTTTAATGACATTATCTGTGTCTTCGTATCGATATTTTTTCAATGCCACTGTCAGTAAGGGCAATACCGAGTATGATTTATCTCTGTTGACTAAAAGGAAAATCATCAACAACGCGATTAAAGGTCTTCAGCCTTATTACTATGCTGGACTTGATGGGAAAAATGAATTGTTCTTCAAAGGTGAAAAACGTTACTTCTCATTTATTACCAATACACCTGGCTATCTTGATGAGCCTTTGGTGATTGCTAACTTCTTTGTACGGGAGTCGGGCAAGGTATTAGCATACTGTGAACTCCCTTTGGGCAGTGTGAATTTATTAAATTATAGATTTCGCGAATCACACTGCAATGAATATCAAGTCTATACATCGGCTGATAATATTGAGTTTTCCTATTTTACTTGGAAAGATGTCCTTGAGCTCGATAATTATTACTCTGAAATGTTAAATATTGCAATAAAACCTAAGCCTTTGTGGCGCGAGCAATATGATAGTGCAAAAACCATTATATTGCCGCTATATATTAAAGTCATGATAGAAGGGGGCAGCAGGTTATTACCATCAGAGCTATTGTTTGAAGTTCCTGAGGAGTTACCTCACACTAAGGCTGATAAAAATGCGCTGTAAAATAAAACAAATGCAAGGTGCAGCGTTATTATTGGTAATTATGATAACTGCCATTATGTCTATTATTATGACCTTAATGTTACACCAAAGTAAATTGGACAGTAAGTTAGCAGCCATGGTTAAGCTTAGGGCGAAGGCTGAACTTGAATTACATAGCGCTCAAGCAGAATTTACTTATCAGTTTATGAGTACCCCTTTACACTTAGTTGGCCCAGACTTTCCCTCTTCTGCGCATGTGTTTGATTCAATCGTTGATAGTTTTGATGGCCAAGAAGTAGCGTTCGGCAATGTAAAAGTCTCGGTACAAGATGTTAGCGGCTTAGTATCACTGTTGCCCTTAGACAAGAAGTCATTAAATTTGTTATTGGTCGCTCAACAATTTGATGATGACAGCTTACTTGCTTTTTATGACCGACTAGATGACTGGCAGGATCCAGATTCACTGACGAGACTGTCAGGAAAAGAATTAGGCGATTATCAAGCATACCCCTATTTTCCTTCCAATATTGTCATTCAATCTGTAGATGAGTTGGCTTATTTATTAGATAAAGAAATATACCAAAACATAAGCCCTTATCTTGTGCTGTACGGTGATGGCTATATGAATAGACAATTTACCCCTGAAGCCTTATACTCGGCGGCAGGTATAGAAAACAACAATAGTAAAGAATATTCTGCATCTATAGGTACCTCAGAAAGTGGGGTTAATTACCCTTCTGGTCGTTATTTGATTAGGTTGTCATACGCTGATAAGGGTGTTTCTTTAGGTAAACAATTTCTATTAATAAGAGGACTAGGAACTTTTCAGCCTTTTTTTATCACTAATGAACAATTATTTTAATAAACTATTTCGCATAGCTAACTATTTTTCAATTAGCCATTACTTCACTAAAGAAGATGGTTTAGTTGCTATTGGTGAGCGCAGCAAGAATAAAATGGCAAATATTTGCTTAGTCAAAAGAAATTGCTATTGGCATACCAAGAAGGACTACAGCAATATTAACTTAATTGAACTACCTAAGCTTATTCAAGCAGAAATTAAAAACGTAGCGCCATTTGAAGGGGAGATATTTTGGCAAATTGAGCAGTTAACCCTGCAAAGTGCTATTGTTCATTATTATGTGGTTCCTAAGAAACTTATTGAGGGTATCCGCCCCTATTGCCAGTTTATATTTCCAGAGAGTAATAGTGATGAAAGCTTACTTTCATTACTAAATGAAGAGGTATCAACTAAATACTTGAACACTAAGGAAAGCATAGGCAATAACAGTGTTTTTTCTTTGAGCGGCCTGTTTATAAAAAAAGCAAAAGATGAAAAAATCGTCGTTCAAAAACTTACTAACAAGATGCTGTTTTTATTATCAAGTGTCAGTATCCTGTCCTTCGTTTTATTGTCTTCAGTGTATTTGTCTGTCATGCAAAGTTATTATCAAGATGCAACGCTGGCTAATCAATCTGCGGTGGAAAGTGCGCTTAAAGTTCAACGAGAAGTGAAGGCAAGGTATCAATCAAAACAAGATTTTGACACGTTTATTGCTGATAATCCCAATGTTTTATCACTGTTTAGTTCGCTTGATCTAAGTGGTTTTACTTATGAATTAAATAGGGTGCATTTACACCCTAAGGGTGTAAAAATAACAGGTACTACCAGCCAGTCGGCGACAGATATTCTGGCACATTTAATTCAAGAATCAGTCGTCAAAGAGGCAAAATTTTCAAGGCCAGTATCCAAAGATCGCTCTGGAAGTGAAGTTTTTGTGATTGAGGTGCTCTTTTCGTGAATCAGTTCACTTGGAATGTAAAATCAGCAGGCTTACTCGCTATTGTTGTTCTTTTATGCGTGGAATATATCGCATTCCCTTGGTTTGATTGGGTGAATGAAACCCAAGCAAGTATTGTTTCAGCGCAGGAAAAACTGGAAAAGCAAGAGCGATTAATCGCCAAAGCGAAAGTATTAGAAGAGCAAAGAGAAGCATTAACTACAGGTTTTAGTAGGCAAATAAAAGATTATGTTATTGTAAGAAAGAATGAGGATTCGGCAGTGGTCTGGCTTCAGGAGTTAGATACACACTTAGCCAAATATGATTTTACAGTAAATAATAAATCACCTCTTCGAGAAGTTGAGCTCAATAGTGATTTTGCAGTGTTTGTCGGCAAGGTCAACATTAGAGGAAATTACGGCCAAGTGTTACATTTTTTAGATAAGCTTGAGAATGAATCTGTCGGAAATAGAGTAAGGCAGCTTAGATTAACTAGAAATCCTGCAACAAAAGAGTCGGTTGTCGCTGACATAGAATTTCTTAAGGTTTTAAAGCGCTCATGAGAAATTTAGTTGTCTATTGCGCTTTGGTTTTACTTTTACTTTGGGCTTTTATCAGCAGTGTTTTTGTGCCAACCTCAGATGCAAGCCTAGAAAAGTTAAATGATAATCTGACTTCTGTTGTTAGTCATGATGCACCTAAAGATGTTGATATCAAAAAGCTTTCCTTATTACTTGGTGTTGACTACGAGGAAGAGGCATTAGTTGAGGAGGTTGAAGTGACTCAAGCGCTCGAAGTTTTACTTGAAGTTGTGCTGATATATACCTCTAAAGACCAACAAAAAGTAAGGTTAAGTAAATTAGTCAATGACAAAAAAGAGGAAGTTGATATGCAACTGGGGGATGAGCTTTATCACTATCGATTAACTGAGATATCCCCAAGCGTTATTGTATTTGATGATGGCAAAGACAAAACTACCTTAAAGGTATTTGAGTCGATTATTATTTCTGTATTAGATTCACCAAAGGAAAAAACCGAGTAATCATGAAATTATGTTATAAAAACAAACTATTTATTGCGTTGATTGCTGTTGCTCTTACAAGCTGCTCGTTAACTGATAACGACACTGACAAACAGCATGCCAGTAAAGGATTGAGAAATACTCAAGTTGAGGTGAAACCTTCTATATTACGTAGTAATGTCAGTGTTGATGAGCCAAAAGCGCAAAGTGATGATGAAAATGATAAGGAGGTTACTGGTAAATATACTGTCTCGGAAGTTCCTGATTTTGGGGGCATCAATAAAGTGTTGGATAGCGAAAAGCAAGAGTTAACCTTCGAAGGTGAACCGATTACTTTTGTTGCCGACCAATTAAGTATTCGCGAATTTTCGCATAAGGTATTTAATGAATTGTTAAGTATGAATTATGTGCTGGCTCCTGAGTTAGCCGCCTCAAAAACTAAGCTAACATTAAATATTGCCACACCAATCGAAAGAGAAGCTTTTTACAACTCAGTTTTAGAAACATTAAACCAAAACGATGTATTGTCATACAGAAAAGGTAGTATTTTATATCTAGCAAAAGCTAGTAAAACCAATGAAAAAAATAATATTGCTATAGGTATTGGTAGAGAAGAGATTGATGTTCCAGATATTTCAGGAGAAATTACTCACATCGTACCGTACGTTTATAGCGAAAGTCGTAACATTTCCAGTATTATGAAAAAGTTATCCACCGCACAAGTAACGGTTAACGCCAACCAAAAAATTATTTTGCTTGAAGGTGAGCGAGATGAAATTCTGCGAGCGTTGAAGATAATTCATATGCTTGATGTTCCACGCGCTTATGGCCGAAAAATACGTTTGTTTGAGTTTGCTCATATTGCACCCGAAGAAGCAATTCAACAAATTACTGATTTGTTGAAGGAAGATGGTTTTCAATTTAGCAATAATGGTGATATTTCATTTGTTCCTATGCCACGCATTAACTCTTTTGTTGCCTACGCGGCCAGTGAAGCAGCTATTGAGCGTATTAATTATTGGGCGAAAAAGCTCGATGTGCCGTTAGCTGGGGATCAAAACCAATACTTTGTTTACAAACCCAAGTATGCAAAAGCTGAAGAGATGCAGAAGGCGTTAGACAGCCTCTTAATGGGAAGCAAAAGGAACGCTGTAGCGTCAAGAGGTCAAGAGGCGAATGGAAATAACCCTCAAAATAGCCCTCCGTCATCGAAAGGTGCGATAGTTACCGGGGGAATTAATATTAGTCTTGATAAGCAACAAAATGCTTTAATACTTAATACAACGCCGCTAGAGTACAAGAAAATTCTTAATTTGCTAGAAAAAATTGATGTATTACCAGGGCAAGTGATTTTAGATGTGACCATTTTAGAGGTAACATTAAAAGATGATATGAAGTCAGGTATTGATTGGCTTTATGATAACTCCCTAAATAGTGATAAGTCGGTAAAATTTGATTTTTTGAGTTCGGGCGCTATTGCTGGTGTTTTTTCCTCTGGTGATTGGCAAGCTAACCTAAATTGGAGTGATGAGCAAGACGATGCTAGAGTGATATCACGACCTTATTTGATTGTTCGTGACGGCGAATCTGCATCAATATCTTCCGGCGATCAAATTCCAATTATCACGCAGGTGGTTGAAGATACAGGAAGTAATGGTTCGGTTTCAAACTCGGTACAATATCGGTCTACCGGTGTTAATGTGTCACTAACGCCGACCATTAATTCAAACGGTGTGATTTCTTTATCGGTCTCAATGGCGGTCAGTAGCAGTAAGGCAAGTACCAATACCCAAGTAGTAACGCCGACTATCACCAACCGTTCGATTTCAACCGAGATTATTGCTAGAAATGGTCAGACTGTTGCGCTAGGCGGCTTGATTCAAGAAAATAAAAATGAAATTGAGAATAGCGTACCGCTTCTGGGATCTTTACCTATCGTCGGTAATTTGTTTTCAAGTAAAACAGACACTTTTACTCGTACCGAACTTGTCATGCTAATTACCACAAAAATTGTTCGTGACTCTATGCAAGTGGATGAATTTAGTGAGGCAATGGCTGAGTTGTATAGCGCTCCGATTGTCATTAAATAATTGCGTTAGCTAACGACTTGTTTTTGAATGAGCCTATATATGATGATATTGGCTCATTTTTTATTTTGTACACCACTAAAATATGGCGTTAACATTCACTAAGTTTGCTTGTAATATAGTTTTATCGTCAATGAGAAGCCTTTAACTTTGCCCGCTTTTATACATTCAATTAGGCACAGCCTATTAGTTCGAAATATAGCTATTATTATTGGCGGCACGGCTGGAGCACAATTAATAGCCCTTTTCGCGTCTCCAGTGATAACCCGACTATATTCTCCTGAGGCCATTGGTGTGTTGGGGAGTTTTATTGCGCTACTAAGTGTCTTGTTACCCATTGCCGCTTTTAGTTATCCAATGGCAATTGTATTACCTAAAAAAAATCGTGATGCGGTAAAGTTAGCCAGTTTATCGTTATCGATGGTTTGTATTTTCAGTGCCTTAATACTATTGGTACTCCTGTATTTAAATGAAAGCGTAGGTAAATATTTTGGTTTAGATATGACAAGTAGTTTATTTATACCGCTAAGTTTAGCTTGCGCGGTCATCATGAGCACAATCTTAACTATTTGCAGTCAGTGGGTGATTAGACACAGGCTTTTTACCTTGAGTGCACAGGTAATGATTGCACAGGCATTGATTGTTAATGGTTTGAAAATATTTTTTGGACTATTTATACCTTTTGGTAAAACTCTCATTATGTTGAGCTTGCTGGGGATGTTTGTGCACTCCGCTTTGCTATTTATTTGGGTAAAAATTAAGGCGAAAAAAAGACACAGGCTCAGGCTAGGTTGGGGCTTAGATACAAATACAGCGAAAGAGTATAAAAACTTTCCACTTTATAGAGCGCCTCAGGGGCTATTGGCTAACGTTAATCAAAATTTACCTGTGTTATTGATTATGACGCTATTTGGGCCGATTCCTGCCGGTTTGTATACCCTTTGTAAAAGCACTTTACTTATACCTGTCACGTTAATTGCTAAGTCAGTTAACGATGTACTTTTCCCGCAAATTAATGAAGCGTATATTAATGCAAAAGCGATTAGCCCATTGGTTATTAAGGCGACACTAGGGTTAGCCGTCTTAGCGTTGCCCCCGTTAATTATATTTGTTTTATTTGGTCCACAACTTTTCAGCTTTGTTTTTGGTGCTAACTGGGGTGAAGCGGGTATATTAGCTCAATGGCTCGCATTGCGTTTTTATTTTGGTTTTATTAACCGAGGTTGTCTGGCAGCAATTCCTGTTTTACGACTCGACCGATTTTTACTTATCAATAGCATCATCAGTTTAGTGCTATCGATAGCTGGTTTTTATTTAGGTGTCTTTATTTTTAATCACTATGTATATGCAATAGCCTTACATAGTTTATTTAGTATTATCCCTCAAATCCTATTGGTGTTCTCTGTAATTTTAGTTGCCAAAAGGCACGATAAATCTTTAATAAAACCAATAAATAGTTAGGATAACATATTGAAAAAAATCGTATTGTTTGGGGCATTTGATAGATATAATTATGGCGATAATTTAATGCCTATTCTCTTTCAAAAATACGTGGAGAGGTATGCTCCGCATTTGTTAGATAAGTTTGAATTTGAGTATGTCGCTATAAGCCATTCAAATTTAGAAAGGTATTCATGTCAACCAACCAAAGCTATAGATTTAATTAGCGATACATTGCCTGAAGGCTCTGTAATCGTTGTTATTGGTGGTGAAGTGCTATGTTGTAAAAGTTCGTCACTATTTTTGCATATGCAAAATAATCAGCTTCATCATTTTATTTTAAAAGTATTTAGGAAGCTAGCACCGCGAGCATTTAGTTGGTATTCCTCGCGTTGCTATTCAACGGCTTGGGAATTCCCATTCATTCCTTCACCTGAATTTTTTACTCAGGGTACTAAAGTTGTCTTTAATACCGTCGGTGGGGATTTTAGTAACGTATCGCCTGTCGAGTTGAAAGAAGTTAAAGCTAGGCTTGCCAGGGCTGAGTATGTGTCTGTAAGGGACACACGTACATACGGCAATATAACATCTATAGGTCTCACAGCACATTTAGCACCTGATTCAGCTTATATTATGGCAGACTTGCTCTCTAAAGACTGCTTGAAAAGTATGGTGGGTGCAGAGCTTATTAATCAGTTATCTTTAAATTACTTTGTTTTTCAAGGGGCGCCAAATAAAATAGGTAGCTCAGTTGATGAATGTATCAATCAGATCAATAATCTTGCTAAGTATAGTGATCATAAAGTCGTGCTATTGCCTATTGGCTATGCCTCTGGTCATGACGATTATCGGCTATTGAATAAAATCCATAAAGCCTTACCAGATGTCACTATCATGTTAAACGAGTTGACGCTTTGGGAAATAATGTATGTTATCGCAAATTCGCAAGCGTATTTTGGAACGAGTTTACATGGTGCTATCACTGCTATGTCTTATGGGCTCCCGCATTTTGGTATAAATCCAAAGGTTATCAAATTAGATGCATTTTTGAGAGACTGGAGTATTGAGCCGTTTAATAGGTGCTACTCAATCAGTGAACTGAGCGTGCTACCTGAATGTATTACAACAGACAGTTTAAATAACTTACAAGTGCAGTCCAATGTCACTATAGAAAAAGTAAAAGCAAACTATAAGGCCATGTTGGCGACTATTAACGAGAAATAGTTTATACGGTACGTTTTTCAATTGGTATTAGCGGGCAGTAGAGGCAAAATATGAAACACAATCGTCAATTTTTGATTTGTAAGCAACAATTGGCTAAACCAAACTTTGACTTTGTCGAGTTAGGTAAAGGCTTTTATCTTAACTATCATACCAATCTATCTATCAAGCTAAGTCAATGCGGTGATAATATTTTATTAGGTCTTGCTTTTAAAAGCATATCTGGAAATATAAAGGATGATTTAAATAAGGTTAATCACAGCAACGTATCGTTAATGACATCTGATTGGAGTGGACGTTGGCTGCTAATTATTAAGGGCAATTTATACCTTGACGCAAGTGGCATGTTAGGTTGCTATTATGGTCAATGTGACAAAGGTTTAGTCGTTTCTTCTAGTTTATCTTTAATTGCTGAGCACTATGACTTTAAACCGCGCACTGATTATCAAAAGATATCTTATGGTAATTCAATGAATTGGTTTCCTCCGCCTTTAACAATATTTCATGGCGTTCGTAAATTATTAATTGGGCATTACTTGTCGATTGAAGAGATGAAAGTACACCCTGTAATAGTGCGAAAAAGTGACTTTAGTCAATTAAATCAAGATGAAATATATGCAGAACTTGCTAGTCGACTAAAAGAAATTATCGCTAATATTAGTTCAGATTTCGGTAAAGAGGTTTATCTTCCTTTAACAGGGGGGTATGACTCTAGGACACTATTATCTGCTTTTCTCGTTCAGCAGCTACCTTTTACAGCGTTTTTATTTGGCCATGATAACTTGTCTTTTGCTGATGCTACTATTCCACGGCAATTGGCTGATAAGCATGACTTCCCTTTATTTTTTATTGATAGAGTCGCAGGCTTCAATCAGGAAAAGTATCAGCAATATATTGAGCATTCAGCAGGACAAGCCGCTGATGCAGGAGTACTTTTTTATGCAAATGGCCAATATGAGCCATTAGTGAAAAAAAGCAAAGTGGCTAAAAAAATCATTATAAGGGGCGGAGTATGGGAAGTTGGTAGGAAAAAATACACCACGAGTGGCATTAATGAAAGTTTGTCCTGTGAAACAGATATTTTAGCCAACTTAGCACAAAGCTTTCCCATTATAAAGCAGTCAAACTTGCACAAGCAGTCAATAGAACAGTGGGTATCACACACTAAAAATACGTATTCAGTATTAGGTTTTAGGGATAGGTTTTACTTAGAACAGAGGATCTCAGGCTGGCTTTCATCGTTGGAGCAAGCCGCTGATATAACCGATTTTGAACGCATTCACCCTGCAAACTGTCAAGATATTATTGAGTTATTATCTCTAGCCCAGCGTCACCCACAACCAGAAATAATCGCTAGACTGAAACCAGAGTTATTAGAGACTCCATTTAATCCTAGAGCTTTAGTCGAGTTACCTTATAGACTTTATAATTTTTTGCGTCGACGCTATCAGCAAATTAGAAATGGTTGTTCTAATCGTTAACATTTTTATCAAATTAGTGACTTCTAAGTTTTTTTAAGAGTCGATGCACATCATAGGCAAAATAGTAAAGCAATCTTAGCTTTTCAAAATAAGGCCATTTATATTGATCGATTTTGTCGGCAGCTAATCTACTAGCTTGTGGGGCCGGTAATGATTGACACTCTAGAACTAAGTCACCTAAGCATTGCGAGTTTTTTTGCCAGGAAAGTTTACTTTCGGCATATTCTCTTACCAAAGGTTTTATTTTTTGAAAGTCATAATCAGTTAGATAAAGCGCCATCTTTTCTGCTAGATCTTCAAATGAAGCAATTGCTTGGGGCCAGTAGTACCCATCAGCTCTTGCATATCGCTTCTCTACTCCAATAGTTTGACAATATGGACTAGAAAACTCATTCATCGGGGCTTCATTTGTCACAATTGTTGGTAAGCCAACCGAAAGTGCTTCGGCAATGGTTAATCCTATCCCTTCCAACCGTGAAGGATATACGTATACGTCTCCTAAATGATAGAGTCCAGGCGCACTGATGGTTTCACAAACAACGGTCAATATACCTTGATTTTTTAAGGCTTCAATGGTATCGGTTAGTGTTGGCATGTGATCTTCCAATGCCACTTGCGTGTGCAGCAAAACGTTAAAGTTTGTACTCTTTTTAGCAAGCTCTTCGGTCGCTAGAATAAGTATATCCGTGCCTTTTCTTAGCGGGCTCATACCAGCAGAGTGAAAGAAAGTAACCACTTCGCTAGAAGCATTGTTTGATGTTGTTTGAGGTATAAAGGTATCAACGTCAGTCCCCCAAGGAATATATTTAGCTTGTGGAAAGTGTTCGAAAACAGAATAGTGTCGGTTAGTGTTACACCAAATTTGATCATAGATACCAAAGGCTTCTACCGTGTCTTCTTTGTAGTAGTCAACATATGCGACCACTTTTATACCATGCTCTTTTGCCCAAATCACTGGTTGCCAGTAATGTTGCTCATTAAAAACAACGAGTTCAATATTTTCTCTATCTATCCAAGCAAGAAACTCTCTTTTGTTTATGTCTGTTGGCATAGGGCTCTGTTGCCTTTTTGCTCGTGTAACAAAAGATTCGTTCCATTTTTCTCCAGACTCAATTTCAGGACAAAAGTGTCGAGAAAAAATAAAAACCTCATGGCCATGCTTGACCAAAACGTCTCTTATTTGTTTACTTACGTATGCTGCACCGCGTTCAAACCATGTGGTGACTACACCTATTTTCATTCTGAATCCTTAAATGCGAAATCTAACATTTCATTGTAAAGCTTTGATTTTTCGTTAACGAGTCTCTGGCATTCTGTTACAAAGGTTAAATAATTATCATTAAAATCATTGACCATAGATAGTAAATCATCCACACCATCTCTCATAGGATGCCATACTTTGCAAATAGCATTTTCCTTTACAAGTTCTAATTTAGGCTCTATGGCGACAGATATCGCAGGAATATTTAATAGCGTGCTGAAAATTACCCCATGAAATCTTGATGAAATGAATAAGTCAAAATGACTTAACTTTTCCATAAAATATTCAATGCTATCATTATCTGGGTTCCAGATCAGGATATCTTCCTGCTGCTCCTGCAAGGTATTTAACCAGTCATTGTCTCTTAAATCACTAAAGACAATATATTGTGCCTTATAGCCGATTTTTCTTATTTGGGTAATTGCTTCTTGTAGGTTATCTTTGTAATTGTCTTCTTCAGTACCGTAATTCCAGTCCCTAATAATTACCCCGATTTTTTTTACCTCAGTAGAGTTATTATTGGTGTTCTTGCTCGCGATGCCTTTGGCAAAACAAATATCTGTGCCATGAAATGCATTAGCATTGTGCTGAGTAACAAATTCATACGATTTTGAATCTCTCACGCAAACAATATCGGTACCTTTTGCATCCAAAATTGCCTGTTCATATAGTTCGTTTTTTACGTGAAAAGGACCAAAGCCAAGACCGAACATCACTTTTTTAACTTTTGATTTCTCGAAGTTCTTTCTTCGTGATTTTGCTAGCAACTTGTTGAGAACAAGCGAGGGGTGTGTGACGCCCAATACTACTTTCTCTATAAAAGGTTTTGATTCTAACTTTTTCGGGAATGAATAATATAATGTTCCTCCACCATATATGTAAGCCTTTTGGGGGACTTGATATGGTTTGGAAAAAGTAACATTTGGTAACCACTTTGTAATATAGTTAGCTTTATTACAGTCTAACGCAATATTAACGCCCGGGTGCTTGTTTTCGATACTTTTAACTAAGTAGTACATTAAAGCATCATCACCGAAGTTACGTAAACCGTAGCCACCTTTAATTACAAAATCACTCACCCACATAGCTCCCAACAATTAAATTAAAACCAGTCTCTTTTTGAATTATATAGACACCTAATACTTTCCAAGCTAACAAGCTTATATTAAGTGCGATTAAAATGCCCAACACGCCAAAGTAATATTGTAGAGGGTAAAATGAAATTAAAAACACGACTGCGCCTAAAGAAACCACTTTGGGTGAGTAGGTGCTTAAGCCAGTAACGTTTAAAAAGCTTACCACAGGTCCTGTTAATATATGTATAAACGCAAAGACGGAAAATAGCATTAAAAATGGCTTAGCATTAGCGTAATGAGACAAATTAAACAACCCGATGATATCATAAAAGAAAAGGTTAATTAAAAGCATGAAGGTAGTTGATATGAATAAGACTGGCCATTTTAGTCTTATAATATAAATTACTTTGTTTTTATCAAGATTAGTTCTATCACTAAATAATTTTGATAGTTTGGGTGTATATATAAAGTTGTATATAAACCAAAAGAAGGTGAAAGCAATTAGCATTTTCTTGGCTATAAAGTAGTCAGCGGTCTGTTCGTTACCAAAAAGTTCACGTACTAAAAGTACATCTAAGTTTGTAGTGATTACTTCGACAAACCCTAACAACAGAAAAGGTAATAGGCTCGAAAGCGAAAGTGTTTTATATGCCTTCTTATTATCTTGCGAAACGCTGTCTTTGAATTGATGTATTTTTTTGACAGTAAAGTATGTCGATAAAATGAAAGTAATTAATGTAGCAAAGAAAAATGCGTATATCAGTTCTATTCGCCAGCTAAGATAGAGTAAATAGATAAAGCCCACCAAGGTGAGCGAGAAAATTATGCTTTCTAAAGAGAGTGCGGTTCGAAATGACTGGAACGATCTTAAGGCAGCGATGTTAGACGCATGAATATTTTGAAAGAAAATAATCAATATTATGGCCATCGAAGCCAAGAGCAGGTTAGTTTCTGTGCTGATAAGATCAGATTTGTAAGCATATAAAAAAGCGATAAAACCAACAAAGAGTGAAGCAGCCGATGAATAGACAAAAATTCTATTTTTAAGTTGAAGTAAATTCCGTTTAGACTCAACCTTTGGGAATAAATCAAGAATAGATAATGACATTCCCATATTACTAAAAATTAAACACAGAGAGAAAAGGCTAATTAAAGCGCTGAATAAGCCAAAATCATTTTTTGATAAAATACTTGCTAGATAGAAATTACTTAAAAAACCGATAGCAATGGCCATAAGTTTAATAAAAGCACTGATTATTTTTGAGTTCAAATTATAATTTTCTTAAAAGTTTATTAATAATATAACTATGCTTTTCAACATCTAGATGGTGATAATTATCGATATCCGTACGAGTGCTGATTACTGTTGCAGGATTTCCTCTAGCAATAGCAAAGTCGGGAATGTCATCAAATACGACACTGCCCATTGCCAGAATAACGCCATTGCCTATTTTTACACCCGGCGCTATTTTAACACCTTCACCGAACCAACAATTGTCACCAATCACCACTTTTTTATTTTTTATTTTTGCGTCATAAGGAAGTAGTGTCGCATTAATGAAATTATGGTTTTGTGTCCAAATCACAACATTAGGCGCTAATATAACATTACAGCCTATTTCTAAGCCACCACCAGCATTGATTAAACAGCCATCACCTATGCGGCAACCATTGCCAATCTTAATGTTTTCGATATTACTGATATTGCAATTACCCAGCAGCAAATGCGTTAACATCGTATTGTTGCTTTTAAAGCGCCTGAGCATCAAGTAGCGTTTGACTTTATTTATAAATTTCATTTAGTTAATGTGAGTTTATTAAGGTATCTAAAATTCGTTGACTCGTCTTGCCATCACCGTATGGGTTATGGGCAAAACTCATCGCTTGATAAGACTCATCGTTGTCCATTAACTCACTAATGGCAGTGGTTATCGCTTCTATATTTGTGCCAACAAGCTTAACAGTGCCCGCTTCTACTGCTTCAGGACGTTCGGTTGTTTCACGCATAACCAGTACGGGTTTTCCTAAGCTAGGCGCTTCCTCTTGTATTCCTCCTGAATCGGTCAGGATGATGTGTGCTCTATCCATAAGATAGATGAACGGTAAATACTGTTGAGGCTCAATAAGAAAAATATTGTCAATGCCTTTTAAGATACGATTGACCGGCTCTCTAACATTTGGGTTTAAATGCACAGGGTAAAGAATTTGCATATTAGGGTAACGTTTGGCGGTATGTGCTAATGCTTCACAAATACGTTCAAAGCCGCCACCAAAGCTTTCTCGCCTGTGGCCAGTCACTAAGATAAGTTTTTTATTGCCATCAAGCATAGGAAACTGTGTCGCTAAATTAGCGTTAAGTTGCTCGTCGTTATTTATTTTTTCTTTTACCATGAGTAAAGCGTCAATAACACTATTTCCAGTGACATAAATATTTTCCGCAGCATAGTTTTCAGACAGCAAATTTTGTTTTGATGTCGCAGTCGGTGCAAAGTGGTACTTCGTTAAGGCACCGGTCAATTTTCGGTTAGCTTCTTCAGGCCATGGAGAGTAAATATTACCGGTGCGTAACCCCGCTTCGACATGCCCGACATCAATTTGCTCATAGTAAGCAGCTAAGCTTGCAGCAAATGTTGTTGCTGTATCGCCATGCACTAATACGACATCGGGTTTAAACGCTTGAAGAACAGGTTTTATTTCTAGCAGTATGCGAGCCGTTACTTCATTTAAAGTTTGTCCTGCTTTCATTAAATCTAAGTCGTAATCAGGAGTAATCTCAAAAAGTTCCAGTACTTGATCAAGCATCTCTCGATGTTGAGCGGTTACACATACTTTCGCATTAAAACGTTCATCGTTTGCTAGTGCATGGACCAAAGGCGCCATTTTTATGGCTTCAGGGCGAGTGCCAAATACGGTAAGTACTTTCATTGTGAGTTCTTATTAAATTCAATTGTTCAGTGACAGTATTTTTGAAAACTTAGCAGCATGCCTTCGCATGAGAAGGTAACTAACATCAAACTAAAGAATAAGTTATCACGTTTTTGCTTGATTATTCATCTAGATAATACGTGTCACTGTAATGATATTACAGCTTTGCGTGATTATACTTAACTCAGCTCGTTATTGCAGTAAGAAAATTGTTTGTGGCGAACTATAAAAAATGAGCGTAATAAGATAGAAAACATTCCATTTATCCCCTTTGGTATAAAAAGGGGATAAATGGGAAGATAATTTTGGCTGGCTTAAAATTATCTCATATTAAGGTGAGGTTAATGAAAACAGGGTATTACCTAATGCGATGTACCAAGCACCATTGCTATATTTACTCGTACCAAGGGCTGAACTAATGAAAACAGGGTCAGCATTTAGTTTACTTAAGTAGCGTTTGCCTTCATAGAGAACCATAATATCGCCATTTTCTGCGAGTGCTTCTATATAGGCATCTTTACCAAAAAAGGTTCTTTGTTGCACAACACCATTGATATCTTGGCTAAAAACATGCAGTTGCTGAAGGTTGCCCAAATCTACGTATGCTGCCCAACCATTATTTATCGCATAAAAACGATATTGACTTGGAACTCTTGCCCAACTAAAACTGTCCGTTCGCATCGTTTCGTTAATGCCATCATGAATGCTAATAGCATTACCATTTTGATAAATAAACCTGCTTCCATCCGATAAAGGTGAGCAAATATAACTTGAGATATTGGGCAGTTGTGTTTCTGTGTTATTTTCAAACTTCATAATATGATCAGCACATGGTCTAGATTCATAGTAAGTATTGATTTGATAGGTTATGACGCCATTACTAGCCACCGAATGATAATACTTACTGCTACTACAACCAGAACCTCGACATGGCGGCCTTTGACTGGCTAATACATTAGTTTTGGTCGAAAACTGTCTTTGCCATAATTGACTGTAATCACTCTCTTTGTCCGAGGTAAAATAAGTCATGAAATCACCACTTACGTGTGGTTGAGAGCGAGTTTGGCCAAGAGAAAGTAGTTCATTTTTATTCCAGTCAAAAAGGTTCTGTGACGCATAATAATCGTCAACCGTATATACCGCTCCAGTGGGAGTTAAAAAACTACCGTCAATATCTATGTTGGTATTTGGTGCGATTTCAACAGGGCTGACAGTATTATTGGTTACGTCGGCGATATCTAATTTATCGCCAGAATTATTGCTATTGTGCAACAACACGTTATCATGATTAAAATCTATTATTTGGCCAGCAAATGAATTCACTGCGGTTAGTTCCGTTGAACTTTCAACATAGATAGGACTGGCAATATTATTCTCTGAGTATTGATTTAGTTCGTCTTTTGCGATTGCTAATAGATAGATCTTTTTGCCATCATAATCACTAAAATCATATGACGCGTTTATCTGATTTTGACCTGATAAAATCACCGTTCCATCATTTATAGAGTTACACCACGATTTATCGCCGCAGTTAACTATGCTGATCTCACAGTCACCGAGTTCATCAGTACAGCTTGCTTCTAGTGCTAATGTTGGTGTAGCAACGCCATGTTTTACTGTGGATGAGAGCGTTACTTGAGGAGGGGTATCATAGGTGATCGTTTTGGAAAAACTATGTTGTTTGCCTTTAAAATCTATGGCTGTTGCTGTTAAGGTGTAGTCTCGTTGAGGCATTCCTGATAATGAAAAAGTTTCTTTAAAATAAGCTTTCTCATCAGTGACCAAATAGCTTTGTAAGGGCTTTGTAATACCAGCGATACTAGCGGAAACTTCTGTAACTTCAATATTAGCGTAAACGCCTACCGCAACAAGAAACTCATCTTTGACAAACTTAGCTGGGTGCGCGTACTTTATGATGACAGGCAATACTTCAACGGTAAGTTGTGCTGTTCTACTTGCACCAAATTCGTTAGTAACGGTTAAGGTGTAAGTCGTTGTTTCTTCTGGTTGAACCAATATAGCTTCATATGATTTAACATTACCGACAGCATTATCGATACTACCTTCGCCACCCGAAAAGGCAAATTCTAACCTTGCGGAGTCTCCTGGCAATATTTGAGCGTCATACTCAGTCCAAAACTTTCCGATGTGTGGCGAAGTAACATTGATAGTTAACTGCGCCGCAACAGATACACCTTTAGCATTAGTCACGGTAAGTGTATACGTGGTAGTCGCTACTGGCGAAACACTGATCGCTGTATTTGAAGAAACAGCTCCGATACCACCATTTACCTGACCCTCTCCGTTTGCAAAGTTAGCAATTAATTCAATGGCCTCCCCTTCTTGGATGTCCGTTTTACTGGCCGTGAAACCAACTATTTCTGGGGGCGCGGTATTGACGGTAATCGTGAGTAATTTAGTAATAGTTTGCCCATTTGAATTTGTTACCGATAGGGTATAGGTTGTGGTCTCTTCTGGTGATATTTGAATTCCTACACCAGAAGAAACATTACCTATGCCTTTATTTATAGAGCCTTCGCCATTTGAAAAAACAGCCGTTATTTCAACACTTTCACCAGCAAAAATAGAGGTCTTATTTGTACTAAAACTGTTAATAACTGGTGATGGAGTAGGGCTAGGTTTTTGTTTATCAGGGCTGTCACCGCCGCCGCACGCGGTTAAAAAAAACAAGAAGATAAAATAAAGAAATAGGTGCTTAGTGTTCGTCATAATTTACAGTCCGTGTAGATACTAAATTTGACGCTATTTTAATAGTTAAAATGGATAAGTCCAAGAAGAAATTTAGGAAGTTCGTGTCGATTCAAATTTTAGTGCTGTTGTAGCCTTCATACAAGAAAGTATACTAAATCGGTAGAAAGATAAAAAGAGGGAAGTTTTAGCTTCCCCCTTTTGTGTGAATCTTCTAACCTTCTAAATTTTTGCTTCGCTCAGCTTGTTGATACATTGCTTTAATTGCACAGACCAATGAGCTGAAGGTTCAATTAAGTAAGAGTCACTCGCGTTAAGCAAGCTAAAGTTTGGCCTTTTGGCAGGAGTAGGGTAGCTAGTTGCAGGAATAGGTTTTACTGGTATTTTCTCTTTTAGTAAACCTTTATCAAAAGCAATGTCTTGAATCGCTACGGCAAAATCATACCAAGAGGCAACGCCGTAATCACTCCAGTGGTATATTGGCGAAATGCTTTGCTGCTCGGTTAATTTCCATAAAAATTTAGCTAAACTGTTAGCTGAAGTAGGGCAGCCAATTTGATCACAAACCACACCTAGCTCTGGCTTTTCTTTCATTAGCCTGATCATCGTTTTGACAAAGTTATTACCATAAGATGAATACAACCAAGATGTTCTTACAATGGCGCTGTTTTCAGAGCAGTGGGTTTGGATTTCCTGTTCGCCGGCGAGTTTAGATGCACCATAAACACTGCAAGGGTTAGTGGTATCATTAACAAGGTAAGCGTTGCTTTGCTGACCATCAAAAACAAAGTCAGTGGACACATGAAGTAGGCGTATATTGTATTTCTTCGCCAGTTTTGCAATATTTTTAACCGCATGCTGGTTGATTGCATAAGCTGCGTCTTGATCTGATTCTGCTTTATCTACAGCCGTATAGGCAGATGCATTAATGATAACATCAGGAGAGAATTTCTTTATTGCGTTGTCTAGTGATTCAATTGAGCCGATATCGACATCATTTCTACCTAAACATAATACGTCGATGTTATCTGGTTTTTCGTCGATTAATTCGTGTGCCAATTGGCCATTTTTACCGATAATTAAAGCTTTCATTTCGTTATATCCTAAAAAAGGCAGCGATAAGCTGCCTTTGTGAGCATGGGAGCCTAATTGCCTAATCGCTCTCTTTGGTAGCTGCCATCTTGCACGTGCTGGCACCATTCTAGGTTGGCTAAATACCACTCTATTGTTTTTTTGATACCTGTGGAAAATGTTTCTTCAGGTTTCCAGCCCAATTCTGAGCTAATTTTACTTGCATCAATGGCATAGCGAACATCGTGGCCGGGCCTGTCAGCCACATACGTGATTAATTGCTTAAAATCACTAATACCGTCGGGTTTATTTGTTACCAACTCATTGAGGTGATTACAAATAGTATTAACAACTTCAATATTTTGTTTTTCATTGAAACCACCAATATTATAGGTTTCACCAACGCTGCCTGTTTCAACAACGCAAAAGAGTGCTTTGGCGTGATCTTCGACAAATAACCAGTCGCGAACCTGTTTACCATCACCGTAAATTGGTAACTGCTTACCTTCTAAAGCATTTAGAATTATCAATGGAATTAGTTTTTCGGGAAAGTGATAAGGCCCATAATTATTGGAACAGTTAGTAACCACGACAGGTAAATTAAAGGTGCGACACCAAGCTCGAACTAGGTGATCAGAAGCTGCTTTTGACGCCGAATAAGGTGAGCTAGGGTCATAAGGTGTTTCTTCTGTGAATAGCCCAGTGTCGCCCAAGTCGCCATAGACTTCATCGGTAGAAATATGGTGAAACCTAAATGCCTGTTTTTCTTGCTCATTAAGCGTGACGAAGTAACTACGAGCCGCTTCTAAAAGCGTATAAGTGCCAACAATATTGGTTTGAATAAAATCACCTGGCCCATCAATAGAACGGTCAACATGACTTTCAGCCGCTAAATGCATTATATAGTCAGGTTTAAATGATTTGATTGTTTCGCTAGCGAAGGCTTGATCGCAAATATCACCATGAACGAAGTGATAGCGCTCATTGTTTTCAATGGATTTTAATGACTCTAAGTTACCCGCATAAGTTAACTTGTCAAAATTCATGACAATACAGTCAGTTTCGTTGATTAAGTAACGAACGAGTGCTGAACCAATAAAGCCAGCTCCACCAGTAATAAAAATTCTCTTACTCATAATTTGTGTCTACTTACCGTGCGCTTTGACCCAATACTAAGGATAGTATTGAGCATCTTTAAATAATTTCCCTGCTTGGTCTTTTTCTGACAGCAGTGGTTGTTCATCTGTTTTTATTGGCCAGTCAATCTTGAGTGCTGGATCATTCCATAACAGACTTTGTTCAAACTCAGGCGCATAGTAATCGGTGCATTTATAGACAAATTCAGCAGATTCTGAGGTGACATAAAAACCATGAGCAAAGCCGGCTGGAACCCACATCATACGTTTGTTTTCACTTGAGAGTAATGTTCCGAAAGACTGACCAAAACTAGGGCTGTTTTCACGCATATCGATCGCCACATCATAAACTTCGCCAGAAATAACTCTCACGAGTTTTCCTTGAGCGTGCTTTAGTTGGTAATGCAAGCCGCGCAATATGCCGTGAGATGATTTGCTATGGTTATCTTGCACGAATGTTACGTTGGCGACATTTTCTTTAAACCAGTCGTCACGAAAGGTTTCTAAAAAGAATCCGCGTTCATCGCCAAACACTTTCGGCTCTAGTATTTTTACGTCAGGAATGCTGGTATTGATAATTTGCATTAAAACACTCGCTCTTCAAGCAGTTTTAACAGGTATTCACCATAACCACTTTTTCGCAGTGGCTCGGCTATCTCTCGTAATTTTTGCTCCGAAATCCAACCATTACGGAAGGCCATTTCTTCAGGACAATTGACTTTTAGGCCCTGACGCTTTTCTACGGTGGCAATAAATTGTGCCGCGGCGAGCAGGTCATCATGGGTGCCGGTATCTAGCCAGGCGGTACCTCGACCCATAATTTCAACTTGTAATTCACCTGCTTGTAAGTACTGGTCGATAACTTCTGTTATTTCAAGCTCACCACGAGCCGATGGTTTAACATTTTTAGCAAATTCAACCACGCGCGAATCAAAAAAGTACAAGCCAGGAACCGCGTAATTAGACTTAGGCTTAGCTGGTTTTTCTTCAATAGAGATGGCCGTACCATTATCATCAAACTCGACTACGCCATAGGCTTTAGGGTTGGAGACATGATAACCAAATACAGTACCACCTGTTTCCTGAGCGCAGGCATTCTTTAAGGATTTAGTTAAGTCATGCCCATAGAACATATTATCTCCCAAAACTAAGGCTGCTGAACTTCCGGCTAAGAATTCTTCAGCAATAATAAATGCTTGAGCAAGGCCATCTGGACTTGGTTGTACGGCATAAGACAAACTAACGCCAAACGCGTCGCCATTGCCGAGAAGGTCTTCAAAACGATGGATTTCTTCTGGTGTAGATATAATTAAAATCTCTTGAATGCCAGCTTGCATTAAGGTTGCAAGTGGATAATAAACCATCGGCTTGTCATAAACAGGCATTAGCTGTTTACTTACAACTTTGGTTAACGGATAAAGGCGTGTGCCACTGCCGCCAGCTAATATGATTCCTTTACGCATAGGAGATTACCTTACATATCATCTAATTCAATAGGTTGAAGTACTGCTGTTTTACTATTTCCCATGTATATCTGCGCTGAGCAATTTCGAGCATACGGTTACCATTATCAATCCCAGTTTCTTGGGTAATATTGGTAACTAATTCTTCAATATTGGAAAAGTAATGTGCAGACTCTTCGGTGCTAGCCCGATTATAATTACAATCGAAGGCCAAAATTGTTTTCTTAAAGTGCATCATTTCAACAAGTGATGGATTTGTTCCGCCAGCTGAATGACCATGTACATAAAAAGAGCATTTCTTTCTTAATTCAAATAACGAGTCGACGTCGTAAACTGGCGGCATTATATCAATATTTTCAAAGTTTTGATATTTAGCTTTCATTCTTCGGCCAAAGTCACTGTTGTCCCAGTTACCAATAAACTTTAGTTTTTTATTCGTTCGGCTAAATGCTTCTAAAATTAACTCAACATTGTTTTCTGGCTCAATTCTACATAACGCCAAAGCGTAACCGTCATCTGATAACTCTAACGATGAACTAACGGCATGGTCACCACCGTAAGCAATAACCTCTGACTTTACACCGTACTCTTGCGTGACGTAATCGGCAATCGCTTGATTATCAGCAATAACTTTGTCAGAAAACCTTACCGCTATTCTTTCAGAAAACTTTAAAAATGCTTTGGCTAACTTACCCCATTTATCTCTACGCCATTCTAGCCCATCAATATTGGTGACGATGTTTGCGTTAGAAAAAAGTTTAATAAAAGGCAAACAAATAGCGCCTGAAACCCCAAGTAGCAAAATATTGTCTGTCTTTTTCAACGTCGCATGACAAAGAGACCATATGTCATATGGAATGCTTTGCGCACCATTTGCATTAAGCGGGATATAATGTAATTTTGCATTTTTATAAGTTTTTAGCTTCTTTGTGTAGCTTCTGGATGAACAATAAACAGTTATTTGATGGGCGAAGTTGTTTTCATCCAGTAAGTTTTCTACTAAGGTTTCAAATCCACCGTAACATGCAGGCACACCTACTGTGCCAATGATTGAAACTTTATTCATTATTTGTACTTCTCTTTTTAATTACACGACAAGGAACACCCACGGCTATACTATTTTCTGGAATAGATTTGCTGACAACGCTTCCAGCACCAATAACACTTCCCTTGCCAATTCTTACTCCATCAAGAATGGTGACATTTGCACCAATCCATACATTCGCTTCGATAACAATGCCCTGTCTAGATACACCTTGTAATCGAATTGGCTGATTAGGATCTGAGTAATTATGATTTTCTGATAGAATTTTTACATCCGGGCCGATAATCACATCGTTGCCAATACAAATACCACCCTGACCATTGAGAAAGTTGTTATGTCCTAAACCTGTATTGTTGCCTATCTTTATACCTAAACCTAAATTGGAGATGACACCAGTGCAACGAATAAAACAGTTATCTGGAATGTTAACATTTTCACCTAGCTCTACTCCATTTCTTCCTAAACATTCGATAGTAACATTGGCTCCTATTGTCGTTGTCCCTGCCAATTTTAATGATTGACTAAACTTTATCCTTGTTCTTTTTCCTAAAAAGAGGCAGGTAGGTTTTTTAAATCTTACCAATTGAAAAAGAGTCCCGCGAGTTAAGGTCACTAAACGCTCTAAAGCTAAAGATAAAATTACATAGGAGTTTAGTTGTTTATCAAGTTGGTATTCAGGTGACTTTTTTACCTTACGAATAATGTAATTAACTAAGCTATAAATCAATTGCTTGCCTCCTGCAAATCAAACATGCGCTCTGCTTTATACTGCCATGTCATATGCTTTGGAATGCTTCGAATTGATTTGTTAGTGTTACTTTGTATAACACTATTAAATGAATCTACAAAATCCGCTTTATCAACAATATAGACGCTGGAATTATCGTGGTATTTTTCAATGTCACCTATACAGGTAGAAACAATTTTGTTACCAGACGCTAGGTATTCATAAAATTTAATCGGGTCTCCGCCATGTTGCTTATCAACCAAATAGGGAATGATACAAACATCGGCATTTGTAATGTGAGCTGGTAGTTGCTCATAATGTACATCACCAGTAAAAATTACATTTGGATATAATTGTAGCTCTATATCAGGCTGCCCTTCCAAGATTTTACCAAGATAAAAGAAATCTACATCAGGGTTACTTTTTGCTAACTCTGCCGCCAAATCAACATCAAACATGGATTGCATTTTTCCAGCATAAACGGCAATTTTTCTTTTCCGTAGTTTACTATTTTTGTAAATGATTGGTGTTTTATACTCGGACTGAAAACGATCAAAATCAACCCCATTAGGCATGAATTCGACCCTCTCATTGTTTGTGCAATTGAAATAACTTAGTGAATCTCTTCCATTGAAGTAAATTTTATCATAGCTTTTTAAAATACTTTGATATTCAGCTTGAAGCTCTTCTTTTAAAGAGGCATATGAGTCATGTTTACAAAAGTTATCTACGCCATCAAAGATCTTTTTTTGAGGAGATAGAAATTCTACCGTTTTCCTTGTTAACGGGGAAGACTCATAGCTCGTAAACTCAAGGCTATTCAGTTTAGTTAGTGCCTTTTTAATTAGCTTTCTATTACGAAAATATAAGTCACTAATAAATGCCTTTCCTTTTAGGATAGGTCTGATAACTGAGAAATCTATGATATCAACAACAAATAACTTTTCGCTAATTTTCTGTACCGTTAGACGACCGTCAGTAAAAATAACTTCACCAGACGTATTTGCAGTTTTTCGTTTTAGAACTACCTCTAACAATAATGTTGGCCGATTTATTATAATAGTCTTGTGAATAGAAGTATTATCAATCACTTTGCTATAAATATGGGCGTCTCGTGTTCGAAACCCTTCTTTCAAACTTAGCTTATAATCATGAAATGGGAAAAAAACTAAATTCATTTACTAACTTCCTATTTTTTTATGGAGAATATAGCCATCTTTAATCGCTTTAATGAAAAGGCCAATATTATTAAACTTAAACGTAACTAGAAATTGTGTTGTGAACACTGCTGTGCATATGCACAAGTTTGAAAGAAATATAAGAGTAGACTTTTTTCTCTTTAGGCCTAACCAAGTGTTATTCCGAACTGAATAGTAAAGTTGCATTTGAGATGCGTGGCTATATCTGTTATTCAAGAGTCTTCCACCTTTCTTGAGATGATAGCTTTTTTCTAAATCTTCAATCACTAAGGCTTCAGAAAAAACGACCTCAAAATTAAACTCTGAAATTAACCTATAGGTATATTCATAGTCATCAGCATAAAGGTATAGCTCTTTCCGCGGAAGTACACCAGTATCTAGCGACTTACGATTGAGCAAAAGACCACCATATGGGGCCGCTGCTAAATCACCTTTATACTCAGCTTCAGAGTTTTTAATGAAAGAAAAAAAATCTCTACCCAAGAAAGAGTTAGCGCTACCAATAATTTTTTCTGGTTTTTCTAACTCTTTTACTCGTTTAGCAAGTTCGCGATCAGAGCGGTGAAATGAATAGAGTTGGTTATCTTTAATTTGTAATTTTGATATCGTATCCAAACAATTTTCAGGTACCAAATTATCGTCATCTAATAATAATAAGTAGTCAGATTGGCTATTAGCTATAACGTAACGAAGTAATTCATGGTAACCGCCAGCTGAACCTAAATTGGTTTTGGAATATATTATCGTTACATTTTTTTGGTAGTACTTAGCGTTTATTTCACGCAAACTTTCAGGTGAAATTCCATTACAAAAAACGTATATATCATCGAAATTTTGACACAATAACCTATCAATGACTTTATATAAAAAAGCCTTTCTATCTCCATAAGTTAATGTGGCGACTGAAACTTTCGATGTCATAAAATGAAACCTTAAAATAATTTGGAGTGGTCTGCTGCTATAAATCCAATAATTTAAATGAAGAGAATGTTTTTGTGCTGTAGGTAGATAATACTCCTAAAAAGCACACAATAAACACAATCAAGCTTCGTAACGCTCCTGAATAATACTTGTCCATGATATAACAAAACATCAAAGCTTGCAGTGGAAAAGCTAAAAACATAAATCGATAGGAATACTGACTAAACGAACACAGCGCATAGATTAATTGAATCGATAATGCCAGAAATGCCATTCTAGTTAGGACGTTATCTTCTTTAGCAGACGGAGCATGTTTTAAGGTATAAAAGTAAATGCATGAAAAAAATAAGGACAGTACAATAAAATATAGTTTCACGGCAAAGGACATTAGTTCTTTTTCGATTATTAAATATCTTACAATTCTCCCGAGTCGCCCAAACGTATTTGCTTGTGAAGAGATACTCTCGAAAAAATTAACAATAACAACTGGGTTTACAACTAACCAAATGCAAAAAAAGAACAGGCTCGAGGAGAAAATTAGAGTGTTTATTCTGTGCCCTGAAAATTTTTTAACGAATAAGCTAACGAGCGTTATAATAGTGTAAGATGTATGCATAAAAACAGGCAATATATTGGCTAAAACGTACTTGTTTTTATAAATAACAGTTGAGGTCAAAATGAGCAGCCCTATTCCAAGGGCGAAACCACTCCTTAAACCATTAGTTAGCATATCAAAACCTGGAATAAATGACAGGTAGACAATTACAGCAACAAGCTTGTTATTAATTCCTAGGCGTTTTGCCGCAAGGTAAATAAAGAATAATTGAATGAAGCTAAGCGTAAATACGTAAACCTCTACACTACTGAACTTGGTCATGAACTCAGTAAAAAAAATAAATCCAGGCTCGAATGTATAGTAAGGGGGGATACGATATTTTATATCATAAAAGTAATCAAAATATGCAATCGTATCAACACCAGATTCTGCACTTCTAAAACCAATTAAAATAGCGAATGCGTAGATGAAAAACCAAGCAAAAGGTGCCGTTAGTTTGTTTAATTTATTTGACCAGCCAAAACTGCTTATAAGTAATGCAAGTACCAATAAAAGTATATAAAAAATGGTCAAAGGTGAATCCAATTAACTCGTTAGCGCCTATATAACCAGACATGGGTATAACAAAGAGGTGGTAGCTGCGAAATCTGCCTCTCAAACTTTTTTATGCTATTTCATGTAGTATCTAATCAAAACTATTAAAATAGATAGAAAGCCACCTAGTAATGTACCAATAACG
Source organism: Thalassotalea ganghwensis (assembly GCF_053485795.1). NCBI lineage: Bacteria > Pseudomonadati > Pseudomonadota > Gammaproteobacteria > Alteromonadales > Colwelliaceae > Thalassotalea > Thalassotalea ganghwensis. Next base: position 335,948 of record NZ_JBQRUM010000001.1, read on the forward strand.
ACGATTAAAGCACGTTTGGGCTTAGCTTTTATTTCAGGTACTTGTGCTGGATCTATTGTTTTTAATACATATTCGTCTCTAACGTGTGCAAGCATCATGTTTTTTGTTTGTTCTTCAATAAGTTGATTAAAAACAGTTTTCATACTCGACAACTTTATACTTGAAAGTTGTTCGTTTAAATAGGTTATTGATGCTTCAGCTTCTTTTTGATCTTGTATTTTCATAAATTCGTTAATATCAGCTATTAACCAAGATAACCACTGTTTAGCTAAATTTGGTGAATAAAACTCGATTGCAATGGTGACCATCGACGTTTTGTCGTCTTGAGAAACAGTCAGCAACTCCAAAAAAGCCATATATCCTTCCCAGCTAGAGGGAATGGTTTGTTTAGGCGCTTTGACTTGTCTAATCCACCTTTGGTTTTGGTCATCATAAATTTCACTGTCTATTAGCAACTTATCTGATGACATATCCCATTTTTTCGCTGCTATTAATGGAATCATTAAATCGTGTTTGGCAATAAAATGTTCTAGAAATGAGCGAGATCTGATTATTTGTAAAGCAAGGGCTGTATTATCTGTGCTTGAACCACCTAGGTTAATACCAGCCATACTCGCTAAACCGCCAAATTGTCCAGCCAATGCTGATAAACCACTTGTACCATTTTCTGATGAGGCTGGCGCTAATAAAGCCGAAGCTCTATAAATGTTAGGTTTGGATAAAGCAAAAAAAACAGACGCTACAGCAAACAGAAAACTTATAGCAATAATAAACAGTTTATTTGCCCAAAGAATACGCCATAAAATATCTTCATTATCGCTATGAATTCGCTGCTTATTGTTATTCACTATTTCATTATTATTTGGGGTATTTGACACTAGCTTGGCACTTCAGTAGTTGGAAAAGTCTCGTAGAATTTTGCCCATTATACTGATAGGTTTATTGCCCTGTAAAGTTTTTGTCATTTTGAACGTATTGCGGATTGATGTTAATTTTTTGAGGTGTTCTGTATTACCTTCTTCTTATCGAAAAATACGAAGCTTAAAAATTATCCTTTAAAGATTAGTTTGTTTAAAGATAACAAACCTATACCTAATCTAGTAAAATTTTGATAGAATCGCGGCAATTTATAATCCATAGGGTAGTATATTTCATGAATGTCATTGAAGGTGGTTTTGTCGCAACAGGTAAAAAGTTTGCCATTGTTGTTTCTCGTTTTAACCATTTTATTGTTGATAGCCTGCAAGAAGGTGCTATTGATACGTTAAAGCGCCACGGTAATGTAGATGATGCGGATATTACAGTGGTTAAAGTACCTGGTGCCTATGAATTACCATTAGTAGCGAAAAAAGCGGCTAAAAGTGGTAAATATGATGCAATTATTGCTATTGGTGCGGTTATTCGTGGTGGCACGCCACATTTTGATTTTGTTGCAGGCGAGTGTAATAAAGGTTTAGCTCAGGTGTGTTTGGAGTCTGAAATTCCTGTATCATTTGGTGTGATTACTACGGATTCAATTGAGCAAGCCATTGAGCGAGCGGGCACCAAAGCTGGTAATAAAGGTGGTGAAGCGGCATTAGGGGCGTTAGAGATGGTAAACGTTCTTTCTCAGTTATAAAACGTTAGTTTTAAAAGGTAATACAAGTGAAACCAACCCCGAGAAGAAAAGCTCGTGAATTAGCGGTACAAGCGGTTTATTCATGGCAATTAAGTGATAATTCAACCACAGATGTTGAAGCGCATTTCTTAACTGAAAATGCTAAGCGTCGTTTTGATATTGAGTACTTTCAACAATTGTTTAGAGGGGCTACCTCTAGCGTTAAAGCGATTGATTTAGCGATTGAACCACATGTAGATCGACCTTTAGAAGATGTTGATCATATCGAAAAAGCAATTTTACGTGTCGCGATTTTTGAACTAAGCGATTGCTTAGATGTCCCATATAAAGTTGTTATCAATGAAGCAATTGAGTTAGCAAAACTCTTTGCGGCGGATGATAGTCATAAGTTTGTTAATGGTGTATTAGACAAAGCAGTTAAGTTAATACGCCCAGAACAATAATGACGACGTGATTAATTGATTGAAATAAGGCGTAACTTGTGTACGCCTTTTGTCTTTAAGGAAGAAGTAACTGTCTACAAAACTAAAACGATAAATAAGATAGTTAAGCGTTACTCTATGATGAAAGAATTTGATTTAATAAAAAGTTACTTTACTGAACAAGCGGTTAAACGAAAAGACGTGATTTTAGGCGTCGGTGATGATTGCGCAATATTAGCACCTTCAGAGAAGCAAAATATTGCTGTAACCACCGACACTTTAGTTGCTGGCGTGCACTTCCCTCATGATACCGCCGCAAGAGCCATTGGCCATAAAGCGATTGCGGTAAATTTATCTGATCTGGCGGCAATGGGAGCCGAACCTACCTGGATTTCAGTGGCATTGACCTTGCCAGAAATTGACGAAAAGTGGGTTGATGAATTTTGCACCGGGTTATTTGAGCTGTGCGAATACTATAATGTTCAAGTGATTGGTGGTGATACTACGCAAGGACCTCTAAGTATTACGGTAACTGCTCAAGGCGTTATCCCTTATGAGCAGCAAATTACGAGAAGTGGTGCAAAATCTGGTGATTGGATATACGTGACAGGTGAAGTAGGGGATGCGGCGCTAGCGCTATCTCATATCCAAAAACGTCATTTATTAAGTTTTTCAGACTTCAATTCGGTTAAACAACGTCTTGACTACCCGACGCCGAGAGTCTTGGCGGGACAAACATTAAGAAACTACGCTACTTCTGCTATTGATTTATCTGATGGCTTATACGCTGATTTAGGGCATATATGTGCAAGCTCTGGCGTAGGCGCTAATATTGTCCTTGAAAACCTACCCTTGTCACCAGTTTCACTTTCGGCAGTGGGTCAAGAAAGAGCTATTGAATTAGCGCTTACTGGCGGAGATGATTACGAATTACTTTTTACCGTTTCTGAAGATAAAAAAGTCGGGATGGAAATTGCTCTTGCTGATACTGGTGTCAAAGTAACGTGTATTGGGCAAATTAATGCTACAGAAAAGCTTACGACAACATTAAATAACAAACCTGCTATGATTGCTTCTGCAGGATACGAGCATTTTTCATAGTGGCTAAAGTAAAGTTTAATCTTGGCAGCCCTGTTCAGTTTTTCGCCTTAGGGTTTGGTAGTGGCTTAGTACCAAAAGCCCCCGGAACGATGGGGACTTTGGTGGCAATACCATTGTTTATGTTGCTTGGTAAATTGCCTATTATTGTTTATCTTGGCATTGTATTGATCTTGGCGTTGATAGGTGTTTATTTGTGTGGTCAAGCGGCTAAACAGTTGGGCGTTCATGACCATCCGGCGATAGTGTGGGATGAAATAGTCGGTTATTTGATCACTATGTGTGCCATGCCAATGACTTGGCAATCAATTTTGTTAGGATTTGTGCTCTTTCGGTTTTTCGATATTGTTAAACCTTGGCCGATATCATACCTAGACAAACACTGTCATGGCGGTTTAGGAATTATGCTAGATGATATAGTTGCGGGTTTAATGGCATGGTGTGGAATGTACTCAGTAGTTACATACTTATGAAGTAATTAAGACATCGTTCACTACAGTATAATTTTTATCTGAAGCAGCGTTATTGAATGTAGAGTCAATAACGCTGTCATAGATCATTTTTCTCGAGTCGCAAATACTTAAAGGACTAGCCTCTCAAACTCGAAAAATTCGTTAATGCAAGATTCTAGCTTTAATAGTCCCTTCAATTTTTTTCAACTGTTTTAAAGCCAACTCACTGTCTTGCGCTTCGATATCAATAACGACATAACCAATTTTTTCGTCAGTTTGTAGGTATTGTGCGGCAATATTGACATTGAGCTCTGCAAAAGCTTGGTTGATCTTTGTCATGATTCCTGGTTGATTTTTATGAATATGCAATAATCTACTCGTGCCACGATGCTCTGGTAATGATACTTCAGGGAAGTTAACCGCTGATAGCGTTGAGCCATTATCTGAATATTTGGCGAGTTTACTGGCGACTTCTAAACCGATATTTTCTTGGGCTTCTTTAGTACTACCACCAATGTGGGGTGTTAGAATAACGTTGTCAAAAGCACGCAAAGGTGAGATAAACTCTTCGTCATTACCTTTAGGCTCTACTGGGAATACATCGATTGCTGCACCGGTGACTTTCTTGCTGGTAAGCGCTTCTGAAAGCGCATCGATATCAACGACGGTTCCACGTGAGGCATTAATAAAAACAACCCCATCTTTCATCACTTCAAATTCAGCAGCGCCCATCATATTTTGCGTCTGTGGTGTTTCAGGCACATGCAAGCTAACCACATCTGACTCTTTCAACAAGGTTGTTAAACTTTCAGCTTGACTGGCATTGCCTAGCGGTAATTTGGTTTCGATATCATAAAATCGAACACGCATTCCGATTGTTTCTGCCATTATACCTAGCTGCATCCCAATATGACCGTAACCAATGATACCAAGGGTTTTACCTCGCGCCTCTACTGAACCTGCGGCTGATTTATTCCAAATGCCTCGATGGGCTTGAGCACTTTTTTCAGGAATACCTCTTAGTAGCAATAAAAGCTCGCCAATGACGAGTTCGGCTACAGAGCGGGTATTAGAAAAAGGCGCATTGAAAACGGGGATGCCACGCTCTTGCGCTGAAATGATATCAACCTGGTTGGTGCCAATACAAAAACAACCAATGGCAACAAGTTTCTTAGCGTGACTCAGCACTTCATCAGAGAGTTGGGTTCTTGATCGAATGCCTATAAAGTGCACTGTAGGAATTTTTTCAATTAGCTCTTCGTCACTTAATGACGTTTTAAGGTATTCGATATTACTATAACCTTTAGACTTTAATTCCTCTAAAGCGCTTTGGTGAACACCTTCTAATAACAAAATTTTAATTTTTTCTTTCGCTAACGACTTATTGCTCATGGTGGTTTTCTCTTGGTAAATTATTTTAGATGGCTAGATATCTAAAACTACCCGGTTAAACTAGCATATAGTGTATAAACTCTAAAGTGTTATTTTATAGTTTTTGCACCTTTGTCCGTACCTAAAATTAATATATCGGCACCTCGGTGGGCAAAAAGTCCATTGGTGACGACACCGACTATTGCGTTAATGTCACTTTCCAGCTTTTTAGGATCTAAGATTTTTAAATTGTGAACGTCTAGAATGACATTACCGTTATCAGTGATAACACCTTGGCGATATTCGGGATCACCACCTAGTTTGACAAGCTCTCTGGCAACATAGCTTCGCGCCATTGGAATGACTTCAACCGGTAATGGAAACTTACCGAGCATGCCAACTTGTTTGCTTTCATCAGCGATGCAAATAAAGGTTTTGGCAACCGCAGCGACAATTTTTTCTCGAGTTAGTGCCGCACCACCCCCTTTGATCATATGCATATGTTCGGTAATTTCATCGGCACCATCGATATAGACGTCAATTAAATCAACACTGTTAAGATCGAATACTTCAATGCCATAAGCTTTTAAACGCTTAGTTGATTCTTCTGATGAAGAAACTGCGCCAACGATGCGCTCTTTAATAGTGGCTAATGCATCGATAAAATGATTGACGGTTGAGCCTGTACCTACACCAATAATGGTGTCGTCTTTTACGTATTTAAGTGCTTCAATCGCAGCGGTTTTCTTCATTTCGTCTTGTGTCATTACATGCTCCAAAAATTGGTGTCGTCGCTATTATAGCGGTATTCGTGTTGTCGCGTTACTGATTAAATTGAAATATTTGAGAAGGAGTGATTATGCTATCAAGTGGCATATCCCAAGGTTGGCGTTTGATTCTTGGTAGTTGCTGACAATCATGAGCTAAGCCTATTTTTAAGGGGACTTTATTCGAATCGGTACTTAACAGGCTAGCAAATGTTCTATCATAATAGCCACCACCCATTCCTACTCTGGCACCAGTATTGTCAAAGGCGACTAATGGCGTAAAAATTACATCGAATTGTGATGGTGAAATAATGGTTCTAATATCGAGTTTAGGCTCTTTAATTCCGTATTGGTTTACTATCATTTCGCTATCGGCGTGGTACTGCAAAAATAGTAAATGACCTTTTGAAAAGGGATGCACCACAGGTAAGTAAGTATTTATGTTAGATGACCACAGCCACTCAATGGTTTTATCAGTCGATAGTTCACCATCATTAGCGAGATAAATTGCAACCTTACTTGACTGTTTAACGCTTTCAAGTTTACTCACTTGCTTTGTTAAGTCTATTGCCGATTGTTGTTGCGCTTGCTTGGATAAAGATTGCCTTTTTTCACGCATTAATTGACGAATGTGCGAGGCGCTTTTTTCTTCCATGTTTACTGTTGATAATATTTGTAAAAGAGGACTATTCTGCGTTAAGACATATCGTTAGTCAAAAACTGTTATAAAAAAGCGAGCAACATGTGCTCGCTTGTTCACGTCATTTAAATGAATTTATACGTGGTTTTTAGGCATCGCTTCATGTGAGCCTGTAACGTTGATTTCTTCTTCAATTTTTTCTTCAAGGTCGCTGCTGTGGTCGCCTTCTGCACCGTGCATCCAGTCAACCAGTTTATTGGCGCTTAATAGCACGATACCACCTGCAATAATCCCAGCGATACCAACCCCTAAGAAAATACTAAACGCATTTTCAACTTGTGCATCTCCTTCACCGACAAATGAACCGATAAAGGCGGCTAAGAAGTTGGCTAATGCAGTACATAAGAACCAAGCACCCATTAATAACGAGGTGAATTTCAAAGGAGCAAGTTTTGAGACCATCGATAAGCCGATAGGAGAAATACAAAGCTCAGCTAAAGTATGAAATAAATAAGCAAAAACAAGGAATAACATACTAACTTTAACGGTTGTATCACCACCTTGAACCATAGTCGCCCACATCATTACGAAGAAACCGATCGATAGTAAAAATAGGCCTAGCGCAAACTTCACGGGTGATGTTGGCTCTTTCTTACCCATATTTACCCATATAGAGGCAACCACTGGTGCAAGGGTAATAATGAACAATGCATTTAGCGATTGAAACCATGATGCTGGCACTTCAAATCCCATGAGGTTTCTGTCAGTAAATTCTGAGGCGTAAATATTAAATAGGCCGCCTGCTTGTTCAAAACCCGCCCAGAAAATAATCGAAAAAACACTCATAATTAAAATGACTTTGGTACGATCTTTTTCTTCTTTAGTAAGAGGCGCCGCGTTTTCTTGTGCTTGTTGATTGTTTTTTGCTAGTTTTGCCGATGGAACGACACCAATTTCACCTAAATACTTTTTCGCTAGTGTTAGCTGTAGCAATAAACCGATGACCATACCGACACCAGCGGCGATGAAGCCATAACCCCAACCAATTTTTTCACCTAAATAACCAGCAATAAGTGGCGACAAAAATGCCCCTAAATTGATCCCCATGTAGAATATGGTGAAAGCACTATCACGACGGTGGTCACCTTCTTCGTACAAGTCGCCAACTAAGCTAGAAACATTCGCTTTAAAAAGACCATTACCGCACATGACAAGAGCAAGGCCGAGATAAAAAATAGTCTCATCATTACCTAATACTATGTTTTGAAAGCCTAAAGTAAAGTAACCAACAGAAAAGAAAATACCACCAAGGATGATCGCTTTACGTTGACCTATATAATTATCAGCTAACCAGCCACCAAGCAGAGGTGTTAAGTAAACCCCCATGGTAAAGTAACCATATAAGCTAAGAGCATCTGCTGTTGACCATGCAAACCCTCCATCTTGTACTGTTGCTACTAAATACAATACTAAAAGGGCGCGCATACCATAGTAGCCAAAGCGTTCCCACATTTCTGTTCCAAAGAGTAAAAAGAGCCCTTTTGGATGACCAAAAATCGTTCCTGTCGATTGCGTTGTCATAAAAATATCCTTCCAGAGTGAATTAGAACGTCAGTCATTATTATTTTAATGCTGTTATTATCATCAAACTGTTTAAAAACAGTTCAAATAGACCGACGGTTAAAGTTAATCAGCGCTTGTTATACCGAGGATGGCTAAGAAGTGCAAGCTATTCACAACTTTTAACTAGGCTTAAATTACAAGTATTGTATACAAAAATTTAAAAAAGCTTAAACATTAATTGATTATCGTTTTTGGTCATATGATCGAATTAACTTCGCGACTTTGGCAAATTTTACTGGTGCTCATTTGTTAAATAATAGTAAGATAATTTACATAAATTAGCTCTCTGGTTTAAGCGAAGGATAAAGTTAATACCATGTCACCAACTCATGAAAACACAAAAATCGCCATTATAGGTTTAGGGTACGTAGGATTGCCATTGGCGGTTGAATTTGGCAAAAAATATCCAACTGTAGGTTTTGATATTAACCAACAACGCGTAGCCGAACTTAGCAAGGGGGTTGACGGTACGCTTGAAGTTTCGTCAGAGGAGATGGCACAGGCTAGTCAAATTAGGTATTCAGCGGACGTCCAAGATTTAGCAGACTGCAATGTTTATATCGTTACGGTGCCAACCCCGATCGATCAGCATAAACAGCCAGATTTAACGCCTTTAGTTAAAGCAAGTCAAATGTTGGGTGAGGTTATAAACGCTAATGATATTATCGTTTATGAATCGACAGTATTTCCTGGCGCAACTGAAGAGGTTTGCCTGCCAGAAGTTGAAAAAGTATCTGGCTTGAAATTTAATCAAGATTTTTTTGCTGGTTATAGCCCCGAGCGTATTAACCCTGGTGATAAAGAACATCGCGTCACGAATATATTAAAAGTGACTTCTGGTTCAACTCCTGAGATCGCAACTTTTATTGATAGTTTATATGGCTCAATTATTGAAGCAGGTACTTACCAGGCTTCATCAATAAAAGTCGCAGAAGCGGCTAAAGTCATTGAAAATACCCAACGTGATTTAAATATAGCCTTGATTAATGAGTTAGCGGTTATTTTTAATAAATTGGGTATTGATACCGAAGAAGTTTTAAAAGCGGCTGGCACTAAATGGAACTTTTTACCGTTTAGACCTGGCTTAGTGGGCGGACATTGTATCGGTGTCGACCCATATTATTTAACCCATAAAGCGCAGTCAATCGGTTATAACCCTGAAGTGATTTTAGCTGGACGTCGCATTAATGATGGGATGGGCGCTTATGTTGTCTCGCAGCTAACTAAAGAAATGATTAAACGGAAAATACAGGTTAATGGTGCCAACGTATTGGTGATGGGACTAACATTTAAAGAGAATTGTCCGGATGTTCGAAATACCAAGGTAGTTGATATTTTGTCTGAGCTTAACGAATACCATGTTAATGTTGATGTTTATGATCCTTGGGTCAATCCAGCTGAAGCCAAACATGAATATAATGTGGACTTAATTGATAGTTTAACAAACGAGCACTATGATGCTGTGATATTTGCGGTTGCTCATCACCAATTTAAAGCGTTGACTGCGCAAGAAATTAAATCATACTTAAAACCGAATCATGTCATTTATGATTTAAAATACATGCTGGATCAATCGTTGTCTGATATTCGTTTATAAGTATTGTATGCTTGAGCTAGTGATGTATTGCTGGCTTTTTTGCTACCAGTTATACGTTTTATTAACATTTTTTAACGCTAGGCACGATACATCGTTGGCACCTGATCATGGTGGTGTTAAACTTCATCTTTAATATTTTTCAGACCAAAAGACGTATTATGAGTGATTACCATCAAATAAAATCCAGCTTATTATCAAATCAATCGACATGGTTAGTTACTGGGTGTGCGGGGTTTATTGGCTCTAATATTCTAGAGACATTATTACTGCTAAACCAGAAAGTCATAGGTTTAGATAATTTTGCTACTGGTTATCAAAAGAATCTCGATGAAGTTCAATATTCTGTTTCTGAGGCGCAATGGCAAAACTTTACCTTTATTAAAGGGGATATCCGCGAACTATCGGATTGTCAAAAAGCAATGCAAAACGTCGATTATGTCCTTCATCAAGCGGCTTTAGGGTCAGTACCGCGCTCGATTGCCGATCCCATTACTACGAATGCTGCTAACATTACAGGGTTTGTTAATATGCTAGTTGCCGCCAAAGAGGCAAAGGTGAAAACTTTTGTTTATGCGGCTTCAAGCTCGACATATGGTGACCATCCAGCATTGCCTAAAGTGGAAGAAAATATTGGTAAACCATTATCGCCTTATGCCGTGACCAAATATGTTAACGAACTTTACGCTGATGTCTTTAAACGGACTTACAATCTAGATTGTATTGGGCTGCGTTATTTTAATGTTTTTGGCAAGCGCCAAGATCCAGATGGGGCTTATGCTGCGGTTATTCCCAAATGGATAGCGTCAATGTATCACCAAGAAGACGTTTACATTAATGGCGATGGTGAAACATCTCGAGATTTTTGTTTTATTGAAAATGCCGTCCAGGCTAATATTCTTGCGGCGTTAGCGAATGATGATGCTAAAAACCAAGTTTATAATGTGGCTGTTGGTGATAGAACGACACTGAATATTCTTTTTAATAGTTTGAAGGATGCGTTAACTCAGCATGATATTCAAGTAGACAAAAATCCAGTATATCGAGAGTTTAGAGCTGGTGATGTTCGCCATTCTCAAGCAGATATAAGTAAAGCGAAGAAGTTATTAGGCTATCAACCTGAGTATCGTATCGCAAATGGCATCGAAAAAGCAATGCAGTGGTATGTGCAACATTTATAAGGTTTCATCAAACGTATAAGTGAAAAATAATTAGTTATCGGATGAAAATTATTCGCCTGATTGATCAACGTGATTAACGTTATACTGATTAAAAGGCAATAAAAGGTAAAGTTAGCTATGAATTCAACGATCACTAAAGCGGTTATTCCTGTTGCAGGATTGGGGACGAGAATGTTACCCGCAACCAAAGCTATTCCAAAGGAAATGCTACCTATTGTTGATAAACCATTAATTCAATATATTGTGAATGAGTGTGTTGATGCAGGGATTAACGAGATTATTTTAGTGACGCATTCTTCTAAGAATGCGATTGAAAACCACTTTGATAAATCATTTGAGTTAGAAACAACCCTTGAAAAGCGTGTTAAGAGGCAATTGCTTGATGAGATCCAAGCAATATGTCCAAAGGAGGTTACTATTATGCACGTCAGGCAAGGTGAAGCTAAAGGCCTAGGGCACGCGGTCCTAAAAGCTAGACCCCTAGTTGGCGAAAGCCCATTCGCCGTTGTGCTACCTGACGTGATTTTAGACGATGCTAGCGCCAATCTAAAGACTGAGAATATGGCGGCAATGTTAAAACGTTTTAAGGAAACAGGTTACAGCCAGATTATGGTGGAACCGGTGCCTAAAGAGTTAGTAAGCAGTTACGGTGTGGCGGATTGTAATGGTGAGTCATTATTTGCTGGTGAATCAAAATCAATGACTCAGATTATTGAAAAGCCAGCCATCGATGAAGCGCCGTCAAATTTAGCCGTGGTCGGAAGGTATATTTTATCAGCACCAATATGGGACTTACTCGAGTATACACCGCCTGGTGCTGGCGATGAAATCCAGTTAACCGATGCTATCGCAAGTTTAATGAAGTTAGAAACGGTAGAAGCTTTTCATATGACAGGTAAATCACATGATTGTGGATCTAAACTTGGCTATATGAAAGCCAATATTGAATATGCATTGCGCCATCCTGAACTTAAAGATGAATTTTCTGAATTTTTAAAAGAACTCATTTCTTAAGTTTAATCTACTTATGGTTTTATCAATAAATTTTAAAGAGCATATCGTTGAACTTACTTAAACTACAAAAAATTTTCGACAGTGCAAAAAATCGAAATATTACTGAACTATTTGCTGAGGATGAAACAACTAAGGTAAGCCGTGCTGCTCGCTTTAGCATTGAGGCAGGAGAGCTACTTTTAGACTACTCTAAGCAAAATATCACTGAACAAGAACTTAATACATTGATCCAGTGGGCATATGAATCAGGTTTATCTGAACAAGTGACTGATATGTTTACTGGAAAAAAAATTAATACCACTGAGAATCGAGCGGTATTGCATACTTTGTTAAGGACGAGTGATTTAACTAAAGATAGTAAGCTTGACGAGCAGATACAACAAATCGTCGAGACAGAACACTCAATAAAGAAAATAGTCAATAGCACTCACAGCCGAGAAAAATTATCAACAAGTGGAAAGCCATTTACAGACGTCCTTGTCATTGGAATTGGTGGTTCATATTACGGGACTAAGGTCGCTTTAAGTGCGCTTTGCTCACCTCAAAAAAAACCAAAGTTGAACGTTCATGTTTTAGCGAGTGTTGATAGTGAAGCTATGCTTGAAAAGTTAACCTTATTACCCCCAGAAACTACAATGGTTGTGGTGGTGTCTAAAACCTTTACTACTCAAGAAACCATGTTGAATGCTAAAGCCGTCAAAGCTTGGATGGTAAAAAGTCTGGGAAGCGAAGACGTTGTTAAGCATCAATGGTTCGCGGTTACCAGTGTTATAGAGAAAGCTCTTCAGTTTGGTTTATCTTCAACGCATGTTCTTCCGATGTGGGATTGGGTCGGTGGACGTTTTTCCGCTTGGTCAGCGGTTGGTATTCCAATAGCATTGGCATTTGGCTATGAAGTTTTTACAGAATTCAGAAATGGCGCGAAAGCGATGGATGAGCATTTTCTTGATAGTGACTTTCATCAGAATATGCCGATCATTATGGCGTTGCTTGGTATTTGGAATCGTAATATTTTAGGCTACCCCAGCTTAGCGATATTACCTTATTCACATAAACTTAGAGCCTTGCCAGGCTATCTCCAACAAATTGATATGGAAAGTAACGGTAAAGCTGTAGACTTTGATGGAAAAGCGGTGCTGTGGGATACCGCACCGACTGTTTTTGGGCAAGAAGGAACCAATAGTCAACACGCGTTTATGCAATTAATGCATCAGGCTAAAGATATCATTCCCACTGATTTTATTGTTTCTTTAACTGTTGATAATCAATATCGAGAGCATCACTCTACTTTAGTTGCCAACTGTTTCGCTCAAAGTGAAGCCTTAATGCGCGGTAAATCACTCGAACAAGTAAAACTTGAATTACTAAGTAATGGTATGAAAGAGGCGGAAGCTATGAATTTAGCGCCGCATAAAATCATGAAAGGCAATACACCGAGTAATACCATACTACTTAATCAACTAACAGCATTTAATTTAGGAGCTTTACTCGCGTTGTACGAGCATAAAGTCGCTGTACAAGGTTTTTTATGGCAGATTAATTCTTTTGATCAGTGGGGAGTAGAGTTAGGTAAGCAATTAAGCCATGAAATTATTGAAAGTATAAATGGTCAAGAATTCAAACAATTCTCTAGCTCTACCCATATGCTTATTGAAAAATATAAAAGCCTTAATTTTAAAACTTAATTTCTTATCTAAATTTATATCCAAAAAATTTTTACTTGGCAGAATCCATATTCTAATTTGTTATAATTGAATGGTTTCTTATATAGAACACTTGCATTGATTGTGTCAGAATAGCGTCATTATAAATCTTTGTTGATATTAGTGGGTATTGATGAACTTAACACATTTGCAAAAGCTAGAAGCTGAATCGATTCATATTATCCGTGAGGTTGCTGCTGAGTTTGACAAACCGGTGATGCTCTATTCTGTTGGGAAGGATTCAGCTGTTTTACTTCATTTGGCGAGAAAAGCATTTGCACCAGGCAAAATTCCATTCCCATTGCTACATGTTGATACCACTTGGAAGTTTAAAGAAATGATTGCGTTTCGTGATCAAATGGCCAAAGACTACGGCTTTGAACTCCTTGTCCATCAAAACCCTGAAGGTGTAGCGATGAATATTAACCCATTTGATCATGGTAGTGCTAAGCACACTGATATTATGAAGACGCAAGCGCTTAAGCAAGCTCTTGATAAATTTGGTTTTGATGCTGCCTTTGGCGGTGCTCGTCGAGATGAAGAAAAATCTCGTGCTAAAGAAAGAGTCTATTCATTTAGGGATAAAAAGCATCGTTGGGACCCAAAAAATCAGCGTCCTGAGCTTTGGAATATCTACAATAGTAAAGTTAATAAAGGTGAAAGTATCCGTGTGTTCCCTTTGTCGAATTGGACGGAACTTGATATTTGGCAGTATATCTATTTAGAAAGTATTCCAATTGTACCGTTATATTTAGCGGCCAAGCGACCAGTGGTAGAGCGAGATGGCACCTTAATTATGGTCGATGATGAACGGATGCCGTTAGCCGAAGGTGAAGAGGTACAAATGAAAAGCGTACGCTTTAGAACCTTAGGGTGCTATCCGTTAACAGGGGCAGTTGAGTCAGAAGCAGCAACTTTGCCTGATGTGATACAAGAAATGTTATTAACGAAAACCTCGGAGCGTCAAGGTCGAGTGATTGATCATGATTCTTCAGGTTCGATGGAGAAGAAAAAAATGGAAGGTTACTTTTAAATCCTATTAGCCATTTTTTTTATCGTAACGTTATAACAGTTTCAAAGGAAATATTATGAGTCATCAATCAGACTTAATTGCAGAAGACATTCAAGCGTATTTAAAGCAACATGAAAATAAAGAACTGGTCAGGTTTTTAACGTGTGGCAGTGTAGATGATGGTAAAAGCACCTTAATAGGCCGCTTATTACACGATTCTAAAATGATCTTTGAAGATCAATTAGCCGCGATTGAAAAGGACAGTAAAAAATCAGGTACTACCGGTGAAGCGGTTGATTTGGCTCTTTTAGTGGATGGGCTGCAGTCAGAGCGTGAACAAGGGATTACTATTGATGTTGCTTATCGCTATTTTTCAACGGAAAAGCGCAAGTTTATTATTGCTGATACGCCTGGCCATGAACAATACACCCGTAATATGGCAACCGGTGCTTCTACTTGTGATTTAGCGATTATCTTGATTGATGCACGTCATGGGGTGCAAGTACAAACACGCCGTCATTCGTTTATATGCTCTCTATTGGGCATAAAGCATGTACTGATCGCTGTTAATAAAATGGATCTTGTTGAATATAGTCAAGATCGCTACCAAGAAATTAAAAAAGAGTATCGTGAATTTGCTGAACAATTGGCATTTGAAGACGTTCGTTTTGTCCCTATTTCGGCATTAAATGGTGATAACGTTGTTGAAGAAAGTGCCAATATGGATTGGTATCCGGGCGCAACTTTAATGAAATTGCTTAATACCGTTAATATTGAATCGGCAGAGTCAACCAATGAATTTCGTTTGCAAGTGCAGTATGTTAATCGTCCTAATTTAGATTTTAGAGGCTTTGCTGGCACTGTTGCATCTGGACACATTCGTGTCGGTGATGACATCGTTGCGTTGCCATCAGGTAAAGAAAGTACGGTTAAATCAATCGTCACTTTTGATGGTAAACTTGAGCGTGCAGAGAAAGGACAGGCAATCACTTTAACGTTAGAAGATGAGATTGATATTAGCCGCGGTGAAATGATCGTCAAAAAAGGTTATTTACCAACTTCCGCTAAAGAGTTTAATGCGCAAGTCGTCTGGATGCACGAAGATGAGCTTGAAAAAGGCCGTGAGTATTATATCAAACATGGTAGCAAATTGACCACGGGACATGTCACTGAGATTGAGCACCGAGTTGACGTTAATACCATGCAAACGTCGAAAACAGGCCATTTAGCGTTAAATGAAATCGGCTCGGTCAATTTTGAAGTCGCTGAAAAACTTCATTTTGATGCTTATCAGCGTAACAAAGATACCGGTGCGTTCATCATTATTGACCGCCTTACCAATATAACGGTTGGCGCTGGAATGATTTCTGACACTGTCGTTGATGAACAACAGCATAGTTATAGCGAGTTTGAAGTAGAGCTTAATGCATTAGTTAGAAAGCACTTTCCACATTGGGGAGCGCGTGATTTGAAAAAACTGTTTAATGCATAATAGTCGATAGAGCGATAAGCTTAAGCTTATCGCTCTTTATTGGTGAATCTGAGTGTTATACTTAATCCGGTTTAAGCCTATCTCGCCTTTATCGAGGCCCAAGTAATGCAACTGATGCAGTGGCTTCTGATCGCAATATTTTTGGCTACATTTGCTGGGCTAGTTAAATTTCAACAATTTCCTGAACGAGTTTTTGCTATTGCTATGTTTGCATGTTTAGGATGCTCGTTTGTCGATACAGACAGTATATTAGCCAATGCCGTTAACCCCGGTCTGATCACATTGATATTATTAGTGCTGGCCTCGTTTTCTCTTGAGCGGACTAGCATATTAAGGCGAATTTCCGCGTTAATGATTAATGGTAGTAAATTCACATCTACCGTTAAAACCTTGATCTTTACAGGGTTGGCTTCGGCATTAATGAATAACACTGCTGTTGTTGCAGCGCTACTATCGACCATTAAAAATAATAAAGTGATCAACCCGAGTAAACTGCTTTTACCGGTTTCATTCGCCGCTATTCTTGGCGGGACATTAACCCTCGTCGGTACCTCAACTAATCTCATAGTTAACACCATGCTGATTGAAAGAGGTTATCCATCGTTAGGCTTTTTTGATTTTACCTTAGTGGGGCTATGTGCAAGCGTTGTATGCTTAGCGGTAATACTTGTTCGCCAAGCGACCTTGCCAGATATGATTGAAGAGAAGTTAACTGATCAGAGTTACCTTGTTGAGGCAGAGGTAAGTCCGCAGTCGAAGTTGATTGGTTTGACCGTTGAAGAAAATGGTTTACGTAATTTAGATGCACTCTTTTTAGTTGAAGTGATCCGCCAAGGACGATTGATAACCCCTGTAGCGCCTGATGAAGTATTATTGCAAGGCGATAAACTCATCTTTTCTGGAGATGTATCCAAAGTCCTGGTTCTACAACAATTTGACGGTTTGACGCTATATGCCGAAAAAGATGGCTTACTGCGCGACAACTTAACTGAGGTAGTAATCAAACCTGGGTCGGCTGTGGCAGGTAAAACCTTAAAAAAAGCAGGCTTTCGAGCTCGTTTTGATGCAGCGGTCGTCGCAATTAAACGTGAAGGCGAGGCATTATCGGGTAAGTTAGGTGAGCTAGTTATTCAGCCCGGTGACTTTTTAGTGTTGGCAGTAGGTCGTGATTTTAGCTCTCGCACCAATTTGAGTAAAAACTTTTATATCCTTTCCGGAAAGAAACCGGACAATATGCTTTCAGGTTGGCGAGATTCGCTTACCGTGTTTGGTTTTATAACCGTGATAGCGGTATCGGTATTTACGTCAGTTAGTTTACTAAAAGCATTGATGTTTTATTTAGCGATACTGATTTTTAGCGAATGCTTGACTATTAATGAAGTCAAACGTCGCTTTCCGTTAGAGATATGGATGATAGTGCTCGGCGCATTAACATTAGCTCAAGCACTTGATAATAGCGGCGTTGCTAGTTTGCTTGCCCAACAAATAGAAGAAAGTTTGCAAGGCTATAGTAACTACTTAACCTTAATTGTGTTGTTTGTTATTACCTTGTTGATGACGGAATTGATGACAAATACTGCGGCTGCAGCGCTAATGTTTCCAATCGCCTATAGCACATCAATTGGATTAGGATTAAGTCCGCTACCTTTTGTAATGGCGGTTGCGTATGCAGCAAATGGCAGCTTTATTAGTCCTTATGGTTATCAAACCAACGTCATGGTGTTTAACGCTGGAAATTATCGTCTTATTGATGTAGTTAAGTTTGGCTTACCTGTATCTGTAGCCTATAGCACAGTGGTTCTGATTGTATTGCCGATAGTGTTTCCTTTTTAATTAGTGAGAGTACCGAGATAACATGAAAACTGAAAATACCGTGTGGCATCATCACCAAGTGACTAAAGCACAACGTTCTCAATTAAAAGGTCAACGTCCTTGTTTGTTGTGGTATACCGGCTTAAGTGGCTCGGGAAAATCTACCATAGCTAATGCGGTAGATGCGTTGTTGTTTGAAAAAAAATGTCATACGTACCTACTTGATGGTGATAATGTTCGTCACGGACTAAATGGTGACCTTGGTTTTAATGACAGTGACCGTATCGAAAATATTAGACGCATTAGCGAGGTGGCTAAACTATTTGTTGATGCTGGTTTACTTGTTTCTACGGCGTTTATTTCACCATTTGCCAGTGATCGAAAAATGGCAAGAGAGATGTTATTACCTGGGGAATTTATCGAGGTTTATATTGATACGCCAATAGAGGTTTGCGAACAACGAGATCCTAAAGGGTTATATAAAAAAGCAAGACAAGGTGAAATTAAGCATTTTACCGGTATAGATTCTAGTTATGATGTCCCTCTTTCAGCAGAAATTCATTTACAAACCGATAAGCTAAGTATTAAAGAATGTGCAGAGTCAATCGTAGAATATCTGCAGCAACATGGTTATGTTGATATTTAATGTTTTGAGACGTTTGCTCAGCGATTAATTTTTAATAGGGTTGGAAGTGTTATGCAATACGATGTTTTTAATGGCGATGCCGATGGTATTATTGCCTTAATTCAGCTTAGGTTAGCTGAACCGCTAGAGTCGGCATTGATCACAGGCGTTAAACGAGATATTAGCTTACTTAAAGCGGTGGATGGGAATAAAGCACATTCGGTGACCGTGCTTGATATATCAATGGAAAAGAATATTGAAGCCTTAAATCAATTGCTGAACAATAAAATTTCTGTTTTTTATGTTGATCATCACCGCCCAGGGGATATTCCCTCTCACCCGCTACTCAATACCATTATTGATACCGATGCTAATACCTGCACAAGCTTACTGATTAATGATTATTTAGAACACCGTTTTGCTCATTGGGCGATAGCCGCAGCTTTTGGTGATAACATGACGCAGGCAGCCCAACAACTGGCACAAAAGCATGGTTTAACTCAACAACAACAGGATCAACTCAAAGCATTGGGCGTGTATATTAATTACAATGGCTACGGAGAAGATTTAACGGATCTTCACTTTCATCCTGCAAAATTATATCAAATACTAAAAGAGTACCCTGATCCGTTATCTTTGATGACAGACAAAGCATCAGTTTTTTATACCTTAGAGGCTGCTTACCAAGAAGATATGCGTCAGGCGAGCGAAGCTGCAATTATCGTTGATGAAGAAAAATGTAAGATTATTGCCTTACCTGATGCTCCCTGGGCGAGAAGAGTAAGTGGCGTGCTTGGTAATGATTTAGCTAATCAATCTCCAGAGAAAGTCCATGCGGTGTTAACAGAAAATAGTGATGGAACATACCGGGTGAGTTTGCGAGCGCCTTTGACAAATAAGCAAGGAGCAGGCGATATTTGTGCTAAGTTTCCAACCGGTGGTGGCAGAGCTGCAGCAGCAGGCATAAACTTTTTACCATCGGATATGCTGTCATCGTTTATCGAATCGGTTAAACTATATTATTGCTAGATTAAATCAAGATACGAGGGGGCAACCTCAAGTATTATCTACTTAAAGGAATGATAAATGAGCATATTGGTAACAGGTGGCGCAGGCTATATTGGTAGCCATACCGTCGTAGAGTTATTGGCGACAACCGAGGATATTATTGTTGTTGATAACTTATCTAACGCCAGCGAAAAGGTATTTGAGCGAATTACTCAAATAACGGATAAAAATGTTACTTTTGTGAAAGCTGATATTTGCGATCGCATTGCAATGGAGCAGTTGTTTTCACAATACAATATCGATGCTGTTATTCATTTTGCCGGTTTAAAAGCCGTAGGTGAATCGACACAGGTACCACTTGATTATTACCACAATAATGTTTCAGGGACAGTAACATTGCTGCAGGTGATGGCAAAGCATAATGTTAAAAAGTTGGTCTTTAGTTCATCGGCTACTGTGTATGGCGAGAATAATATTTCTCCTTTGGTGGAAACCATGCCTACGTCTGCGACTAATCCCTATGGCCAAACCAAATTAATGATAGAGCATATATTATTTGATTTAGCTAAAAGTGATCCCAATTGGTCAATCATTTGCTTGCGTTACTTTAACCCTATAGGTGCTCACCACTCAGGGTTGATCGGAGAAAACCCTAATGGTATTCCGAATAACTTATTACCTTATGTTGCTCAAGTAGCCGTTGGTCGATTGCCTAAATTGCAAGTGTTTGGTGATGATTATGACACCATAGATGGTAGCGGTGTTAGAGATTATATTCATGTGGTTGATTTGGCGTTAGGGCATGTTAAAGCGCTGGAAAATTTAGCTAATATAGTAGGATGCCAAGCGATAAACTTAGGGACAGGTAATGGAACATCAGTGCTTGAAATCGTTGATAGCTTTCGCCATATCAGTGGTCAAGAAATTCCATATGAAATAAAGCCACGCAGGGCTGGAGATATAGCTACAGTATTTGCTAATGCTCAGTTAGCAGAGCAGTTACTCGGTTGGCGAGCAACCAGGGACTTATCGACCATGATTGAAGATACTTGGCGTTGGCAGTCAAAAAACCCGAACGGTTTTGAGTAAAAGGCAATAGCGTTAAACATCGTCTTGCTCCACTGACTCAAAAAAGAGAACTAACGGTTCTCTTTTTTGATTTACTCGATTAAATTTGGGTAAAGGTTAATCCATAACATTTCTGGATTGTTCATCAGCCCATGATACCGCTTCATTATAATCTTTAACGACTTTCTCTTTCTCTAAGCCTAATTTTTCCATCACAATGCCGGTTTTATCCCATTCTGCTCGCTCAATAAAGCTGACAAGCTTGATTAATGCCGCCATAACGCCTTTTTTAGTAAGTAAGGTGTCTTTGATCTCCTGAGCCAATGGTAACTTCTCTAAAATGCTTTCTAAGCTTTCATCTAAGATGGCATCAATCATCGATAAAAGACCGGTTAAAAACGCAATTGAAGTATCAAGCGGCGCTTTGATGTCACCAGCGACTAATTCACAAAATTTTGCTCTGGTCATTGCTAAATTGATAAGCTCGGTGGGCTTGTCTGGGTTAACATTCGTCGCAAACATTAAGCCAAGGAAACGCTTTAACTCTCCAGAGCCTAATGTCACAAGAGCCTGTTTAATCGTTGAAATTTCAGTTCTGCGTCTAAATACTGGGGAGTTAGCGTATCGAAGCAATTTATACGATAAAGAAACATCGCGTTGAAATACTTCCGTGATACTTTCTAAGTCTAATTCAGGTTTTGACGTTTCGTATAAAAGCTCTGCCATTGCCATTTGTGATGGCGAGAGGTTCTTCGTTTTAACCATTTCTGGCTTAGCAAAATAGTAACCTTGAAACAGCTCAAAGCCTAATTCGAGCGCTTGGTTATATTGCTCATAGGTTTCTATTTTTTCCGCCAATAATTTAATGTGCGGGAATTTCTCAATTGCACTTTTGATTTCTAAAATTTCAGCTTCTTTCGAGGCTTGCCAGCAAATTTTGATAATATTGATGTAAGGAAAGAAATGAGCCCAAACATTTTGGTGTTTATAGTCGTCTAAGGCGATGGTATAGCCCTTTTCATGTAACTCTTTGACTAGGTTAAGGAGTTTCTTACCAGGCTTAACAGTTTCTAATACTTCAACGACAAGCTCTTCTGAGGTGAGCATTGTCGGATAACCTTTCTCTAACGTATCGAGGGTAAAGTTTATGAATGCCGGCTTATTTCCGGTAAATTCGCTGATCCCCATATTAAATTGACTGGCTTCAACCATTTTACTGGTTGCTTCATCACCATCAATATCTGGGAAAACGTTGTCTAAACTGTCTCGAAACAGTAACTCATAGCCAACTAATACTTTTTCTTTATCCAGAATAGGTTGTCGCGCGGCATAAAAATACATATAGCTTCCTGATTATTTTTAGCTTTTTTCAATATATTCTAATTAATACTGAATTACATCTACTATTTCACTTTTGAACCTAAGCCTCAAGCGCAAAAAGCAGGTGATTTTGTATTTGTTGCTTAGTTTTTAACATAAAGTGAAGAAAAACTCATGAATTGTCTATATTATAGCGTTTTGTTTTACGATGTTTTGTATTTTTACTGTAATTTTCTTGTTAATTGGGGTCAGTTGAACTTAATTTCACATTAAGCTTATGCAATAACGGCGGGTTAGTCGATATAAACAGTCATTGAATTGATTATTTTCTTAACCACGTTTGCACGATAAACAACAGTCCTCGGATAGCATTAACTTTTTCAAAGGAGGTTTACTTGGCTGTTGCAACGTTTGTCGCATTAGCGCTTTATTTCATAACCATGCTTGCTATTGGTTTTTATGCCTATCGAAAGTCAACCAGTGATGTTGCCGGGTTTATGTTAGGGGGGCGCAATTTGAGCCCATCGGTAACCGCGTTATCAGCAGGGGCCTCAGATATGAGTGGCTGGATGTTAATGGGCCTGCCTGGTGCCATGTACGTCAGTGGTGCAAGTAGTATCTGGATAGCCATAGGTCTTGTGATTGGCGCATTTTGTAATTATCTTATTGTCGCCCCAAGATTGCGAACCTATACCGAAGTCGCGAATGACTCAATAACGCTACCGGATTATTTTGAGAACCGTTTTAATGATAAAAGTCGTTTACTTAGGCTAGTGTCATCGATTGTTATTATCGTCTTTTTTACCCTTTATACCTCTTCAGGTATTGTTGCCGGTGGCAAGCTATTTGAAACTTCTTTTGGCCTAGATTACAACCTCGGGCTTTATATTACAGCAGGTGTCGTTGTCGCTTATACCTTATTTGGAGGCTTTTTAGCGGTTAGTTTAACCGACTTTGTTCAAGGTTGTATTATGTTTGTTGCCTTGGTGCTTGTACCTGTTGTCGCATTAACTGAAGTTGGTGGGATCACGGAAACGACTCAAATTGTTAATGATATTGATCCTCAATTAACGCAATGGTTAAGTGGTGTTAGTTTACTAGGGATTATCTCAGCGATGGCTTGGGGGCTTGGCTACTTTGGTCAACCACATATTATCGTCCGTTTTATGGCAATTCGTTCAATTAAAGACATTCCCGCGGCAAGGCGAATCGGGATGAGTTGGATGATAGTGTCTATTATCGGCGCAATGGCAACAGGGTTTGTTGGTTTAGCTTATGTCAGTAAAACTGGTGCTGATTTAACCGATCCAGAAACGATTTTCATTTTGCTATCACAAATATTATTCCACCCGTTTGTCGCTGGCTTTTTATTAGCTGCTATTTTGGCTGCTATTATGAGCACAATTTCATCACAATTATTAGTGACATCAAGTTCACTGACTGGTGACTTTTATCAGGCATTTTTAAATAAAACTGCCTCAGAAACACAGTTGGTGAGAGTCGGGCGTATCTCGGTATTTTTGGTTGCGGTTGTCGCCGTTTTCTTAGCATTTGATCGTAACAGCACGATATTAACATTAGTGAGTAACGCGTGGGCGGGATTCGGTGCGGCGTTTGGGCCAGTGGTTATTTTAAGTTTGTATTGGCGTAACATGAACCGTAACGGTGCTTTGGCTGGCATGATAGTGGGGGCATCAACTGTGCTCTTTTGGATATACGCCCCGTTAACGATTGATGGTCAATCGTTAAGTGCAACCTTATATGAAATAGTCCCTGGTTTTTGCTTATCAACACTGGCTATTATTGTTGTTAGTAAAATTACTCGCAAAGCGCAGCTTGAGATTGAAACTACCTTTGATAAAGTGTTAGGCCATCATAAGTAGTCCATACTAGGCCTAGCTAGTTAAGCCATAAAGTTAAAAAAGGTCGACTTGTTGTCGACCTTTTTCTTATCGATAATTAATTAGCACACCATTGATTAGGCAGACCATCTGAGTTGTTGATTCAGTTTTTGCTGCCAATGCTCTATTGGTTCTTCTTTATCACCAACGACAATGACATTGCTTTGATTGTAGTTTTTTACCATGCCTTGTAGTTGTTGGTCAGTAAAATACGCTTTAAAACTTAAATGTGCAGCATTGGGCACAATATAAATATTTACCGGTGAAGATTTACCTTTAAACACTAAATGCAGACTTTCCATACCATCAAAGCGGCAAAAGTTGGCGGCGATAAGTTCACCTGGGTTTTCACTAAAGTGACCATTAAAACTTGCCATTTTTTGGTTTAAGCTCACTAAAGAGACTCTGTTTTCATCGCTATTTAAAAAGTGCTGTGCCTCGTGGTTTGTGTGAGCTATTGCATAATCAGCGACAGAGTTATAGGCGTGGGAGTAGTGCATCGTGTTGAAGGTTACACCCAATGCCATAACAACAGACGCTGCCATTGCCATATATACACGGCTTTTACGTTTATGTTGTTGGTGACTTTCTAAAGACTGTTTTAGCAGTAATTTCTCTTTTAATCCTTCAGGAACAGGGACTTCTAATGCATCCGTTATATCTCTATCGAGTTGTTGTAGCTCTTGGGTAAAACGTTGTTTTTTTGGATCTGCAGACATTGCAGCTAATAACTCTTTATCTTGGTTATTTGGATCTGCATATATACTGCGTCTAAATTGCAAATCATCCATTAGTTTGACCTCTTACTAAAGATTGCTCGTCTAAGGCGTCTTTTAACTGGTTGCGTGCCCTAAAAAGTCGGGTCATTACCGTGTTTTTATTTAACGACAATAACTGTGCGATTTCTTCGCCACTAAATCCGCCAATCACTTGTAGCAGCAAAGGTTCACGATATTCTTCCGGCAATTGCGCAATTTTTTCTCTTAACCAGTCGTTCTCTATATTTTGTTCTTGAGAGTGTGATTGTTTATCGACGATAGTCGCTTCTTCATAATCACTCATCTCCAATTGTTTACGTTCAAAGCGCCTTGCATTTTCTCGCCGTAAAATTGTGATCAGCCAAGACTTTGCTGCTTTCTCATCTTTTAACGAGTCAAGTGAACGCCACGCTCTCAAAAATGTTTCTTGTACGATATCCTCGGCTACCTGTTTATCGTGGGTGAGCCAATACGCATATCGATAAAGATCGCTATGTAATGCATTAACTAGGGCTTCATATCGTGTTTGCTTGCTTGCCATACCTTTAGAGACCTTAGTCTTATCAAATAAATTTCGCATAGCGTTAATTAAAATTTAGCGAGTGGTGTTGAACACCAGTAAGTCGAGTACTGGTGTTCAACATTTTACAATGGATTTAATTGTAGATTGGGCTTGTTATCTTTGCCACGCTGGCTTTGACGTTTTTGAATTTCTTGAATAAGTGTTAAAAATTCACTGTTGTCCCAAGTTGCTTGTTCTTTACCAAAGCATACTTGCTGCAATGCACTGATTGCTTGCTCAAATTGCGGGTCTTTTAGCGCTTTTGTCACTTGGTTTAATGTACTTGTTTGACGCCCCGTTAATTGTTGATACCAAGGGCAAATGAGCTCAAGTACTTGCTGCGGCTGATTCTTTTTGGCGGCAGCTAGCAGTGCAAGGTAAGCATCACTTGGAGAAACTGCTTTAGGTTTGTTTTTTGGTTTTTTCAGGTAGGCGCTGAGCCACCAAGCAAAGCATGTCAGTAACCATAAAGCAAGAAATAACCATTGAAGCCAGTGCGCTTTTTCAACGATTATTTGCGTTGCAGGGCCTGGTGGTTGCACATTAACTTGCTGAGTTTGAGGTTGTGCTGACGGTGTAGATGGTGCAGCAGGATTCTCTTTAACCGTGATCGTTTGTGCCGGTATAGTGGCTATTTCTTGGCGGTTTGTCTTGGTATTCCACCAAGGTATACGAATTTCAGGTAGGGTAAATTGTCCAGCTTTACTTGCAACAACAGCAAAATTTCTCACCTTTTGACTGACAAGTCGGTTGTTGTTGATACCGGAATGCAGTTCAGCTTGATCTGGGTATACTTTTAAACCATCAGGCATTGGCATATCAATTTCAGGAAGCTGTTCTTTTGATAGCCCTGCCGCAGTTAATGTAATAACACGCGTAATGGGTTCACCAACTTTTAGTTCATTAACATCGGGTTGCCACTCTTGGTGCAATGCCAATAATTCACTGGGTAACCAGGTACCTTGATAATTCGCTGGAATAGGCTTAACGTTCAACGCGATATCATCACCAATCACACTCACCGGTTTCGTTTCAGCAAAGCTTAAAAAACTATTTCGTCGTGTTGACGGTTTCATTATTTCACCAGAAAACATCGGTGACTTTACGATATACTTGCCACTTTGTTGCGGGCTGATCGCATAAGTTCGTTCTATCACTCTATAACGCTTACCATTGATAATGGCTTCACTTTCAATATCTTTACCTATTTGGGCGATACTGGCACCGATAAGCTCTGGCTCAGTTAAACTTCCTCGCTTGAGTTCTGCTGCAAAGTGCAGCTTGACTGATAAGGTGACTTGTTGTTGCACGTAAACTTCGTTAGCTGAAATTTCGGTTGTGATAAAAATATCTTGTTGTGTATCTGCTCCAGCATCTTGCGCAGAGAGTACTTTTACTTGTATCGGGTTAGTTTGCTTTCCCTCAATGGTAAATGATGGAATGGTATAATCGCCTTCTTGCTTTGCAATTAATACGGTTGTCCATGTTGTTGTGCGTGTGGTATTGAAATTGATCATACTGGTTTGAGAGCTGACAGACGTTCGCCCGACAATAAAATCGTTTAACAAGGCGGAAGTATCTAATGCATCAGCATCAACATCATCATCAGCTGTGACGGTGAGTACAAATGATTCGTTAGCAATCACCGGGTTTTTATCTATTGACGATACGACTTTTGTTAACGCTGAAACTTGTGTTGCAAAGAGCAAGGCCAATAAGCAAATTATTCTAATTACCACTTTTTACGAACTCCCATTTGGCTATTGTTTTGACGTCGCTTTTGATATTCCAATTGCATCTTATTTCTCAATAATAAATAAGGATCATCAGTGACTTTATTAAGTAACTGCTGATGTTTTTGTTCTTGTTCTTTTTCCAATTGTTCAGCGAGTTGAGCCGCTTGCTGATCTTTTTGTTGCTCATCGTCACTATCAGATTGTTTTGCTTCCTGCTCTTTTTTCTCTTGAGCTTCTTGTTGCTTTTCGTCTTGCTGTTGTTGATTTTGTTGTTGCTCGTTTTGCTGTTCAGACTGTTGTTGATCTGATTGCGATTGCTGGTCTTGTTGATCCTGCTGTTGCTCATTTTGTTGCTGATTTTGTTCGCTCTGCTGTTGATCTTGGTTATTTTGTTGATCACCCTGAGAGTCTTGCTCTTGGTTATCACTATCTTGTTGCTGCTGCTGTTGCTGCTGGTTTTTTAACTCCTCTAGCAGTGCTTTATTCGTTTTAGCATCTTCCATGTTTGGGTCGCGCTTTAAGGCTTGCTCGTATGCCTCTATCGCTTGGTCAAGTTGCTGCAGTTGAGCTAGGCTATTGCCTTGGTTATACCAAGACAACGCACTATCATCTTGCTTAAAAGCGTCTAAAGCTGCTTGATAGTCACCGGCTTTATAATGTGCACTCCCTTGCCACATCGAATTTTTAAAGCGCTCTGCCGCTTGCGAATATTGTTCTTGTTCAAACAATTGTGAGCCTTGTTGATCTTTCGTTTTCCACAGATCTTGCCACCAATTGGCTTGCACCGGCGTCGGTGTTGATAACATCACTAAGCAAGGGATGATTGCTAAAATATGTCCACGCCTGAAATAGCCGACCACGAGAGGTAAAACAATCAGCAATAAGTAAGGACCAAATTCCTGCCATTGATCGCCTGAACGATTTTGATTATCACTTTGTTTTTCTTTGTCGACATCTAAAGGGGCACTGAGCAGGGTTTCAATATCATCGTCTGTTGTTGTTAATGTCGCGAAACGGCCGTTGCCTCTTTGAGCAACGCCCTTTAATCGTTTTTCTGGCAGTTTAGGAATAATGATTCCGCCACTGTTGTCCTTCATTAATTCGCCAGTCGTTAGCTTAATTGGGGCGCCTTCTGCGGTCCCAATACCGAGTATATTCAAACGATGAGGGTGATTTCTCGACCACTCAGTAATATCCTGGAGTTCACTGTTTTCAATCTCGTCAGTAAACCAGAAAATATCCCCTTGAAGATGACCAGCATTTTTTAACATGTCATCTGCTAGCGTCAAAGCGGCTAGTGGGTTACTTCCTAACTCAGGCATTAAATCTGGACTTAATGATGGAAGTAATAACTTGATGTTGTTAATGTCTTCAGTCAGTGGGCTAATTATAAAAGCATCTCCAGCATAGGCTATTAAACCTATTTCGCCTTCATTAAGCTGCTCCAGTAAGTCAATCGCTTTAAACCTTGCACGTGTTAAACGATTGGGAACAAGATCAGTCGCATACATTGAATAGGACATATCCATGATCAAAATTGAGCCTTTTGCAACTTGGTATACGGGCTGAGGAAGTTTTTTCCACGTAGGTCCAGCGAGTGCGATAATGGAGATAAGGCCGATGATAAATGGCATCGTCAGCGACAATGGCTTACTGGTTGAGTTATCATCGATCAGTACTTTAGCAAGATGTGCCGGTAAGAGTCTTTGCCATCCCGATTGGCTTGTTCGATAACGCTTTAATATTCGTATTGCAATCACTAATAAAACAATGGCAAGCAACCACCAAGGGCGAATAAAATGAAAATCGCTAATCATCGAGTATTCTCCCGCTGAAATGCTGGCGCAGTGTTTTTCAGATGAGTTAATAAGAGGTAACTAAACACAAGCAATAATGCGGCAGCTAATGGGTAATGAAATAATGCCGTTAATGGTCTCATTTGTTGTTTTTCTTGATCAACCGGTTCTAATTGGTCTAGCAATTGATAAATTTCACTCATATCCTCACTGCTCTTAGCACGAAAATATCGGCCGTTAGTTTTTTCAGCAAGCTCACTTAAGGTTTCTTCATCTAATTCACTGGATGGATTGACGCGTCTGGCACCAAACAAGGATTTTTGAATCATAACATCAGCACCAATACCGACAGAATAGATAGTCACTTTTTTGGCGATAGCGAGCTCTAGCGCCTGTTCTGGTGTGATTTTGCCGGCGGTATTTTGTCCATCAGTTAATAAGACTAACACGCGATTTGATTGCGGTTTTTCATCAAATCGTTTAACCGCCAGGGCAATAGCGTCGCCGATAGCGGTTTGTTTACCTACTAAACCAAGCACCGTTTCATCTAACATTTGTTGAACGGTATTTCTGTCATAGGTCATTGGTGTTTGCATATAGGCATCATCACCAAATAATATCAATCCTAAGCGATCACCAACACGGCGCTCAATAAAATCGCCAAGTAAGACTTTTAGCATTTGTAGGCGGTTGACGGTTTTACCATTTAGTGACATATCTTCCACTTGCATACTGCCTGATAGGTCAACAGCAAGCATCATTTCTCTTCCTTCGGTCGGTATGCTGATTGGCTCGCCTAGCCATTGAGGTTGACTGGCAGAGATCACCAGTAAAACCCAGACGATAGTCATTAGCCAAAGTGGCGCTTTTTTCTGACCCGACCCAACCGAAGTTGTTTTAATATTAGGCACTAGAGTCGGCATTTTAAGCGCAGCGGGTTCTTGGTATTTTTTAGCGGGTAACCAGTAGACGATCAACGGCAATGGTAAAAGTAATAACACCCAAATTAATGCGAAGCTTATCATGATGCTTCTCCTTTTTTGGATGGTTTGGCCGATGGAGGTAAGGCGCTGCTTACCCATAACTTGGCAGCTTCAAGAAGCTGGTCGTCAATAGTTGCTTCGCTTAACTGATAGCGCAACGTTAACCCTTTGCTAGCCGTACTGATAAAATTATCTTGATACTTTTCAGGCAGGTGTTTAGCCAAATAATCAACTAAAGGTTGACCATAGAGTTTCGCAATTTCAGCTCTAGGAAAATATTGGCTAGCCGCCCATTTTAGGGTAACGACAATATCATCATTATCTTGAACATGATGGTTTAACTGCTGCATTGCTATGCGTTTTGCCATCAAGCGCTTTCTGCGTTTGAGCAACTTAATCAAAACTAAGGTAATTAATACGATAACAACAACCAATAATAACCACCAGCCAATGGCAATAGGGTAGTTATGAATAGGGTCTGGTAAGTGAATATCCTTAAGTTGAGCTAGCGGATCCACGGTGCGACTCCATTTTTTAATTGATTTTCGATCGAATCACCCGCGCTAAAGTGCAATATTCGCGCTCCAGCCTTAGCCAATGATTCTTCAATATGTTGATTAAATGCCAGCGCTTTTTCTTTGTAGAGGTTCGCTGTTTTAACATCGCCTAAGGTCAGTTGTTGTCGATTTTTACCATCGGTAATACTCACATTAAGGTTCATCTGACTTTCAGGCAGTTGATGCTCTAGCGGATCAGTGATTAGGCACATTACTAATTCGCAATGTTTTGAAATACGTGCCAAATGACGAATAGATTCTGAGGTAATACTATGGCCATCGGTAATAAAGTACATCATGCTACCGGGACGAGCTATTTGTCGGGCTCTTAAACAGTTTTCTTCGAAGTAGTCGCTTGATAGCGCGTTGGTCTTTTTCATCATCGATTGAGCGTCCTGATGAATCTTAACTAACGCATTAAGGTAATGCAAAACACCTTGTTGTCTGCTGCGAGGCTTTATTTCGAGGTGAGCTTGTTGGTTAAACACAATACCACCAACGCGATCTCCTCGACTTTTTGCATGCCAGGCAACTAATGCGGCTAAGTGAGATGCTTGCACAGATTTAAACAATAAACTTGAACCAAACATTAGGTTATTGCTTAATTCGGTTACGATTAATACGGGACGTTCTATTTCTTCTCGAAAAAGTTTGGTATGGGTTTCGCCTGTTCTTGCCGTCACACGCCAATCAATCGCACGAATATCATCACCTACTTGATAATGACGTACTTCATCAAACTCCATGCCTCGCCCCTTCGAGCGAGCTAGGTAGTTCCCTGCCATTCTGCCATGGAGGTTTCTGATCGCGGTGAGATTAATCAAACCACTTTTACTTTGATAGCGCAATAGCTCTTCTAGTGTCAAATTGACACCATCACTATTTAGGCTTTTAAGAAGCGAGCTCGCGTCGCTCGCGTTTGCCACGTTTGATGTATTAAACCAATTAATCATAGATCTACAGGTTATGCAACGGCAACTAAACTTAGAATGTGATCAAGTAATTGGTTACTGGTAATGCCTTCTGCTTCTGCTTGATACGTTAACAAAATACGATGACGTAACACATTGTGAAAAACGGCTTGTACATCTTCTGGGCCGACGAAATCTCTTCCGTTTAACCATGCCCTTGCTCTAGCGCATCGGTCAAGTGCTATCGTTGCACGCGGGCTCGCACCATACGCTAACCAAGCTTTCAGTTTGTCATCATATTTTTCTGGCTGGCGTGTTGCCATGATCAAATCAACGATGTATTGCTCAATGGCTGGTGCCATATGTATTTTTAACACTTGGTCTCTGGCAGCAAAAATATCTTTTTGAGAGAGCTCAGCAGGGGCCTTCGTACTTTGACCAATCGCTTCGCCTCTATTGAGACGTAATATTTCCAATTCACTGTCTGCATTAGGGTAATCAATTTCAATATGCATTAAGAAGCGGTCTAATTGTGCTTCAGGAAGAGGGTAGGTGCCTTCTTGTTCTATTGGGTTTTGTGTCGCCATCACGAGAAAAAGATCTGGTAACTTGTAAGTGTTTCTACCAACGGTAACTTGCCCTTCTGCCATGGCTTCAAGTAAGGCTGATTGTACTTTCGCCGGGGCACGGTTAATTTCATCCGCTAGCACTAAGTTGCGAAACAACGGACCTGATTGAAAAACAAAGCTGCCATCTTCTGGACGATAAATATCAGTACCGGTTAAATCAGCAGGTAAAAGGTCGGGGGTAAATTGAATACGATGAAAATCCGCTTCGATGCCATCCGCTAAGGCATTTACAGCGCGTGTTTTTGCTAAACCTGGAGGACCTTCTACAATTAAATGACCATTGGCAAGAAGCGCAATGAGTAAATTTTCAACCAGAGCTTCTTGCCCAATGATTTGCCCTGATAGATGCTCTTTTAGAGAAGAAAAGTGTTCAATTGCCATAATAATAACGGTTCTTATTGTTAGTTTACTGTAACGTTCGATCAATAATTAAGGGATATATGGTTTATCAATTAAAAAACAAGCGCCAGTGTTATTTTGTAAATAATTTTATCTTTCTTTTTACCATGTGCGAGCAATAACTAACAGGAGAAACTGCGTTTGTCTTTGAAGAACAGTTGAAAAATCAAAAATAGTGGTTAGAATTGAGCAATAACTCAAAGAGGTCTGACCTCTAAAGAAGGAATGATAATGACAAGCAAACTTCAAACTGCCAACGGCGATCGTATTGCAATCGTAGCAGGTCTTAGAACCCCCTTTGCCAAACAAGCAACCGCTTTTCATGGTGTGCCAGCTGTTGATTTGGGAAAGTTAGTCGTTAATGAACTGATCAAGCGAAGTGAGCTTGATCCCAAGTTAATCGAGCAATTGGTATTCGGTCAAGTAGTACAAATGCCTGAAGCGCCTAATATCGCTCGTGAAATTGTTCTTGGTACAGGAATGAACGTCCATACGGATGCTTATAGTGTCTCTAGAGCATGTGCGACTAGCTTTCAATCTACCGTTAACATTGCTGAATCTATTATGGCAGGGGTTATCGATATCGGTGTTGCCGGAGGTGCCGATTCTTCATCGGTAGCACCTATAGGGGTTTCTAAAAAGTTTGCTCGAACGCTTTTAGATTTGAGTAAAGCAAAAACATTTGGTCAAAAGTTTTCATTGATCCGACAGTTAAGCTTTAAAGATATATTGCCAGTTCCTCCAGCCGTTGCTGAATACTCCACAGGATTGTCAATGGGCCAGACGGCAGAGCAAATGGCAAAAACTCATGGCATTACGCGACAAGCGCAAGATGAGTTAGCCCATCGCTCTCATACTTTAGCCACTATAAGCTGGAATGAAGGTAAGCTCGATGGCGAAGTGATGGCAGCCCATGTTGAGCCTTATAAAAGTTACATTGATAAAGATAATTGTTTTAGAGAAAACTCTGAGCTCTCAAGTTACGCAAAGTTACGCCCGGTATTTGATCGTAAACATGGTAGCGTTACGGCGGCAAACAGTACGGCACTGACCGATGGTGCTTCTGCTGTGTTAATCATGCGAGAAGGTCGAGCGAAAGAATTAGGATACAAGCCATTAGGTTACATTCGTAGTTATGGATTTGCTGCTATTGATGTCTGGGAAGATATGTTAATGGGTCCAAGCTTTGCGACACCCATTGCATTAGCAAGAGCCGGTATGGAACTTAAAGATCTAGACTTAATAGAAATGCATGAAGCTTTTGCGGCACAAGCCCTAGCAAACATGAAAATGTTTGCTAGTGATAAGTTTGCACAGCAACATTTAAACCGTGATAAAGCGATTGGTGAAATTGATATGGATAAATTTAATGTCATGGGGGGCTCACTGGCTTACGGTCATCCATTTGCGGCCACGGGAACTCGTTTGATTGTTCAAACGTTAAATGAATTAAATCGTCGTGGCGGAGGTACCGGTTTAACCACCGCGTGTGCGGCAGGTGGTCTTGGTGCCGCTATGATAGTGGAGACAGAATAATGGAGCAGTCATCATTTACGTTAGTTAAACAAGAGAATGGTCTTGCGCACTTGGTAATGGATGTCCAAGGTGAATCCATGAATACCTTAAAAGCAGAATTTGCTGAAGAAATTACCGAAATATTGAGCCAAGTTCGCGGTGATGATTCATTAAAAGGCTTAATTTTGGTCAGCGGTAAAAATGACTCATTTGTAGCAGGTGCTGATATCAATATGATAGCGGGCTGTCAAAGTGCTGAAGAAGCAACTGCTCTCTCTCGAAAGGGGCAGATGATTTTTGATCAAATTGCTAATTTATCAATACCTGTTGTTGCTGCCATTAACGGCCCATGCCTGGGCGGTGGTTTAGAGTTAGCAATGGCATGTCACGCCAGAATTTGTTCTGATAGTGCTAAAACATCGCTAGGGCTACCTGAAGTACAGTTAGGTCTGTTACCCGGTAGTGGTGGCACACAACGCTTACCTTTATTAGTCGGGCTTCAAAAATCATTGGATATGATGCTAACCGGTAAACAGCTTAGAGCTAAACAAGCATTGAAAGCTGGCTTAGTTGATGATGTTGTGCCAAATAGCGTTTTAATAGAAGTGGCTGAAAAGCTGGCTCTATCAGGTAAAGTGACCGTTGCGCAATTGACAAAACCTCGAGTTAAACTCTCTTTTGTTGCCAAGTTATTGGAGCGAACGGCAATAGGACGCAAAGTCCTGTTCAGTCAAGCATTAAAAACTGTGTTGGCAAAAACGAAAGGCAATTATCCTGCTCCGATAAAAATTATTGAAGCGATTAAAGTTGGTACCGAGCAATCGCTTGCCAAAGGCTATCAGCTTGAAGCCGATCACTTTGGTAAATTAGCAATGAGTTCAGAATCAGCGCAGTTGCGACAAATATTTTTTGCAACGACAGATATGAAGAAAGAGCAAGGAATTGAGGGGGTCGAAGCTGCGGCTATAGAGCATGTCGGCGTACTTGGTGGTGGATTAATGGGTGGTGGTATTGCGTTTGTAACAGCAACCAAAGCAAAGCTTCCCGTTCGACTTAAAGATATTAATCAAAAGGGGATTCATCATGCCCTTAAGTACTCTTTTGATTTACTTAATAAAAAAGTTCGTCGTCGCTTTATTCGTAAAAGCGAAATGCAAAAGCAAATGGCGATGATTACGGGTACGACTGACTATAGCGGTTTCCATAATGCCGATGTGGTGATTGAGGCGGTATTTGAAGATTTAACACTTAAGCAATGTATGGTCGCTGATATTGAAGCACACTGTAAACCAACGACTATTTTTGCCAGTAATACCTCAAGCTTACCTATTGGTAAAATAGCGGCTAAAGCAGAACGTCCAGAGAATGTCATTGGCTTACATTATTTTTCACCCGTTGATAAGATGCCACTTGCTGAAATTATCGCGCATGAAAAAACCTCTGATACGACAATATCAACAACGGTTGCGTTGGCCAAAAAGCAAGGCAAAACACCAATCGTTGTTCAAGATAAAGCAGGCTTTTACGTTAATCGTATTTTGGCCCCTTACATGAATGAAGCGGCAATGGTGTTGCTTGATGGCACACCAGTTGAGCAACTTGATAAAGCATTGGTCAAGTTTGGATTTCCTGTTGGACCAATGCAACTGCTAGATGAAGTAGGGATAGATATTGGCGCTAAGATTGGTCCGATACTACAAGCAGAGCTTGGTGAACGTTTCGCGCCACCACCAGCATTTGATAAATTAATCGCCGATGGACGTCTAGGTAAAAAAGTGAAAAAAGGGTTTTATTTATATAATAACTCGAAAAAGAAAGCGGTCGATGAGCGTGTCTATACCTTATTGGGTATTACTAAAAAAACAGGTTCAGTAAGTGATGATATTGCGCTTCGTTGTGTCTACATGATGTTAAACGAAGCAGCGCGATGTTTAGATGAGAGTATTATTCGAAACGCTCGGGATGGTGATATTGGCGCTATATTTGGTATTGGCTACCCGCCGTTTTTGGGCGGGCCATTTAGGTACATGGATAACATAGGTGTCACTAAAGTGGTAAACCAACTAAATCAGTGGGCAGCGCAATATGGAGCGCGCTTTAAACCATGTGAGCTGCTGGTTAACATGGCTGAGAATAATGAGACGTTCTATTGATAAGCTGACTTGCTCACATTAGTTCGCAGTGCGTTGACGGTATTTGAGTTGATTGTACGTCACTAAATCGATAAAAGGCCTAATCTATTAGGCCTTTTTTAATTCATTCAGAATTCCAGCATTAAAGCAATTCGGCCTATTGATTCCGATTATAGGCAAACTTTTGCAGGTTGAACGGGCAAATTATCGCCACTAAATAAATGTAGATTTTTTACTCTAAAATGGTTGAATATTTACTCTAAATTAGCTATTATCCTCGCGCTTTTCATCATATAAGGGTTAGATGTTCAATGTTAGTACTTGTTGTTAGCGTAATTGCTATAGTATTTTCTATTTTCTTTTATTGTCAGGCGTTAAAAAGTGGCTTAGGACGTAGACGTTGGGCGTTTGCTGGTTTAGTTTTTGGTCCAGCAATTTGGCCGATGTTTTGTATGAAAAAGCGTATGAAAATCAACAGGCTTTTTGGTTTTGACTACACAATATGGAAGGCTTAGTAACTGATAATAAGGTAAGTAAAGTCGCAGACATCCTTGTCACAACTTCATCATGGCTGACTGTTACCACAGGCTTTTAGCTGGAAATTCTTTTATCTCTATTTTCGCTGCGATAGCATTTTCTTTATAGTCGATTGCGAATAACTTTTTGATAAACTTGATCATAAGGCACTCCTTATAAGTTAATATTCGCTTGCTCTTCAACGCGAACTACACGACGAGCAGCACGCTCAGCATTGTCTTCAACGCGAACCACACGGCGAGCAGCACGCTCAGCATTGTCTTCAACGCGAACGACACGGCGAGCAGCACGCTCGGCATTGTCTTCAACGCGAACGACACGGCGAGCAGCACGCTCAGCATTGTCTTCAACGCGAACGACACGACGAGCAGCACGTTCAGCATTGTCTTCAACACGAACGACACGGCGGGCAGCGCGTTCAGCAATGTCTGAAACGCGAACGACACGTCGAGCAGCGCGTTCTGCATTATCTTCAACACGAACGACACGACGAGCGACGACATCTGAAATTAGTGATTGGTTAATTTGAACTGGTGCAGCTTCAGTTGATGTAGATACACTTAATGCTAGGATGATTGATGTTAACATGTTTATTTCCTTTTTCCTTCTTATTAGATTCAGCTCTAAGAAAGCGAAATTCATGCCAATAAGCTAGCCCTTGTAGTATAAGGGCTAAAGTCAACTTTTACTTAAGTGTCAAAATATTGAAAGGGTTAATAGTGAGTGAACGACGTAGATTTGTCGGTTATTTGATGTGACAATAAATAGCTACGGAAGTCTTTCTCCGGTAGTGGTTTACTGTATAAATACCCTTGCAATTGCTCACAACGAAGACCAGCCAGGAAACTTAGCTGGTTATTGGTTTCTACACCTTCCGCAACAACGTTTAAACCTAGGTTATGGGCGATAGTGACTATGGTTGCCACCATATTCCGGCCTTGATCTGAGGTTTCAATGTCATCAACAAAGGCTTTGTCAATTTTTAAGGTATTGAGCGGGAATTTTTTCAAGTACGCAAGAGATGAATAACCGGTACCAAAATCATCTAGCGATAAATGAATGCCCATGGAACGAATTTGAAGCATGGTTTCAATCGCTGTTTGCGGTGAATCCATTACCGTCCCTTCGGTAATTTCAAGCTCTAAATGTTTAGCTGGAAGCTGACTCTCTTTTAAAATATCTGAAATCATGCCGACTAAGTTGGGCTGGGTAAATTGAACGGCAGACAAATTAACGGCGATTCGGCCGTCAAAAAGTCCACTATCAACCCATTTTTTGGTGGCAATACACGCTTTGCGTAAAACGATTTCGCCGATATCAATAATTTGCCCCGTTTCTTCGGAAACAGGGATAAACACTATTGGACTGATAATGCCTTTTGACGGTGTTTCAAAACGAACTAACGCTTCCATACCGGCAATTTTACCAGTGGCAATTTCAATCTTAGGTTGATAAAACACCGAAAAATAATCTTCTTTCAACCCATGTCGGATCAGGTTTTCAATTTGCAAGCGTTTAACTGCTTTCTTATTCATTGAATCACTGAAAAATTGATAGCGATTACCACCGGCGTGCTTTGCATGATACATCGCGGTATCAGCATTTTTAAGCAACTCATGAGGATTTGCACCATCTTCGGGATAAAGGACGATGCCAATACTGGAATATAACACCACTTCTTGGTTTCTAAGCTTTAATGGTTCAGCAATGGTTTTAAGTATCTGTTTTGCGATCGTTGTTATCGTGTGAATATCGTTTGTATTTTCAACTATGATGCTAAATTCATCACCCCCAAGACGGTATACAGTGTCATGACTTCGGCCAACATGTCTTATTCGCTGCGCGACTTTACATAATAAAAGATCGCCCATTTCATGGCCCATGGAATCGTTAACTTTCTTAAAGTTATCCAAGTCAAAGACCAAAAGAGCATGAGGTATTTTTGACTTGACCAGTCTAAGCTGATTAGCCTGAAAGTAGGAGCGATTTGGTAAGCCTGTTAATGTATCTGAGTTAGCCAGTTTTCTTAATTCGGCTTCGGTTTCTTTTCGTTTAGTGATATCTGAAAATACACCAACAAAATGCGAAATATTGCCGCTTTCATCTCGTATGATATCGATATTTAGGTCGGTTAAATAACGTTCGCCGTTTTCACGTTTACTTTCTATCTCGCCGTGCCAACCACCTTTTTGCAACAAATGCTTTTTAACGCTTAAGGTAAACGCTTCAGGGTATTGGCTGAACTTTAAAGTGGAGCCAATCATTTGACGTTTACCTCGACCGGTAATTCGCTGGTATGACTTATTGATATCGACAATGGTAAATTGTCTGTCGTAGATCACCACCGCATCGGAGATATTTTCAATACATTTTGCAAAAAGCTTTAAGCGTTCATCAGCTTTCTTTATTTGACTAATATCTTTTAACGTTCCTGTCATACGTGTTGGCTTGCCATCATCATCACGCTCTACGACTTTGCCTCGATCTAACACCCAGACCCATTTGTTATCTTTATTACGAACACGATAGGTTGCTTCAAAGTGTTCCGTTTTTTCATCAAAATGATCATCTAATGCTTGTCGAATACGTTCCATATCGTTTTCATGGATATTGGTTTTATCATCCCCCACATTACGTTTTCCATCCTGTGGAAACTCCAAAATGCCCCAGATATTGGAACGATAAATCTTGCCGCTTTTAATATTCCAATCCCACATTTCATCGCCACTACCCCATAGTGATAGTTTTAAACGTTCTTCACTCAACTTTATTTGCAAATGATATAAGCGCTTATGTCTTAACTGTTGAAGAAAATAGGCGATCATTAGTAGGGTGGTGAGGCTATAAATCAATATCGCACTATTTGAAAGCCACCATGGCGGCTCGATGGTTATTGGCAGTGACACTGCTTTATAGTTTTCTGGATTTAAAAGATCGAAGGCTCTTAATTCAAAGGTATAGTGGCCGGCACTTAAATTGGTATATGTTGCGTAGGCTTTACGACTGCTAGTTTCAATCCATTTTTCTTCTAAGCCGTTAAGTCTATAGCTATAACCTATACTCGAGGGAATTTCCGCATTTGGTGTACTAAACTCAAGCGTGATAGGAGAGTGAATATATTTTAGTTTTAAATTGTCAACATAAGGTAAGCTTGAAGGTAGATAAAGCTTATTAGCGTTTTGCCCCCCCTTAGCTTGGGGGTTAATTTCAACCGGCTTGTTGGCTATTAGTAACCGCGTTAGTAATGGTGCCTTAAAGTTTTGTTCGGCTGCTTTTAAGTCAACAAGATTAAAAAACCTAAAGCCTTTAACACTACCAAAATAAAGGTTACCGTCCGATGACAACAATGAGCTTCGATTTAAAAATGAATTGTTGCGGATATTAAATACACTTTCAAATGTTCTAATTTTTAATGTAGTTGGCTCAAGTGTAGTAATGCTTTTATTGGTGGTGAACCAATAATTTCCTTGATTGTCTGTTTGAATATCAGCAATAGTATTATTGGTTAAACTATTTCGCTCATTAAATACTTGAATAGCGTTAGTTTTTGTATTGAGCAATAAAGCCCCTTGACTTTCAGAGCCTAATAATAGCCAATCAGCTGAGTTCTTAATTGAGGTTGTTTCTTGCAATTCAAAGTTATTAAAAGGTGCAATAGTCAGTGTGTTTTGTTTCTGGGTTTGTAAATCATATCGAATAATTTCACCATTGACAGAAACCAACCACATGACATTTCCTACAATGTCAAATGTTCTAAAGGCTTTGCTTTTTAGTGTACTGTCTATAACAATGTTATCGTTTTGCGTCTGATAGAACGCTATTTTGCCTTCTTTGTTGATAAACCAAATGTTGTAGCCTAAAGCTATAGGCTTTCTCCAATCTTCATCCTGCAGAGTATTTGACCAATTGTTTAGTTGGGTCAGTGATAGATCGTCATTCACTCTGTACAGGAATAGCTCGTCGGATAGTAAGTAAAGATTATCATTAGCGGTAATTAATTGATTAACAATGATACTGTTATCCAAGTTTATTTTATTAATACTATCAGGGCTGTATTGATACAGTTCATTGTTGTGGACAAACCAAATTGAATTGTTAAGCTCAACGATAGAAGTGACAGCACCATTTAGTTCAGTGCTAATTTGGCTACTACTTTTAATTAAATTCGCTTTTGGATCATAAATGTTAATCCCTTGTCGAGAGCCAATCCAAAGTTTGTTATAGTCGACTCTTTTCACCGTAAAAATGTCATTGTGTGAAATACTGGTGGAAATGTTGTCATCGGCTCGATAATGGCTTATATCACCACTTAAGGTATCGATTATTTTAATGCCGTCACTGGTTGCTAACCAAACATGTGTTTCTGTAATATAGTCAATGCCTTTTACTTTTACTGGATTGGCGTTTTTATCAGCGAAGCTGTAGTGTTCAACTTGCTGATAATTTTTATTGATAACAAAGACACCATCGTTAGTTGCTAGCCAATAGTTTCCATTGATTTCTTTTAGTTGATGCAAGCCTTTGCTGCGGATATTAAGTTGCATTTTATTATCTTGTTGCAATGAAACCGCACTGGAAAAATCAGCATTCACGATAAAAATGCCGTTTTCATAAGTACCAAGCCAATAGTTATTGTTACTGTCTTGGAAAATTGTTTTTATTTCTTTAAGTTGATTGTTAAAGTTTCTGATTTTAATGCGAGTAAAACGCTGGTTTGCTTCATCATATTTGTGCAAACCTTCTTCAGTAGCCACCCAAATTTTTCCCGCATTATCTTGGTAGACGCTCCAAATGACATCATCAGTTAATCCGCTAGGGTGTGTTGTAGTGTTACGTTTGAAATTATCAAAATTGTCTAGTATTGGGTTATAACGGCTTAGACCACCGCTGGTTCCAACCCATAAAGTCCCTTGATTATCGATAAATAAGTTGCGGATAAAGTTATGCGCAATCGCATTGGGGTTAAAGGCGTCGCTTCGATAATGGACAAATTCTTGACCGTCATACCTATCGAGGCCATCGGTGGTTGCTATCCAAATAAAACCCCTTTCATCTTGGGCAAGATCAATGGCATAGCTTTGGGATAATCCGTCAAACGTATCTAGGCTTTGAAATCTTACCTCGGTATTGGTAAACGGAATGGCTATTTTTTCAGCTGCTTTAGCTTGGAAAATTGATAAGAGAACCAGAAAAAAGAGTAGCAGTTGCATAGCAATTAACGAAGCTTTTGAATGTCTTTGCCAAATTAACAATCTATGCACAAATATGACCTTTAGGGAAAACGAATACATTGTCGGTTTTCAAACCACAATACACCAAGTAAAATATTTTGTTATTTTTTAGTTACATTACAAATCATGACTGACGTTAAGTCAAACTGTTATCGGCGGTATTAACGTTTAGTTGAGCATTTATTTTGAATTTTTTCTAATAATTCATCAGTTTCTGTAAAATCAAACTCATTTTGAGATTGATAAGACAGCAAACTAATATGGTCTTTATTGGTTAATAAACTGACGTTTTGTTCAATAAAGTGTTGCATGTCATCTTTAGTTACCGCTGAAATCTCACGAATTAATTTGGCTTTTTGTGAAAAGGTGTCATCATCATTGCAAATTGCCGCCCAAAATCGTTGGCTTTTAACTCTCAGACTGGTGTATTTCTCTTCAAGTTGGCTGGTTAAGCCAAGCACCAATTGTTGCCATTGCTGATCGCTAATCTCTTCAATAAAGTGGTGACTATGATTAACAAAATCTTCGATAGCAAGGTACAAATTATCTGCGTTGACATGTGGTGATTGAATATAAAAAGCGAGTCCTGCGAAGCGATTTATCGGCACGAAATTGACACCAACTAAGTAGCCATATTGATTTTCAGTGCGCATTTGATGGAAAAATGCTGGCGCTAATATTTGGCTTGCTAACATGGTTTTAGCGGTGACAGATAAGTGTCGGTTAGCCATTGGTATATAAAGTACACAAGCATGATCATGCTGTTCTAATAACAAAGGTAGTTTGATTGGGCCTTGGCCCTGAATATCTAAAGTTTCTATTGCTACGTTATTTTCATGTGCTAATGCGTGTTTAAAATGTGTCGTTATCGTGTCACTTATTTGTTGGGCGTGTTGACGATGCCAGTTGCCGTGTATTAGCCCCTCTATGGCAACAAGGTCAAACAACTTGGGATAAAATGCTTTAAAGTCTTCATAGGTTGTCGATGCTAAGGCTGCACATAAGCTTTGGTTACTCGGGCTCGCCGGTTGCATTAAGGTACTTAGCGACGAGAATAATTGGGAAATTGACTTATTGGTTTCGGTATTTCTCCAGTAGGTGAGTAATTGATTCTTAAACAGTTCAAATTTGTCTTCAGCACAGGTAAAAGAGGACAGCTCAGCTAAAAGTTGTGTTAAAAGTAACGGTTGCTTTTCGCTTAACCCTGAAATTTGCAGAGTCAACCCCGCTTGATGAGCATATAAATGATAGTGTATTCCTGCTAATTCCGCATCGTAGAGCTTTTCGCATAGGTACGCAGTGCAGGTATCGACGAACAAACGAGTCATCGCGATATGCTTTTCTGAACTCACAACGACAGGGCAATCGATACCAATATATATGTAGCCTTTAGGCACGTTATAATGGTTGTCTTGTAAAAACCACAGCGCATAGCCGTCTGATTGAGTAATTTTTGTTGGTAAGTCCATTGGACTATTGTCTGGCGTTACTATCGCTGGATTATCAACAATATAGAGGTTTTTCTCGGGTAACTTTAGCGTAGCTACGTCCTCTGCTGAAAGCGGCAAAGTTTCAATGCTTTTACTGATATCTGATATTGAATAGGGGACTTGATACCAATTACTGGTTTGATCAAAGTTGCCTTGCTGGCTGACCATGATTAATCGCATATTCGTTGGGGTAAAAAACTGATACAAATAACAGAGGTTTTCGCGATCAAACTCTGCCATTTTATATTCACCATAGAGAACATCATCAATGGGGTAGTAATGCATGTTTATTGCTAACTGACAAACCGAGTCGAGAGGACGTAGCTTTTCTTGATAATTAAATGATAACTCTGCGATCGCCTTCTTCTCTTGATAATAAAACTCCGCTATCGTTTTCGGGTCAATTAAACCTAAATAGTGAAACACAATCGCGACAATGCGATTAATTTGTTTTTCGCCATATTCGGTTAAGTGAATACTGATGTTGAAGTCTTTGAAGTTAGCACCCATTACTCCACCACCGGCACTTAACCCAAGCGCGAGGTTTTCTTGTTTAAGCTTCGAGAGAATACTGCCTTCGCCCTCATGACCAAGCAAGTAAACTAGTGTCGCCTCAGGTTTCGTCTGGTACAGATGATTAATGTTGGGCAACGCAAAACTAATGATAAGTTGCCTGTCGTCCTTAACGGGTTTTACATGAATGAGCTTTTGTAAGTGTTCGTCAAGATAAAGAGGTTCTTTAATACTATTTTGCTTAACTTTACCGCTTTTTATCGCTGAAAACTTCTCTGTTGCTAAATGCTCAAGCTCGTCAAGTGATTGTTGCCCTTCTAACACCAAGGTCATTGCTTTGGCATGATAGTGTTGATCGAAAAAGGTCATCATTTCTTGATATAACGGCTGATTTTGATTGTCAGCTAGTGTTTGGTGATTGCCAACTGAAAATTTTGCAAATGGATGTTTAGGATTTACCGTCGCTTTATGCACATCATAAAGCCGACGGATATCATCTTTATATTTTAGTTGGAATTCCGCATCTATATTCTGTCGTTCTTTTTCGACAAACTCTTTAGAGAGTAAAGGCGAGATAAAAAATTGACTAAAACGGTCAAGTG
Source organism: Thalassotalea ganghwensis (assembly GCF_053485795.1). NCBI lineage: Bacteria > Pseudomonadati > Pseudomonadota > Gammaproteobacteria > Alteromonadales > Colwelliaceae > Thalassotalea > Thalassotalea ganghwensis. The sequence goes on from NZ_JBQRUM010000001.1 coordinate 380,020, forward strand.
CTTGCTCGAACTGTTGATAATGTATATCAAAAAAATAACAGGTATGCTCTGTGGCCGTCCAGGCATTGTTAGTGCCGCCATGTTGGCTGATAAACTGTTGATACTCGCCACTATCAGGGTATTTTTGTGTTCCTAAAAACAACATGTGTTCTAAAAAGTGGGCCATTCCTTGACGATGAAGTGGATCGTCAAAGTGACCAACATTTACACACAGGGCGCCCGCAGACTTTGCGCTGTCAGCGTTATGTACCAATAATACATTCAATCCATTGGGGAGTGTTATCGGCCGATACTGTTTATGGTCATTGGGACTTTGTTTCAAATGAAACTCCAATTCTGTTTTGCGCAAAATACTCTAGTGAGTATGTTTTTGTCTTATTATTATTCCTTTTAAATTACCTCAAGGAATAATAAGAGTCTAATTTATTCTTAACTGATGCTATAACAATTTATTAATATCCTTTACTATAGCCGCAATTAAGCAAACCCGACTAAAAATTGGTAAAACGAGCCGAATATGCAGATTTTTATCATGCGTCATGGCCAGGCATCTCCTTCCGGTGAAACTGACTCTCAGCGCCCTTTGACACCTTATGGAATCGAAGAAACTGAAAAAATGGCAAGATGGTTAAGCCGTTTAGATAGCAAAATAGATACAGTTTGGGTGAGCCCTTACTTACGTGCTCAGCAAACGGCTCAGTATGTTAAGCGTCAGCTAACCGATGTAGAAACGACAGATACCTTGCCAATAATAACACCTTCAGGCAACGCCAAGCAGGTTCATGACTTTATCGATGGTGCTTTGGCAAACCATTCAATGAATACCTTGTTAATTGTATCTCATATGCCCTTAGTGAGTTACTTAGTTGCTGAATTAACCGCAGAAGGCAATGCCGCTATTTTTCAAACTGCCTCCATCGCTCAAATTGACTATGATGTTGATAACATGCGGGGGAATTTGATTAGCATGGTTTCTCCGAACGAGTTATAACCATGTTAAAACTTGTCGTGCAAATCTATCAAAACAAGTAATGCGCCGTCACCTCCCCATTCTAATGGGGCTTGGTGAAAGGCAAGGACATCGGGGTGTTGAACTAGCCAATGGGGTACTTTGTTTTTAAGTACCTTGCCACCTAGGCCGTGAACGATGCAGACACATTGTGCATGTTCTTTTTGGCAAGCATATAACAGCGCTGCGATTTCTTGTTTCGCTTGATGTTGCGCCAAGCCATGAAGATCTAATATCAGATCCGGCTGATAGACACCACGACGAAGATTTTTGGCGGCATAACTGTCCGCACCTTCACGCACATACTTTACTGGGCCATTGGTAGATAAATAAGGTTCAAATTCATCTGAAAAGTGAAAGGTGGCACGTTGTTTTGTTTGATTTTGTTGACTTTGCGCTGATTTCTTCTTGATGGTTCTTTTCGACGGGTGTATGGTGTCCTGCACCAAAGGCTTAACCTTACCTATGGCCTCTTTAAATAGCAGTTTTTCTTGTGGCGTTAACGCGTCTTTAAATTTCATAGTCGAAGTCTATGAATAACTTTGCACAATAACAAGTGAAATGTTGTTTATGTAATAAATCAGGAGTAAAAGTGTCTTTATTTGATCGTCAAGCAATTGCATCGCAGTTAGTTACTGTCGGTGACTTTATTCGCTTTGCTACTACACAGTTCAATCAAGCTGACTTATTTTTTGGACACGGGCATGATAATGCTTGGGATGAAGCGATTACTTTAGTGAGTTTTTCGTTGAGCTTACCCAGTGAAATTAGTGAGCATGTGTTTTCGTGTCGTTTAATCTCTGAAGAGAAAGAGGGCGTGCTCGATTTAATTGAAAGACGGATCAATGAAGCGATTCCTGCTGCCTATCTAATTAATCAAGCTTACTTTGCTGGTTTACCATTTTACGTCGATGAGCGCGTATTAGTGCCTCGCTCTCCGATAGGAGAATTAATTGAGCAGCGATTCAGTAGCCTAATTAATCAAGAGCAATCGGTTAATCGAATATTAGATTTATGCACGGGCAGTGGTTGTATTGCCATCGCTTGTGCTCATTATTTCCCTGAGGCGGAAGTCGATGCAGTAGACCTCTCGATTGATGCATTAAATGTTGCTCAAATTAATATTGAGAACCATGGTTTATTAGAACAAGTTATTCCGATTCAATCTGATGTTTTTTCTGGGATTGCGCAGCAAAAATATGATTTAATTGTATCCAATCCTCCCTATGTGGATAGTGAAGATGTCGCTAGCTTGCCGACGGAGTTTCAGCATGAGCCAGCGATGGGCTTAGGTTGTGGCGATGACGGTCTCGATATTGTTAGGAAAATATTGGCGCAGGCGGCCGATCATTTAACAGATCAAGGCTTATTGATTTGTGAAGTTGGTAATTCGATGATTCATTTAGAAGCAGCATATCCTGAGGTGAACTTTAACTGGTTGACATTTGAGCGCGGTGGGCACGGTGTGTTTGCGATGACCAAAGCGCAATTGACTCAATATCAATCCTTATTTAAACAACGAGTGAAGTAGTTGCAATGTCTGGTAATACATTTGGAAAGTTATTTACAGTAACAACCTATGGCGAAAGTCATGGATTAGGGTTAGGCGCTATTATTGATGGTTGTCCCCCAGGAATTGAAATCTCAGAAGCCGATTTACAAGTTGACTTAGATCGTAGACGACCAGGAACATCTCGTTATACTACCGCTCGTCGAGAAGCCGACCAAGTGAAGATAATGTCTGGTGTATTTGAAGGAAAAACCACAGGCACGCCAATTGGCTTGATGATAGAGAACACCGACCAACGTTCTAAAGATTATGGTAATATTGCCCAATCGTTTCGTCCTGGACATGCTGATTATACTTACTGGCATAAATACGGTATTCGTGATTATCGAGGTGGTGGACGTTCATCTGCTCGCGAAACAGCGATGCGTGTAGCTGCTGGCGCGATTGCGAAAAAATTCCTTAAACAAAAATTTAATATCAACATCAAAGGTTGTGTTACCCAAATTGGTGAAGTGATTGCCGAGCGTATTGATTGGATGGAAGTAGAAGAAAATGCATTTTTCTTTCCTGATAGCTCTAAGCTTGAGTCGTTAGATCAATTGTTGCGCAGTATTATTAAAGATAAAGATTCGATTGGCGCTAAGATTATGGTTCAGGCCAGCAATGTGCCTGTAGGTCTAGGAGAACCGGTATTCGACCGCTTAGATGCTGACATTGCTCACGCATTGATGGGTATTAATGCTGTTAAAGGTGTAGAAATTGGCGATGGTTTTAACGTGGTCAATCAAAAAGGCTCTGAACACCGAGATGAATTAACACCAAACGGTTTTGCTAGTAATCATGCCGGTGGAGTCTTAGGTGGTATTTCATCTGGTCAAGATATTGTCGCTTATGCAGCATTAAAACCAACATCCAGTATTGGCGTGAGTGGTAAAACGGTCGATATTAATGGCCAACCGACAGATATTATTACCAAAGGACGTCATGACCCATGTGTCGGCATACGTGCAGTACCTATTGCTGAAGCAATGTTGGCGATTACCTTGATGGATCATTATTTACGGCATCGGGCGCAAAATGCTGATGTTATTTGTGAAACTCCCGACATTAGTCGATAACAACGTGCGCTAGCGTATTGCCTTCACCACTATTTTTTAGATTATCGTCAAGTTATTTTTGGTATTTTGCCATACTTGGTTTAGTGGTGCCTTTTCTACCAGTATTTCTTGATGGCCGAGGATTTCGTTCCTATGAAATTGGAGAAATTCTCGCCATTGTCACAGCAACAAAAATTGTTGGTCCGTCACTATGGGCCTACATAGCAGATCATTCAGGGAAACAAGTCTCCATTATTCGATGGGGAGCACTTGCTGCCTGTTTGAGCTTTATTGCCCTGTTTTTTGTCAATGATTTTTGGCCATTAAGCTTTGTGCTGGCGCTTTTTAGTTTGTTTTGGAATGCTGTCTTGCCACAACTTGAAGTCTTAGCAATGAGGACGGTTCGTCGCAGTGCTAAAATCTACGCGCGAGTTAGGTTATGGGGGAGTATTGGCTTTATCATCATTGCTTCACTTAGTGGTGAATTACTTGCCGCCTTCAGTAGTGAGGTTTTTCAGATTATCGGTTTAATCATATTACTGATGCTGTTTCTATCAACACTGCAATTGAAACAACCCTACACAGTGAAGTCAGGTGTTCAAAGCGAACATGGCATAAAGAAAAAATGCCTTGATAGGGGATTTGTATTATTTTTTATTGCTGGTATTTTGCTGCAAGTGAGTTTCGGGCCATTTTATAACTTTTTTGCCTTGTATTTACGTGATTTAAATTACCCTGGCTACGCCGCAGGGTTCTATATTTCTTTAGGGGTTGTCGCTGAAATCTTTATTTTTATCGTCGCTGGCTCTTTGTATCGGTATTTTGGCGCGATTTGGCTAATAAGCTTTAGCTTATTTATAACTGCCATTCGCTGGTACCTGACCGGGCATTATGCTGATAGCGCGATGTTGTTATTTATCGCGCAAGTTTTTCATGCAGCGAGCTTCGGCTTATACCATAGTGCCTCAATTCAATTTCTTCAGAGTCATTTCCACGCTAATCAACAAAACAGAGGGCAGGCAATTTATATTGGCGGTGTTTATGGTGTTGGCGGTGCTTTGGGAGCTTATCTTGCCGGGATTTTGTGGCAAGATGGTGTAGGGGCAACCTTGAGTTATAACGTTGCAGCAGTTCTTGCGCTATTTGGCGTAGGATTAACATTATTGATGTTTAAAACTAAATAATCTTTAATAGCGGTCGATAAAGAAAATATGCAATACACTCTTTTGTAGAATTTTCAGTGTTTGAATTCGTCGTTGTTAAGAGGTCATCTATTATTTTTAGCTGTAAACTATCCATCATCTCTCTTCTTCTCATACTATCATTTAGTGCCGTTGCAGAAGTAATTAAAGTCGGACTTGAACTCATGCCGCCCTATGTTAACCAAGATAGGTCAGGTTTGACTGTTGATATGCTGCGCGCATTAGAAAAGATCTCTGACTATCGCTTTGATATCGAAATCATGACTTACGCGAGAATAAAACAACAGCTTGAAAATAGGCAATTAGACTTAGGTGGATTAACCCCCAAAGACAGAGAGTCGGCATCTTTTTATCAATACGCGCAAGAGCTTGATTGGCATTATCAAACTACCGGTGATCTTGTGTTTTTTAATCAAAGCTTTACCCAAATAAAAAATATAGCACCAAAGCGCATTGGCACCACGCTTGGGAATGCCGATTTTTTAGCTCAACAGTTAGATTTACCTGCATCTTATTTTATTGAAGTGGCAACTCCTTATCAGCTAACAGATATGTTTATTAATCGGCGCATAGATGTGATGTTTTTTGAGCGGATCTCTATGATGTATTTGTTGCAAAACTACCCAATACTTGGCGCTTATTATCACACCATTGCCGACATACCAATAAGTTTAGCGGTGCCAAAAACAGCGAAGGGAAACCAATTAAAAACTGAGTTAGATAAATTACTCAAAGTGATATCTGTTGAACGGATTTATTCTTGTGCAGAAGCGTTTAGGTCTTTGCCAAATCATGGTGTCGTGCCTTTGATAAAGTAGCTGTGGTATACAAGTATAAGCTTGGCTGTTGACGCCAAGCTTATGTTGTTTATAGCGTAATTATTTTACTTCTTCACCAGCAGCTTGTTTATCTGCATGATAGCTTGAACGAACTAACGGTCCACATGCGGCGTGAACAAAGCCCATCTTCATTGCTTCTTGCTGAAACATGTCAAACTCATCAGGGTGAACGTATCGCTCTACAGGCAAATGATGCTTACTTGGCTGAAGATACTGACCTATGGTTAACATCGTGACACCATGAGCACGTAGATCGCGCATGACGTCTAAGATCTCTTCGTTGGTTTCGCCAAGGCCAACCATTAAGCCTGATTTTGTTGGAACGCTCGGATTAGCTTCACCAAATTTTTTCAATAAATCTAGCGACCATTGGTAGTTAGCACCCGGTCGTGCTTTGGTGTAAAGTCGAGGAGCCGTTTCTAAATTATGATTGAAAACATGAGGTGGATGGGCATTAAGGATCTCCAATGCTTTGTCCATGCGACCTCTAAAATCAGGTACTAAAATTTCAATTTTTGTATTCGGAGAATGGTGCTCTATCTCTTTAATACATTCGGCAAATTGTTGCGCACCACCGTCACGCAAGTCGTCACGATCTACAGATGTGATGACAACATATTTCAGGGCCATATCTTTTAGGGTTAACGCAAGTTTCTTAGGCTCTTCGCTATCTGGTGCAAGCGGACGCCCATGACCAACGTCACAAAATGGACAACGGCGTGTACAGATGTCGCCTAAGATCATAAAGGTAGCGGTACCATGATTAAAGCATTCTGATAAATTTGGGCAAGAGGCTTCTTCACAAACTGAATGAAGGTTATGCTTTCTTAATGACGCTTTGATGTGATCAATACGTTCAGAGCTTCTAGGCAGTTTTATACGTAACCATTCGGGCTTACGAAGCATAGTTTCCCGCTCAGAAGGTACAACTTTAATAGGAATGTGCGCCATTTTTTCTGCATCACGCAGTTTAGTACCTGGTTCAATACGAGAAGTTTTAGTGGTCATTCTGTTCTTCCAACCCTATTTTTTGTGTAACGTTTTCAACATTGAATAACGCTACTAAATGTTTGATTAAATATTTGCCTGCAGTTTCAACATCTGTGGGGCCGCCCAAATCACTAGTTTGTACCATTTCTAGGCCAGCATAACCACAAGGGTTTATTCGTAAAAATGGTGCGAGATCCATATTTACGTTAAGTGCTAATCCGTGAAATGAACAGCTTTTACGAACTCTCAAGCCAAGTGAGGCTACTTTCTTACCATCAACATAAACGCCAGGGGCATCAGGTCTGGCATTAGCGACAATGTTAAACTCTGCCAAACAGTTAATTATGGCGTTTTCAATTAAGGTCACTAATTCCCTAACACCCATCTTCCGGCGACGAAGGTTGATCATAAAGTAAATCACTTGTTGTCCAGGGCCGTGATAGGTCACTTGACCGCCACGATCTACTTTAACCACTGGAATATCTCCAGGCATCAACAAATGCTCTTCCTTGCCAGCTTGTCCTTGCGTAAACACCGGTGGATGCTCAACTAACCATAATTCATCTAAGGTATCGTCACCACGAGAATCGGTAAACGATTGCATTGCATGCCATACCTTTGTGTATTCCATATTGGCTAGCTGGCGAATAATTAACGAATTTTTCAAAGAAAAACCTCAATTATTTTATTTAGTGTATTATATCCGAACTAAATAAAATTTTATATTAGAAAGATTATAAAACGTACCTGACTTGCTCAATCGCGGTTAAGGTTTTATATATCGTTTCAATATGATCTTTGCTGGTTACGGTTACCGCTACCGATACCGAATGGTAATTCCCCTTTGAGCTTGGTTTTACTTTGGGGGCGTAGTCACCAGGGGTGTGTTTTTGTAGTTCGCTAACCACGAGATCAGGCAATTCGTCACAGGCAATGCCCATCACTTTAAAATTTAATACTGTTGGAAACTCTAGGAGTTCATCAAATTTTGTTTTCATTTCAATACCACTACGACAGCTAACGTTTATTGGGCTGTATTTTAACACTAATCTTGTGTTAGCTAAATGGTGATGTTTTTCGCATTTTCAAGCAGTTACTGAGAACAATAAAAAAAGCTCAGAAAATCTGAGCTTTTTTTATCAGCAAGAGGGAAAAGTTAATCGGCAAACTGTAATTTAACGTAATCGACTAAGCGGCTAAACAAACCGCCTTCTTTCACTTCTTGAAGAGTGACTAATGGATACTGTGCAATATCTTCACCGTCTAATTGCAAAAATACTGTGCCAACAACTTCACCTTTTGCTAACGGCGCTTTAAGTTGGCGAGTTAACTCAAAGTTTGCTTCAAGGTTTTTGCGATTGCCGCGTGGAATTGTAATAGGCGTACTTTCTAAAATACCCAAATCGACTTGCTTGACATCCCCCATCCAAACACGGTTAGAAACAAATTTTTCACCGGCTTGATAAGGGGTATAGGTTTCAAAGAAGCGAAAACCATAATTAAGTAGTTTTTTACTTTCTACTTTACGTGCACGTTCACTTTCAGTACCCATGACAACACTAATTAAGCGCATATCCCCTTTAGTTGCAGAAGTCACTAAACTGTATCCAGCTTCAGAGGTATGTCCTGTTTTTAAACCGTCAACATTCATGCTTTTATCCCACAGTAATCCATTACGGTTGTACTGCTTGATATTGTTGAAGGTAAAAGACTTTTCTTTATAGATAGCAAACTCTTCTGGCACGTCACGTATCAACGCACTGGCCAAAGTTGCCATGTCTCGTGGAGTAGTTTTATGCTCGGTGCTGTCTAGACCATGACTGTTTTCAAAGTAGCTGCTACTCATTCCTAGCTGTTCAGCATGGGCATTCATTAAATCAGTGAAAGCACTTTCGCTGCCGGCGATATGCTCAGCCATGGCAATACAAGCATCGTTTCCTGATGCGATGATGATACCTTTATTAAGATCAGCAACTGAAACCTCTTTGCCAACTTCTAGAAACATTAACGATGAGCCTTTTAATACAGGGTTACCCGTTGCCCAGGCTTTTTCGCTGATCTTTACTTGATCTTCATTAGTGATATTGCCTGCTAATAACTCCTTACCGATAATGTAACTGGTCATCATTTTGGTTAAGCTTGCCGGTGCAAGCAAGGTATCGGCATTACCCTCGGCGATAACTTTACCGGTAGTGTAATCAATTAGAATATGACCTTTAGCATTAACCTGAGGAGGTGAAGGAATTATGGTATTAGCATAAGAAAATGAGCAAAAGGTGATGGCTAAACTACCAAGGAGAGAAACGAGTATTTTTGGAGATTTTGTTAATTTATTGGCCAATTTTGAAGGCATAATAGTCCTGTAAAAATGATTAAAAAATTAATAGGTTCGAATGATAATGGCGAAAGTATACCAGCTTTAACTTGGAATACCATGGTCAAAACACCCAAATTGTTACAGCAGATTATTAAATGTAAAAGCGTTGTTAAATATCAAGTTTAAAAGCCGTTGGATAGCCATTTCTTTGAATACTTTCGAGTAATTTTGTGCGTTGAGTTTCATCCGTTATCGGCCCCAGTTTGACGCGGTAAATACCATTGTTTGCACTGGTAAGCGAGGGTTGTTTGTATAACAGAGATAATGTTGAAGCTTTACGTTCGGCAATATTTTTATCTTTAGTTGCAAATACTTGAATATATAAACCGTTAAGCGGTTCACTTGAGCTGTCTACTTGGGGCTTTGGTTTTATTGTTGAATTTGCTAAACGATGATTTGTTGGAATAATTGCTTCGACTTTAACGTCAGCAGTTCCAGTTTTTAGCATATCTAGCTTATATGCTGCGCTGTATGAAAGGTCGATAACCCGCCCTGCATGAAAGGGGCCTCTATCATTAACTCTTACAATGACTGATTTTTGATTTTCTAAATTGGTCACTTTAACGTAGGTTGGAAGAGGTAAGTGCTTATGTGCGGCACTCATGCCATACATATTGTAGATTTCGCCATTTGAGGTTAAATGACCATGAAACTTTTCCCCATACCACGAAGCTGTGCCATGTTCGACAAAACTTTCTGCACTATCCATAACCTTATAGCGTTGCCCTCTAACGGTATAGTCTCTGTTGCCGCCGGGGCTTTGAGGTTCTAATTTGGGTACGGCATCTCGTAATTCATTTGCGGTTGGTAGACGAGTAGGGTGGCTATCATGTTTCTGTTGGTAACGGCCATATTGTTGACTACAAGATGTCAGCAATAGCGTAAATAGAATAATGAAGATGTAGCTAATAGTTTTGTAATTCACAATAGCTTGGCCTATCGGATAAAATTAAGCGATAAATCGCCGATGTGTGCTAATAGCCATCAAGATACCAAAGCCTGCCATCAGTGTCACCATAGAAGTTCCACCATAACTGACTAGTGGTAAAGGGACCCCAACAACGGGAAGGAGCCCTGAAACCATACCAATATTGACAAAGACATAGACAAAGAAGGTTAACGTTAAGCTGCCCGCCAATAATTTAGTAAATGCTTGTTGAGCATTGACTGCTATCCAAAGACCACGCATCACAACCGCTAAGTAAACGGCAAATAATAAGGTCACCCCAAACAAGCCAAACTCTTCGCTAAAAACCGCGAATATAAAGTCTGTGTGACGTTCGGGTAAAAATTCTAATTGCGATTGGGTGCCTTGTAGCCAGCCTTTGCCGTCAATGCCTCCTGAGCCGATAGCAATTTTAGACTGAATGATGTGATAACCTGCACCCAACGGGTCTTGTTCAGGGTTTAAAAACGTTAATACGCGCTGTTTTTGGTAGGGCTTCATTAAAAACAGCCATAGTATGGGGGTAAATGCTGACGCGAGTACAGTGCAGGTGCCAATGAGTTTCCAGCTAGCACCAGCAAGAAAAATCACAAAGATACCTGAGCTTGCAATAAGCAAAGAGGTGCCTAAATCGGGTTGTCTTGCGATTAATAATGTCGGGATCAGTACCAGTATAAACGCTGCAATAACATTACTGACTTTTACTGGAAGGTCTTGTTGACTAACATACCAAGCAATCATAATTGGAACGATTAACTTCATAACTTCCGAGGGTTGAAACATAAAAACACCAAGATTTAGCCAGCGGCGTGCACCTTTACCAACATGACCAAAAATTAGTACAGATATCAATAAAAGTATTCCAATACAAAAAACGGGTACCGCCCATTTTCGGTAAACTAAAGGAGGAATTTGTGCAACAACAAACATCACTAATAATGCGATCCCCATATTACGTGCTTGTTTTATCGCCATATCGACGCTTTGCCCGCCGGCACTGTAAACGACAAATAACCCAACGAGCATTAGCGTAATGATGCCAGCAAGAAGCGGAGCATCTATATGAAGTCGTTGCCAAAAATTAGGGCGTCGTTGTTGATCTTGTCCGGTTGAGCGCACTAGGGTGTCCTATTTTCAATTAAGTCAGCATTATAGGTATTATCGTGTAACGGATGCTTTTTTTTGCTGACAATAACGCGGTCACCAAAATACTGATCCAACATTTGTCTAGCGACAGGCGCGGCGTTAGTTGCACCGCCGCCCTTAGCAACATTCTCAATGGCGACAGCGACCACGATTTCTGGTGCTTCATAGGGTGCAAAGGCAACAAACATGGCATTATCGCGTTGGTTTTCAGCCAGTGCTTCAGCATCATATTCTTCATCTTGGCCAATACTGGTTACTTGCGCTGAACCGGTTTTACCGGCAACGTCATAGGTAGCCCCTTTAAATGCGTTATATGCGGTAGCGCCTTTTTTTTGGGCGGTATTATGCATCGCATCCATAACCAACTCCCAATGGTAGTCGTTTTTTAAGATAATTGGTTGCTTTTCATCTACGGGGAATGGTGTTGTTAGATTCTTGGTTTCACCGGTTTGAGTATCAACGGTTACTTCGTCAGTAGCCTTTAGTAAATGGGGTACCTTGATAGTCCCTTTGTTGACCAAAATCGACATCGCTTGTGCAAGTTGCAGTGGAGTAACCGTCCAATAACTTTGACCGATACCGACAGAAAGTGTTTCTCCTGTGTACCAAGGTTTATTGTAGCGTGCTCTCTTCCACTCGACACTCGGCATGATGGCGCGGCTTTCTTCGAGTATATCAATGCCGGTATGGTCTCCAAAGCCAAATTTTTCCATCATTCTGGCTATTTTGGTGATGCCGAGTTTATAGGATAAATCGTAGTAATAGATGTTACATGATTGTTCAAGCGACTTAGTTAAATCAACTTTTCCGTGGCCCCACTTTTTCCAATCGCGACGTTTGGTTTCTATGCCAGGTAAGCTATAAGTGCCTCGATCATTGATGGTGGTATGTTGTGTGATAATACCTTCTTCCAAGCCAACAAGTGCCAGCAGTGGTTTGATGGTTGAAGCGGGCGGGTAGCCTTGTACGGTTCTGTTTATCAATGGCAAATCTTTTGAGCTGGTTAGCTTTCGATAATCTTTATAGCTAATACCATGAACAAACAAGTTGCCGTTATAACTTGGATTCGAGTACATCGCTAGTACGCCGCCATCTCGCGGGTCGATGGCGACTACCGCTCCGCGACGGCCAGTGAGCGCTCGTTTAGCGATCATCTGTAGTTCAATATCGAGTGTTAGGGTTAAGTCTTTACCAGGGATCGGCGGCGTAAAATCTAGCGTACGTAATACTCGCCCTTGACTATTGATTTCAACAGCTTGGTTGCCAATGGTGCCATGCAAAATGTCTTGATAATAACGTTCTAAGCCCAATTTGCCGATATTGCGCGTTGCCGCATAGTTTTCGGCTTTTCCTTGCTCTTCAAGTTTAATTTCATCTTGACGATTGATACGCGCAACATAGCCAATAGAATGGGTGGTTAGGTCGCTAAATGGGTAGTAACGTTTTAATCGAGCGTCAATAAAAAAACCAGGAAACTTATGCTGGTGTACTGAAAACAGCGCCACTTGCTGTTCACTCAAACGAGATTTTATTTCAATTGGTTTGAAACGACGTTTACTTTTAAGTGATTTAAATACTTTTTGTTGATGCTCTTCACTAATTTCCAAAAGCTCACTGACTTGCTTTAAACTTTTAGCAAAGCTTTCCGTTTGCTCAGGAATGACCTCTAAACTGTAAACAGGCTTATTTTCAGCAAGTAAAACGCCATTTCGATCGTAAATTAATCCTCTATTAGGAGCGACCGGTAGTAATTTGATGCGATTGGAGTTTGAGCGGGTTTGGTATTTATCATAGGAAGTGACTTGCAGATTATAAACATTACTAAAGAGTAATAAAAGCATGGCGCTAACGACGACAAGTGCAATAAACGTACGACGTGCAAATAGATTTGCTTCAGCGGTATGGTTACGAATAGAGACTCTTTTTGTCGCCATCTCTATTCCCTATGATATGGGTGGTTGTTATTGATACTCCAAGCACGATAAAGGCTTTCTGCGACAACGACTCTTACCATAGGGTGTGGTAAGGTTAAGGGAGATAACGACCATTTTTGCTCTGATGCGGCTATACAAGCAGGGGCTAAACCTTCAGGACCACCAACCAGTAAAGCGACATCGCGTCCATCATGTTGCCACTTTTCAAGTTGTTTCGCTAATTGTGGCGTGGTCCACGGTTTGCCTTCGACTTCGAGGGTTACGATACGATTACCTTTAGGGATGGCAGCTAATGTTAGTTCTCCTTCCTTTTCAAGGATACGCTGAATATCGGCATTTTTGCCACGTTTACCTGGTGGAATTTCAACAAGATCAAAAGACATATCACGAGGAAAGCGACGACAATATTCATTAAATCCGTCAGTGATCCAAGAGGGCATTTTATTGCCAACAGCATATAGGGTTAATCGCATCGTAATATTGTGCTATTCCCAAAGTTGCTCGAGTTGGTAACGATCTCTTAGCTCGTCAGTCATAATATGTACAACCACATCACCTAAATCTACGAGTGACCATTCGCCGACATCGTTGCCTTCAATACCCAAAGGTTCAATGCCTTCTGCGCGGCATTCTGTATTAACGTTTTCCGCAATTGACTTAACGTGACGATTCGAATTACCTGAGGCAACAATCATAAAATCGGCAAAACTAGACTTTTTAGATATGTCGATAGTCGTGATATCACGCCCCTTCATATCATCGATTTTCTCTACTACAAAATCGGCTAATGCTTCAGATTGCAATGTATATTCTCTTTTCAATTAAACTTAATCGACATAATACCACTAACCCTAGTGTAGGTTAATAGAAAATTATGGTCACTTATGTTGATAGAGTTGGTGTTGATCAATATACGCTTTTATATAACTTGGTACGTCATTATCGATTGGTTTGTTTTGATTCAGTTGTTTTCTGATCTGCGTCGATGAGATTGGATAGTCAGGCAACTGATTAATGAGTATCTTTCCAGCTTTTTTATTGGCTAATGAATTAACATCATCGACGATGCGGCTAGTCAATCGTTTATCTATGGCTTTTTGAGGGGCAATAGGCGCTAGCAATGGTCGCGCACTAACGATCAAGTGGCATAGCGTTAAAATCTCTTGCCATTGGTACCATTGAGTAAAGCTTAATAATGAATCCAAACCGACAAATAAAAATAACTGCTTGTTTGGGTAAAGAGCGCTTATTTCATTCAAGGTATCAATGGTATATGAAGGTTTACTTCGCTTTAACTCCCTATCGTCAGCTTGAAAAATAGCATGATGCTGACAAACCAGTTGAACCATGGCTAAGCGATGGTGGCTATTGGCAACCGCTGCGTTTTTATGCACAGGGATATAGGCAGGGATCATCAATACTTGCTCAAGCATGACACGTTGCGCACTGTCGAGAACGGAAGAAATATGGCCGTTATGTATCGGATCAAAAGTGCCGCCAAATATGCCCAGTCTCTCGAAGTTTTCCATCTTAATACCTTAGATGTATTCCAAATCTAACGATAAATTTGATAGTTGTTGCCCCTGTTGAACACAAACAATGACATCTGCTAATAGTTGATAACCATTAAACTCACTTGTTGTCTTGGTTAATATATCCACTTGCGCTAATCGTTGCTGTGCAATCGCTAAGTTTTCAAGTGTTGTTGATTTAAGCGCTTGTTGATAGAGAGGTTTTCGCTTTTCCCAGACCTTATGTTCACTAAATATTTGCACAAGTGCAATTCCTTGCTCAAATTGCTCTTTCATACTCAATAGTTGTGATATTTCTCGATGCAAAGGCCAGACTAATTGAGCAACATGAATTCCTTCATCTTCAAGTTGAGTTAACATTGAAAAACATTGCTTAATGTTACCTGCGAGCATAGCATCGCTTAATTGAAAGGCGGTAAACCTTGCTTGTTTGATAACTAGCTTTTCTATATTTTCGACATCAATTGGCGTTGAACCATAAAGTATTGAAAGCTTAGTAAGTTCTTGATAAAGCGCTAAAAGGTTACCTTCAAATAGGTGACAAAGTAAGTTAACGACATCATTGGATACAGTAAGGGAAAGCTTTTTACATTGGGTAAAAATCCATTGGCTTAAGTGTTTACCTTCGATGTCGTAAAGCGGCATAAAGATACCCGCTTTATCTAGTGCTTTAAACCATTTACGTTTTTGAGATGCGCCATCTATTTTGTCGCCGTAAATAAGGACAACAATGTCTGGAGAGGGATCAGCCGCAATCGCTTCTAAATACTTAGTTGCAGCGTCATTGAGTTTAAAACTAACCAGTTCAATCTCAATAATTTTGCGTTGGGCAAACAAACTCATTGAATGATATTCATGGTCTATTTGCTGCCAATCAAACTTATCGTCAGCATAGAAACGTAAAAGTTCATCAAAACCTTGTTGTTGAGCGGTTGCACGAATTTGTGCGATGGCATCATTTTTTTGCCAAGGCTCATCCCCGAACACTAACCATATTGGCGCTAATCCTTGTCGCAAGGTTGTTGATAGCTGGTTATGGTAGATGCGCATGATTAACTGTCTTCTTATCGTTGAATGCTGGCTAAATCTCTTATGATTTTATTCGCTGCTTCTAAACGCATCTCACTTAGCATCAATGCTAATTCGCGACTTTTAGCTAGCGCCAAATTAGGATCATCTTGATAGTCGCGATATAACTCGATATGAAACGTTTGAAAGGCTTCGTTGGCAAAACGTAGTTGGTAATTAATGGTATAAATTAATTCATATTCGGCTACTTGCCCATTGGTAGATACCGACAAGGTTCGTCTGTCGAGCGTATCTTTTAATATCTTTAGCTCAGGTAAGTTTTTATCATACCTGTCGCTAAGTTTGACCTGATTTAACAATAACTGTTGTTTAACTAATCGAGTTAATTCGCCATATTTGTCTAGTGACGTAACATTGATATGGCGAAGTTCTTGAGCGATGAAATAGTCACCACGCATTTTAAAACCGCAACCCGCAAGCAGCACACTAATCATTATTAGCGTGCTGGCTAGCAGTTTTTTGTTAAGTAATTCGGCCATTAGTTCGCTACGATGTTAAGTAACTTGCCCGGTACGTAAATAACCTTGCGTACGGTTTTGTCAGCGATAAACTTAGCAACGTTTTCTTCGTTTTGGCCAAGCGTTTCTACATCTTCTTTACTCGCATCAGCACTCACAGTGATTTTAGCGCGAACTTTACCGTTAACCTGAACAATGATCAGTTTTTCATCTTCAACTAAGGCTTGTTCATCTACTGCTGGCCATAAGGTATCTTCTACTTGCGAGCCATCGCCGATTTCTTGCCATAATTTATGACACATATGTGGGACAATAGGGGTCAACATCAAGATCACCGCTCTGGCTGCTTCTTGCATTACCGTTCTATCTTCAATCGTTTCAAGTGGTGCCTTAGCTAAATGATTCATGAGTTCCATGATCGCAGCTATTGCCGTATTAAAGGTATTGCGGCGGCCAATATCATCACTGACTTTAGCGATAGTTTTATGCACTTCACGACGCAATGTTTTTTGCGCGCTTGAAAGTGATATATCAGCTAAGCTCGCAAATTCTCCACTCGCTTTAACATCATGAACTAGCTTCCACACACGTTTTAAGAAGCGGTGAGCACCTTCAACACCTGAATCAGACCACTCTAAGGTTTGTTCCGGTGGAGAAGTAAACATGATAAATAAACGAACCGTATCGGCACCATATTGTTCAATAACCTGTTGTGGGTCGATACCATTATTTTTAGATTTAGACATTTTGCTCATGCCCGCAGAAATGACCGGCTGTCCGTCTAACTTGCTAATGGCTGAAGTTACTTGGCCTTTTTCATTGCGCTCTACTTCAACATCTGATGGTGAAATCCATTCTTGTGCACCATTGTCTGCTTCACGGTAATAAGTATCAGCTAACACCATACCTTGACATAATAAGCTCTTGAACGGTTCTTTGCTGTTGACTAAACCAACATCTCTTAACAGTTTATGGAAAAAGCGAGCGTATAATAAATGTAAAATGGCGTGCTCTATACCACCGATATATTGATCGACAGGTAACCAGTAATTTGCTTTTTCTGGATCAAGCATTTGGCTATCATCTGATGGAGAACAATAACGCGCATAATACCAAGAAGACTCCATAAAGGTATCAAAGGTATCGGTTTCTCTAAATGCTTCTTCACCGTTGTATTGCGTCTTCGCCCACTCTGGGTCACTCTTAATTGGCGAGGTAACGCCATCCATAACAACATCTTCAGGTAGTACAACCGGTAATTGATCTTCAGGAACAGGAACTGATTCACCATTCGCTAATTTTATCATTGGGATCGGGGTACCCCAGTAACGCTGGCGTGATACGCCCCAATCTCTTAAACGGTAATTAACGGTAACCTTGCCTTTATTTTCTGCGACTAATTTATCCGAAATCGCTTTAAATGCTTGGTCAAAGTCTAAACCATCAAACTCACCAGAGTTTATTAAGGTGTTTTTCTCGGTAATCGCGGCTTTTGTAATGTCATCACCTTCGCTGGCAGCAATGACTTGTTTGATGTCTAAACCATATTTTTGCGCAAATTCGAAATCACGTTGATCATGACCTGGAACTGACATTACTGCGCCCGAACCGTAATCCATTAAGACAAAATTGGCGGCCCAAACAGGCACTAATTCACCCGTTAGTGGGTGTATTGCTTTTAAGCCAGTATCAACGCCTTTTTTCTCCATTGTTGCCATATCAGCTTCAGTGGCTTTATTGGTCTTACATTCTTGAATAAAAGCGGCAAGTTCTGGGTTATTTTCAGCGGCTGCCAGTGATAATGGGTGTTGAGCCGCTAACGCGACATAAGTGACACCCATTAAGGTATCTGGGCGAGTTGTGTAGATGTCAAATGCGTCATCACTATCGGCAACTTGGAAGGTCATCTCGACCCCTTCAGAGCGACCAATCCAGTTACGTTGCATGGTTTTCACCTGTTCAGGCCAGCCATCTAATTCATCTAAATCATTTAAAAGCTCTTCGGCGTAATCGGTGATCTTAATAAACCATTGCGGGATCTCTTTGCGCTCAACTATTGCACCCGAACGCCATCCTCTGCCATCAATAACCTGTTCATTAGCGAGTACGGTTTGATCGACCGGATCCCAGTTTACTGTCGCATTTTTCTTATAAACCAAACCTTTTTCGAAAAGTTTAGTAAAGAACCATTGTTCCCAACGATAATAATCTTTTTGACATGTTGCCAATTCGCGGTGCCAATCGTAACCAAAACCTAACGATTTTAATTGATTGCGCATATAGTCAATATTTTGGTAAGTCCACTTCGCTGGCGCAGAGTTGTTTTTAATTGCTGCGTTTTCCGCAGGTAAACCAAATGCATCCCAACCCATAGGTTGCATGACATTTTTACCTTGCATGCGTTGATAGCGTGAAATTACATCACCTAAGCTATAGTTTCTGACATGACCCATATGCAGGCGCCCACTCGGATATGGAAACATTGAGAGGCAATAAAACTTTTCTTTACCAGGGATTTCTTTAGCGCGAAATGTTTCGTTTTCTGTCCAATATTGTTGAACATCTGCTTCAATTGATTTGGGATTGTACGTCGATTCCATTTAAGAGTTCTCAAGTCACTAGATAGGGCTTTATGGCTGTATTGCGATGTAAATTAAACGCCAAAAGCGAACAAAAAATTAATCGGCATAGAATACCTTATCCAAGGGGCGATAAACAAGCTTAATCAAGGTTATTGCGAGGATTTTTTATCGAGAAACGTAACTGTGCTTATTTCTTGTCTATACTGACAGAGAGTCTTGGTTTTTGTGCTATCGATAAGGTGATTTTAATGAGGTAGTACAGCTTTCTTTTTCGGGGGCGCTATGGAAAATAAGTCAATGTTAGCTGATGTTCATCATAAACTTTCGGTTTGGCTTAAAGACGTAAAAAAACATGAAATAACGGAAATTATTGAATTAGTAGAACAAGCAAAAGTGATACTTCGCGCCGCGGAGTCGATTCCAGAAGAAAAAATAAACCAATTCATCGAAAATTTTAAGTATGACTTACAAGAGTTTTACCAGCAAAATCGTGAGCAAGCCAAGCATTCAATTTTTTTATCGTTAATGAAGGAGTCCTTTTGGGCGTTGTTGTCAAAAATAACCGATAAATCTCAAGTAGAATGGGCAGAGCTTGTTGAAGATTTTAACCACAGTGGTGATTATCACGTCGGAGACTATATTGGCTTTGGTAAACTCACTTGTCGTCAATGTGAAAAGTCGATCATTATTTCACATCTAAGTGAAGTGATGCCGTGCTTATATTGCGGGCATGAGCACTTTAAGCGCGAGAGCTTAACGCCTTAAGGTTGATATTCTTTCTACAAGGGCTTTGCCAAAGACCTAATCAAGGTAGTAGACTGTCGTATAGTTAATTTGCAAAGTGTTTGTTTTTTAAGCGCTAATACGAGAGTTTAGATGAATAATCCCCATCAAAAGTTGCGCCTTTCACCAGAACGTTTAACCGCCAACTTACCCTTGTCGTTATTTTCTCATTTAGAAAATGCCGAAGACATTGAACAAATCTTTATTGGACATGATCGCGCCAAAGAAGCGTTAGAGTTTGGTTTAGCAATGTCATCACCTGGCTTTAATGTTTATGCCATGGGAGAGCATGGTACGGGACGCCAAACATTGATTAAACAAATGCTTACTGCTGCGGCTCAAGCGCAGGCGACTCCGCCAGAGTGGTGCTACATCAATAATTTTGATGATGTTCATGCTCCTTATAAATTGTATGTTAGTCCCGGCGACGGAAAGCAGCTAGTTGCTCGTATTAATACTTTTATTGATGAATTACTCGATCTGTTTCCAGAGATATTTGACAACCCAGGTTATCAAAGACAAAAAGCAGCAATCGATAGAGAGTTTAATCAACAGTACGATGAAGCGATTGCCATTGTCGAAGAAACGGCATTAAAAAATGACGTGGTTTTATATGAAGAGGCCGGTGAGATTGGCTTTGCGCCCATGGTTGATGGCAAACCACTAAATGATAAAGAGTTTGCAAATTTGGACGAAGCCAAGCGCAATGAGTTTTACCTGCTACTCACTAAGTTAGAAAACTTGCTCTCAGAAAAACTGATCGAGCTCCCTCAATGGAAGCGTATTTCATCGGATAAAAAGCGTAAATTGAAATACGAAACTGCAGAGCAAGCCATTAGGCCTTTTTTGAAAGAATTGGAGCATGAATTTGCCAGTAACTTAGGGGTACTTAAATACCTATCACGTGTTAAAGCTCATGTGGTTGATACCGTGCTGGAAATACTCGTTGAAGAAAATAATGAAAATACCAACGATAAAGATGTTCGCAAACTCATGGTTGAGCAATTTTTACCTAATTTATTGGTTGGACGAGACCCGCAAGAAGGGGCACCAGTGGTTTATGAGCAAAACCCTACCTTTCAAAATTTGTTCGGTCATATTGACTTTGCCACGTTTCAAGGAGCTACCTATACCAGCTATCGCTTGATCAGGCCGGGAGCTTTGCATAAGGCTAATGGTGGCTATTTGTTGCTTGATGCGGATAAATTGTTAAATCAACCACTCGTCTGGTCGCGTCTAAAGCTTGCCCTGAAAACCCAACAAATTACCATTGAAAACCCTTACTCAGAAATGGGGCATTCGGGTGGTTTTAGCTTACAACCAGAAAAAATTCCTTTGTCGGTGAAGGTTGTGCTGTTAGGGGATTCTGATATTTATTACACCCTACAAGATTATGATCAAGAGTTCACTGAACTGTTTCGTGTGTTAGCGGATTTTGATCGTTATATCGAGCGCTCTGATAAAAGTCTAATTGAATATGCACAATTAATTCGCCAACGGGCATTTAAAAAAGAATACCCAAGAGTTGCCGATACAGCGGTTTATGAACTGGTAAAATATGCGTTGAGAAAAGCTGAACATCAGCAAAAAATATCAGCCAACATTGTTCAAATTAATGATTTATTGGATGAAGCTGTTTATCACTATCATCAAGCAAAAGCAGAAGGTGACTTAGATGCAAGCTTTGTATTAAAAGCGTTAGCAGCAAAGCAAAGACGTACCGGTAGGATCAGCGAAGCGTGGCTCAGCGAAATTAAAGAAGAGCAAGTGTTAATTAGCACCCAAGGCGAGCGCATTGGTACCGTCAATGGTTTAACCGTGCTCGAAATTGGCGATAGTGTTTTTGGTACTCCAGCCCGTATCACGGCAACCGTTTATGCCGGAAGTAACGGCATTACTGATATTGAAAGAGAAGTTGACCTTGGCAAGTCGATTCACTCTAAAGGTGTCTTGTTACTCAGTGGTTATATTGGTCATAAATATGGTCAAACAATACCGGTGGCAATATCAGCTAATATCGCTATTGAGCAATCTTATGGGCATATTGATGGTGACAGTGCTTCGATGGCAGAACTGTGTGCATTGATATCGGCGATTGCACAATTGCCGATTGATCAAGGTATCGCGATGACCGGCTCGATAAACCAGCATGGTGGTGTGCAATCCATCGGTGGTGTAAATGAGAAAATCGAAGGTTTTTATCGTTTGTGTAAAGATAAAGGTTTAACGGGTTCACAAGGGGTTATTATTCCTAAAACGAATGTGAATAACCTGATGTTAGATAATGAAGTGGTTGAAGCGGTAAAGCATAAACAGTTTGCTATCTATGCGGTTGATAATATCGATCAGGCACTAGAATTACTTACTGGCGTCCCTGCAGGAGAAATGAGTCGAACAGGACGTTACCCCAGAAAGTCTATTCACGCCATGGTGTTAGATAAATTATCGACCTTTGCTGACTTATTAAATGGTGAAGAATCGTAAACTAAATCGGGTATCAGTTATGTCAGAATGAGAAGTTGTATCGCAACTGGTACAACTTCTTTTAAGAATTCCCTTGAGTATTTATTAAACATCTGTATAATTCGCGCCTCGAATGTTCGGCCCTAATGGAATTGCCGACGAAATGTGTGGGGTTATCCCAATAGACTTGCCCAGCTAGCGTCTGAACTAGCTTATAGAATGTGCCTGAAGTCTTCTTGGTGGTTTCCTCGTTAAATGTACGTAGGTAACGGCGAAGTATTGCCAAACTGCCTGCCTTGAGAAGACAAAATTTATGATAGATATTAACAATGCCATTACTGGCTTTGATACCCTTGGCTTGCCTGAAAACTTGTTATCCGCTCTAAGTAACCTAGGTTTTACCTCTGCAACTCCTATTCAAGCGCAAACGATTCCGCCATTATTGGCTGGTGCTGACGTTTTAGGTGAAGCACAAACGGGTACCGGTAAAACAGCGGCATTTGGTTTACCAGCACTTGCTTCAATTGATGTCAGCATTAAAAAACCTCAGTTGATGGTTTTAGCTCCAACGCGTGAGTTGGCGATTCAAGTGGCTGAAGCATTAGAATCTTTTGCACAAAATATTAAAGGTTTAAAAGTAGCGACTTTGTATGGTGGCCAATCGTATGGTCCTCAATTCCAACAACTCGAGCGCGGAGCTCAAGTTGTGGTTGGAACACCTGGCCGCTTAATGGATCATTTACGTCGTAAGAGCTTAAAGCTTGAGCATTTATCGTTTTGTGTGCTTGATGAAGCCGACGAAATGTTAAACATGGGCTTTTTAGAAGATATTGAATGGATCTTAGAGCACTTACCTGAAGCAACGCAAATGGCGTTATTTTCAGCGACCATGCCGGCTCAAATTCGTAAAGTTGCCAATCGATTCTTGAAAGACCCCGTTCATGTGAAAATTGCTGCGGTCAAAAAAGAAAAAGCGAACATTACCCAGTATGCTTGGAAAGTAAGTGGTATTAATAAAATTACTGCGTTAGAGCGTATTGCTGAAACTGAAGATTACGATGCGATGATCATTTTCGTACGTACTCGTAATGATACTGTTGAAGTTGCTGAAAAATTAGAGCGTGCCGGCTACAGTGCGATTGCATTAAATGGTGATATGAACCAAGCACAGCGCGAGCGTACTGTTGATCAAATTAAATCAGGAAAATCGTCTATTCTTGTCGCAACAGATGTTGTTGCTCGTGGTTTAGATATTCCTCGCATTTCTTTAGTTATCAATTACGATTTACCAGGTGATAACGAAGCTTATGTTCACCGTATCGGTCGAACTGGTCGAGCGGGTAGAGAAGGTATTTCTATTTCGTTTGTTAGACCTCGTGAGATGTATTCGTTACGTCATTATGAGCGATTAACATCTGGGGTGATTAACACGTACGAATTGCCTAGCATTCAAGAAATTGGACAAGCACGTATTAAGCGCACTCGTGAAGAGCTAATGTCACTGGTAAGTGAAAAAGACTTAACCAATATGCGCGAAATTATTGAGCAAATGGCTAATGAAGCAGAATTATCAATGACCGATCTTGCTGCAGCCTTGTTGTACCAAAAACAATTGAAGCAGCCATTGCAACCAAAAGAAGATCCGAAACCGCGTAAAGAAGCGCGAGAACGTGATGATAGAGGACGTCGTGGTGAGCGCTCTGCAAGAGGTGAGCGCGGTGAACGTAACGATCGTGCACCACGCAAAGCAAAACCGGTAAGAACAGATGTTGATTGGCAGACTTATCGTTTAGAAGTCGGTAAAGAGCATGGCGCGAAGCCAGGTGATATTGTAGGCGCGATTGCCAATGAAATATCACTGGATAGTAGCTACATCGGCGCGATCAATTTACATGAACGCCATAGCTTTGTTCAATTACCAAAAGGTATGCCAGATAAATCGTTCAAGCAGTTAAAACGCGTGAAAGTTCGTCGTCAGGCGCTTGAGATATCAGTATCTGATGGCTTTATTCCAACAGAGCGTCGCGCAAAAAAGCGCAGTGATAGACCTCGTAAAGTGAGCTAACTTGAATTAATGTGATGAAAGGCGCCGATGGCGCCTTTTTTTTTGCGCTCAAATCTTACTAATAGATTCTAGCGAGCAATTTATCGACGACTGTTATATTGCCAAAGCGCAGTTTTATAACATTGAATGTATAAAAACAACGTTATCTTCAGCGACAAGGCATTGAACGAAACGTATCGTTCATGTTCAATATTCGGCAATTGATGTAATAAAAACCGATATTGATGCATGAGAAAATTGAGCAAAATGCAACATAAATTCTAAGGGCTAAAATAGGTGTAATTATATTTATACACCTCTAAGCTAGCCCCTGTCTGGGCTAGCTTGATAAAAATCTGTTTATTAAAAAAATCAACGTACAATTATTGTTACGCCACTCAAAAATATTGATCTTGATCAAGCTTTCTCTCTGTCTGCAAGCTGGTAATAATAGCGACATTAAAGCTAGTAGAGAGATAGTTATGACTGAAGTTAACAACCCACTAAAATTACGCGGCATTGAGTTTACTGAATACGCAACACCAGATTCAGATTTCATGGAAAAAGCGTTTTACGGTTTTGGTTTCTCGAAAATCAAAAAGTTCAAAGGACGTGACATTGAGTACTTTAATCAGAACGATATTCACTTTTTATTAAACAATGAGCAAGCTGGTTTTTCTCGCGAATTTGCTAAGAGCCATGGCCCCGCCATTTGTTCAATGGGCTGGCGTGTAGAAGATGCTGAGTTTGCGTATGAGCAAGCAGTGGCCCGTGGTGCTAAATCAGCACAAGATGCAGAAAATAAATTACCTTACCCAGCGATTTACGGTATTGGTGATAGCTTAATTTATTTCATCGACAAGTTTGGTGCTAAAGGTTCTATCTATGAAGATGATTTTGAAGACTTAGCCGATCCAGTTATTGTTGACGATAAAGGTTTTAAAGCGGTTGACCATTTAACCAACAATGTCTATCAAGGCACTATGGAGCATTGGGCTAACTTCTACAAAGACGTATTTGGGTTTACTGAAGTACGTTATTTTGACATCAAAGGTGAAAAATCAGCGTTGATTTCATATGCGTTGCAATCTCCTTGTGGCACCTTCTCAATTCCAATTAACGAAGGTAAAGGCACAAACAACAACCAGATTGATGAGTATCTAGAAGAATACAATGGCCCAGGCGTTCAACATTTAGCGTTTATTACTGACGACTTAGTCGGTTCTTTAGACCAGTTGGATAAAGATATCATTGATACTTTAGACATTGTTCCTGAGTATTATGACGACGTATTTAAGCGTATCCCATGGGTTAAAGAAGATCACAAGCGCATTCAAGAGCACCAAATTTTGGTTGATAGCCAAAAAGAAAACTCTTATTTGCTACAAATCTTCACGAAGAACATCTTTGGCCCAATCTTTATCGAGATGATCCAACGTGTTGACGATAAAGGCTTTGGTGAAGGTAACTTCACTGCATTGTTTAAGTCTATCGAATTGAATCAAATTGAGCGAGGCGTGTTGTAAACTAACACCGCATGACTAAATAATTAA
Organism: Thalassotalea ganghwensis; assembly: GCF_053485795.1. NCBI lineage: Bacteria > Pseudomonadati > Pseudomonadota > Gammaproteobacteria > Alteromonadales > Colwelliaceae > Thalassotalea > Thalassotalea ganghwensis. The sequence continues at coordinate 405,574 of NZ_JBQRUM010000001.1, forward strand.
AACCGAAGCTAGATGCTTCGGTTTTTTTTTAATATTAAGCTATGATAGTTGTCCTGAAACGATATAAAGGATCATCGTGTTTGTTTTAATGCTTTTTGGCATAGGTATGGCTTCTTTGGGCTTACTGATGACGATTAGTCCTATTCGTTTTGCTAACCATATTGTCGTGTTTAGTGACAAGCCTTGGTTTCATCGATTTGAGATCAGTTCGCGTCTTTTGGTTGGCGGCTTACTATGGTGGTTTGCCGAGCAAAGTGGCTATCCGTTACTCATGACAGGCTTAGGGTTACTATTGTGCTTTGTTGGTGTATTGCTCATTGTCATCGGCGAACAGCGCCATCGTAAATTTGCACGATTGACCGCCAATATAGGTGAACACTTTCGTTATATCGGCTTGTTGTCGGTATTGCTTGGGGCTGGATTATTTTATTACGCTGTTTTTACGTAGCAATTACTAACATTATTTTCTACGGTTATCGAATTGCGCTAATCCAGAAGACACTTTCATGTCACGTAAAATACCGTCATGCAAGTTATAGACAAAACCATGTACGGTAATATCTTGCCTTGCTTTCCATGCGTTGCTCAAAATAGTGGTTTTACAGACGTTGTGCACTTGTTCGATAACGTTAAGCTCACATAAGGTATTAACACGCTCTTGTGGATCGGTAATTTCAGCAAATCGCTCATGATGAAAGCGGTGAACATCTTCAATATGGCGTAGCCAATTATCAATTAAGCCATAGCTTTTTGTGTCTAACGCTGCTTGCACGCCGCCACAGCCGTAATGTCCACACACGATGACATGTTTTACTTTTAGAATTTCTACTGCGTATTGAAGTACTGATAAGCAATTGAGATCAGTATGTATCACTTGATTGGCGATATTGCGATGTACAAATACTTCGCCGGGTAACATACCAATCAATTCATTTGCCGGGACGCGAGAATCAGAGCAACCAATCCACAAATATTCCGGTGTTTGTTGTCTAGATAAGGCTTCAAAAAAGTTTGGATCTTTTTCGGTGATATTATTGGCCCAAGACAAATTTCGCTGGAATAAATGATCGATAGAAGACATGGCGTACCTATAAGTTTTCACATCGCTGTTGTGAAAGTATATAATTTAACGAGCTATTCTCTATTGTTCTCACTATTAACGCAAACGATTTATAAGGGTTTTCTCATGGCAACAGCATGTGCGCGACATATTTTGGTTAAAACTCAAAAGCAAGCATTACAACTTAAGGAAAAGTTAGCTAATGGTGAAGACTTTGGTCAGCTTGCCAAAAAGTTTTCAACGTGTCCATCGGGTAAAAAAGGTGGTGATTTAGGCGAATTTCGTCGAGGTCAGATGGTTAAAGCCTTTGACGATGTGGTGTTTAAAAAAGAAGTATTAAAAGTACATGGGCCCGTTAAAACGCGCTTTGGCTATCATTTAATTCAAACCATCTATCGCAATTAATTGCGTGTATTAGTTCATTCTTGCTTTACAGTAAATTTAGTTGAACAACTAAAAAATAAAAACAGACGTTACTTGCAAGGGCTAATCTCAAATTCAACTAGCAGCGATAGTTTTTGCATTACTGATTATTTCAGGTTACCTCGCTAAAGCTTTTACTGCTTTTACCTTAATCCTGCTCTTTCGAAATAAAGAAATATTTATAGAGAAATAGGCAAACTACAAAACCAATAACAATATAACAAAAAACGATAATTTGTTAGCTCAGCCCTTGCTTTGATTATCACCTTTACCAAGAATTTTAATCATATCAGCAAGTTCACTATTGTTTTTATCATGTAATAGTTTTGTAATAAATATTTCTCATTTTTAATTTGCACATCTGAAATTACCTTCTATATTTTAATTAGTCGTTTCAAAGCAAAGCGCTACAGCTCAAGGAAATCAGTGCTGTACTCTTGGTTATTAATAGGGATATTACTCATGACATCTGCATGTAAAATTCAGCCTATACCTCAACGAATCCTCTTAACGTTTATTAGCGGGAACTAGCATGAAAAAAATTGAAATACTTATTGTCGTTGACTCGGCAGGAGCGCTTGCATCCAATAATTTAGCGTCAAACGTTTACATGGTTGATAGCAACCAATGGCTCGGTTCATGGCAAGAAGGTACTTGCCAGCTTCACACGGTAACGGAAGATGGGCAATTTATCGCTTGGAGTAGCTGTGCTATTTCCCCCGACGATGAGGTGACAATCACCGGCTTTACTGGCGACATGGTTAATCAGTCTGTTTGCAAACCTCAAAGTGTTGACGAAGATGCATGGGAGGGGCAGATCCAAACTCGCGGCGCTTCTGGTCGATATCCGTACACAATCTCTTTATCCATAAATGGCAAAAACATGAACTTCTCACCTTATATGGAAGTTCAATAAATTAGCAATATACAAGGAGTTACCAATGAAAAAAGTAGAAGTACTAATGGTTGTTGATGCATCAGCCGCACTCGCTAGTAGAGACCTTCAAAGTAATATTTACTTGGTTGATACCAATAAATATATGGGATCTGGGAATGAAGGCCAAGCTGAATTAAAAACTGCTTGTAAAGATGGGCAGCTGATTTGTTGGCGAGTAGTGCCAATCTCACAAGACAACGAAGTCAGTATCGTTGAGTTTAATGGTCAAATGATTAATGACAAGGTATGTGTACCCCAAAGGCAAGGAATGAGTGGGGATTACTACTGGGAAGCGCGAGTTGAAGCTCAAGGGCAAGCAAGCACCCAACAGTACAATGCAACGCTAGCAATCGATGGCGCGCAATTAACCTTTGACCCTTATTTAGTGATTTCGGTTTAAGGATAATTGTTATGCTTAGTCCAAATATAGATACCGCGATAAACATGCTTACTGATGTCTACAGCGATTTCATCAACATTAGTAGTTATGATGCGACATGCAATTCACTCGTTATTGGTCATGTTGCAGAAGACCCTGATTGGCTGACATCTGTGCGCAGCAGAAGTAGTGCTCTGAAGAATGTGATGAATGAATTTGTCGATCAGAAACCTAAAATGTTCGCTGACATTATTACGTCATTTATTAATTATCAGTCGACTCTCGCAGCTGTGGCCAGTAACAGAAAAGCAATTAGTAGTGCTCAACAGTGGTTAGCGTTTTTAACCCCATTAAGAACCACGCTCGCAAGTAATGTTGCAATCGCCACCAACGCTCAACAAACATTTACTCATGCTTATGGCCAAGCGAAAGATGTCGAGTCGTTAATCAATGAGAGCGTGCAGGAAGGGTGGACAGCGCTCTCAGACGAAGAACAAGTAATGGTAAAAATCGCTAATCAAATTGGCTCATTGACAGCAAATATTGAAAGCTTGGGTGCCAATGTTTCATCGGCTCAAATAAGAGCAGGTAAGGCTTACATTCAAAGTACGGTAACAATTGCTTATGGTGTGGTGATGGGAACAGTATCCTCTGTGCCATTTTTATCATTTGCCGGGGCTTTGTTTACCATTGGTTACAGTGCTTACGATACCATTAGCAAAGCACAAGAAATACAGCATGATTTAGACCAATTAACTAAATTACAGAATGAAGCGACCGAAGCCGCACAAGCTGCAGCGATCACTAAAGCGACAATTCAAGTATTAACCAATATGAGTGAACAGTTTCTCAGTATTGACGATAACCTGCCGGCCTTGGCACTGCTATGGCAAGATGAACTTGATAAAGTCACTGAGTTGATCAATGCCTTAGAAAGTGGCTCAGATCCTGCGCTTCTTTATGACTTACAGACCATTGAAGTTGCTGCGGCCTCATGGCAAACGATTGCTGATTTTGCCAAGCAAATTAGCCTACCGCCTGAATATGGAACGCCAGTTCTGATTAACACTCTTGATAACACAATCAAACAACAGTAAAGGAAATACATTATGTCAAACGATACAACGCAATTAAATCCAACCCAACAATCTACCCAGTCAGCATTTTTGGCAACCACGGTTATCACAGCGCAATGTCATGCAATACTAAATACACAGTTTGTTCCGCCAACGAATAAGCCAGATTGGTTTGATGATTTAAATACAAAATTAGATGCCGCAAAACTCGTTGCAAAAGAGTGGGTAGATACACTCGGGCCAAAAGTTTCTGCCTCAATCCCGTCAAGTGTGATTAACTTTGACTCTACTTTTCAAGCGTCAATTGATGCTGTCCATCAACTTTACCAACAAGACCCAACCGCTAGCGGTAAAGACAATGCGACGGTTAAAGAAGCGGCGCAAATATTAACGGCGTTAAGCTCGCAGGTAAAAGGCATTGAAAGTACGATCAAGTCAATGGGCGCAGAGCTATCGGCTTGGGGGGCAAAAATGCAAAAGGCGCATGATGACTTAGAGCAAGGAGCCGCTAACATTCAAAAAACCATCATTGATTTACAAACCGATATCGAGAACATGAATAATGCCATTAAAAATAATCGAGATGCCATTAAAGAGTTAAACAAAAACCTTGTTTATGCACAAGTGGCTGTTGGCGTTGGTATCTTTATGTTGGTTGCAGGGGTGGCGTTAACGGTAGCTACCGCGGGTACTGCTGCAGTAGTCGCTGGTGGTGTTGCTGTGGTGGGTGCCGCTGCGATTATTGGCGGTGCTGTCACTTGGGGCGTCATTCAACATCAAATTAATGATGACTACGATAAAATCGCCGAAGAGCAGAAAGAAAAATCTGAAGATGAACAGCAAATTGTCGCGCTACAAGGCTTGTCGACAGCCAGTAATGCTGTGGTATCAGCGATTGAAACTTCTACTTCGGTGCTTTCAGATTTTGAAACCACATGGACGGTTTTTGGTAATGAATTAGATGACGTTGTCAATAAGTTAAATGATGGCGCTTCTATGGAAAGCATTATTATGGAAAAAGTAATGTCTGATGCGGCTAAAAATGAGTGGGATGATGCAGTGGAACTAGCTAAGCAACTATCCAGTGCTACGGTTACCATTGAAACTAAATCGGTTGCGCCAGAGCAACCTGTAGCGGCTTAACACTACACTTAACTGGGAGCGTAATGCTCCCTTTTTTATCCGTATTCGTAATTGGAATATTCCTATGACAACGTCAGCCAGTGAACAATTAACAACCGAGATCCCTCAGTCAATTGGCGCAATGGTATTACTTAACTCGTCTTGCCAAGGTGTTGTAGAAACCTACATTGACAAGGGAAGTGCCGGCCAATGGTACGAGCAGATAGAGCAAAATCTTGATGCCGTGCAAAAGCTTGTCCGCCAATGGCGCTTAAGTGGAAACTTATATTTTTCAACAGACATCGTTTCAGCAATCGTTAATATAGCGACATCGTTTAAGACAACGCAATCGCAAGTTAACACATTATTTAGTGAGCTCGAGGCAGCGTTTAGCCAAGACAAACTTAACCAGCTTATTCAGCTACTCCAAACTATTCAAGTGCCGATTCAAGGGCTAAGCACCAGTATTAGTCGTTATGATGATAACCTGAATACTTGGGCGGTAAAAATTGAAGATGCTCATGAAGACCTGCAAAACACGATTGCCAAAATTCAGCAACAAGAAACGCAAATTGAAGCAGAAATATCGGCGACCAACCAACAAATAGCGCTTATTAAGCAACAGATAGCCGAATTCAAAAAAGCAATTGCCAAAGCAAAATCTAAACGCAAGCGTGGTATTTTTGAAACCATATTTGGTGTCGCTTTGGCGCCGTTTACCTTAGGTGGGTCATTAATATTAGCAGGTTTTGGTGTCAGCTCTATTGTCGAGGCTGAAAGTGAAGTATCGGCGTTGCAAGGCGATATACAAACTGCTGTTGATAAAATTCATCAAGATCAAAAACTACTGAGTCAAGATCAACAACAAATAGCATCACTAAATGCGCTTCTGCTCAGTGTTGGCTTGGTGAATGAAAATTGCAGTGATATTTCGCGTTCGCTAGAGGCTCTTCAAACAACTGTGGGCAGTTTATACAATGAAACCGCCAATGTTGTTGATAGTTTGCAAAAAGCGACCACGTCAGAGCAAGTGATTATTCAAAAAGTCTGGTATATGTCGGCGTGTAACGAGTGGCAAGATATTGAAGAAGTAGCCTCTTCATTAACTAATGCTCAGCCGTCAATTACGCGTAAGCAAATTCAATAGGGCAGGCTGATTAGCATGCTTGAATAGATAAGAAATATCGCCTCGTTGTGGTGTTTCTTGTCTTTAAAGCTGAGAATACTTAAAACTCCCATAATCCCGTCAGCCCTAGCTTATAATAATTGTAGCAACCGTGATGTAGGGTAACAGTTTTTGTCTAGTAATTAACCAACGGTAGTTAATTAAATATCTCGCTCCATGTAGTAAAACTTTTCATCTTCGTCGGTGATAGCGAAATGGTTTCGTTGATAAAGGTGGATGGCAGGACTTATTTTGAAAACGCGCAATGTTAGCTTGCTCTTTTTATGTGCTTTCGCTTGAGTTATCACATAATCTAGCGCTTGCTTACCAAAGCCTTGATTTTGACAATCAGCAACAACTTGCAAATCTCTTAAGTAACAGTGATTATCTTCAAACGCTAAGCGAATCGCCCCGATGACGTTCCCATCTAGTAAGATATCCCAATTATTTAAGGTACTGATTTGCTCTGTAACTTTCTCTACCTGCCAATCAACCCGATATTGTTGATAATACTCTTGCATGTTTTCTAAGGTTAATTTAGCCGATTGCGTTAAATCTTTAGTGGTTTCAAAAGTCAGTATGGTCATTTTTCGGGTGATTCTTTTTTACTTTGTTTATCGTCTTTTAAGTCGTCATTTAAATCTTCTTTTGTTTCTTCTCGCTCAAGCTCGAGATTGCGCTGCTTTATTCTTTTGAGTTGTTCATCATCGAGTTTAAATTTCTTGGCAGATTGCTTTAACAATAAAACAGCGCCAGCGATAAGCCCAATGGCTAACAATATTATGACAACTTTAATGATCAACATATCAATAAACTCTTTAAGCTAAGTGATTGTCATTATTCAGTATCTTTTAGATAAAAACTATAGCTATTGATGAATTTTACCTGTAATTTATTTCCATTCACTTTTTTATTGTCATTGTGATGGGGTTCTTATGTTTCAGCGTTTAAGCGTGCGCTTGCTTTTACCAACCTTAATCGTTGCGGTATTTGCGATTATCTTAACAGCAACTTTTGCTGATAGTGCAGTTAAGTCAACAGTTATTATTGCCATCGTATTAACGGCTGGTGCGCAACTCATAGCGAGCTTTTTATGGATGCAGCGGGAATTAATAACTCGGCTTGACAATATTGAGCAATATATTGATTTGGTCATTAGTGTCGATCAGGCACCCCAAGGGCCGCTCGTGGATGAAGGAAATGATGAGTTAGCCCATATTGCCACGAAATTAAGTGCCTTTATCACCGACTTAGCAGACGTCGTTAGTAAAGTAAAAGAAGAGTCCGAGATGCTCAGACAGGGGGCGTCGGCGCTAACCAGTCAAATTAGTGATTCGGTAATTTCGGTGGATGCCTCATCAGAGCAAATATCGTTAATGGCAAATTCTATTGATCAAGTCGCATCTACATCAGCAGGCCTTAGCCAAAGTGCAGCACAAGTGAGCGAAACAGCAGAACAAGTGATTGAAGTCTTATCACAAGGGACTAACGCCTCAAATACTAGCCAACGGACGATAGCTGAGTTTGCTCGTGAAGTAGACACTATGGTTAATGACTTAGCACTTTTACAAGAAGAAGCGTCGAAAATAGGATCGGTTCTTGATGTTATTCGTGGCATTGCCGATCAAACCAACTTGTTAGCATTAAATGCTGCCATTGAAGCGGCGCGAGCGGGTGAGCAGGGCCGAGGGTTTGCGGTTGTGGCTGATGAAGTTCGAGCTTTGGCGTATCGTACGCAAGAATCAACCGTAGAAATCCAATCGATGGTTGAGGGCTTACAAGCAAAATCAAATAATGCGGTTAATGCCATTGCCAAAGGGCAAACCTTAACGCAAGAAAGTTTAACCCATTCTGAAGAAGTGGTTAGCGCGCTCTCGAAAATAGGGCAAGTATTTACCGAGGTAAACCAGTTAACTTCTCAAATCGCTGATGGTACTGAGCAACAGCAGCAATCTACCGCATCAATAAACGACAATATGGCTGAAATTGTTTCTAACAGTGGCGATATTACCGAAGGATTGAATATTGTCGCCGAGCATGCTGAACGCCAAAAAGCTGTCGCTGAAGAAGTCGATAATAATATTAAACGTATCTGTGTATAGTGTTTAGGATGTTCTCTCTTTAACAGTCATCGCTGACAGACTGTTTAGTTGATTGGATTTGGAGTTTATCTGACTGATAGTTATGAGCGACTTAGCCTCGTTTAGCCTTAGCTAAGTGAAGATCTGCCGACACACCTTTTCGGACATTCAGGTTAAAGAGACTTTTTCTCGATTATAGACATTGAAGCGGGGCTGACAGACCCTAGTGTGTCGCTTCTTGGAGTATTTAAAAAAGCGTCTTCACAGCTAATTGGCCACAATCATATAGCCTGCACCTCTCACGGTAATAAGCAAGCCTTTATCAAAATCCTTGTCAATTTTGTTTCTTAGTCGACTTATGTGTACGTCGATTACGTTAGTCTGTGGATCAAACCGATAATCCCAAACATTTTCCAATAGCATTGTTCTTGTTAACACTTGCCCTTTATGTTTTACCAAATATGCCAACAGACGAAACTCCCGTGGTTGAAGAGAAATTATTTTGTCGGCACGAGTTACTTTTCGTGACAGCATGTCCATTTTTAAGTCAGAAACTTCTAGAACGTTATTATCAGCATATCCTTTTTCACTTCTTCTAGACAAAGCATCAATCCTAGCTTTCAGTTCTATAAATGCGAACGGTTTGGTTAAGTAATCGTCTCCTCCACTATTGAGCCCTTCAACGCGGTCCGTTACAGCTCCAAGCGCACTCAAAACTATTATTGGTGTTTCAATACTTGCTGCGCGAACAGATCTAATGACATTTAGGCCGTCTAATTTTGGTATCATACGGTCTACAATAAGTAGGTCATAAGATTCACTTGTGGCCATATAAAGTCCGTCTGTTCCTGAAAATGCTTGATCAACTACATAGCCAGACTCAACTAGGCCTTTAGCAATGTAATTAGATACTTCTATATCATCTTCTATAACAAGTATTTTCATAAGTAGCTTTTAATTTGTGAGCACTAATTCAACGAGCTCTTTCAATTTACCATTAACGGCATTAATTTACTAAGCTAAAAGAAACCAAAATGACTCTGCTGAAACATGAATTTCAAATTGTAACGGGGTAGCCTGAAAATAACATTTCCTAATTATGACCATTTGGTAATGTTTGCATTGCGACAATTTAGCTACAATTTGAACGTCATGGCGGGAGTGCTGAAGAGAATTTCGTTCTTTGTTTGGGTGGAGTGTTTAATCGAATATCATGTTCAAATTACAAATATCAATCAAATATTTAGTCTTAGCACTCGTTATCTTCTGCGCTTTGATCTCTCTAATGCTAGTGATTAACTTACTATATTTTCCGGGTAAATCAGCAAGAGAAGAGCATATTGTTAATTCGTTAGATGTTTTAGTTGCTGCTTATAGCGATAAATACGAGCTAGAAGGCCTACCTAACTTTAAAGAAATAGTATCTGAAGCCAGCCTTGAGTCTGGACACTTGTTAGTTTCAAAGTCAGGTGAAATTCTGTCAATCTCTGAGAATTTAAAAAACGTGCCACTACCGCTTCCAATTCAAACAGAGATCGGTCAGTTTTCAATAACCTCAGAAAATAAACAAGTTAATGAGAAGTATTTCTTTTATAAATCAAAAATACTTTCAGGAGAAAACATCATACATGTAGCTCAAGATGTCACTGAATTTGAGATACAACGAATTGCTTTGGAGAAAATGTTTCTGATCTTTTTCTCGGTGTTGGGAGCGGCTAGTTTATTCTGTGCATTTTTGGGTTTTAGGTTTATTAAAAATATTGCCTCAATTAACGAAGTCGCTAAATCGGTTATTGCAACTGGCGATGTATCTGCGCGAATAAAAGCAAACTCGTCCACTATTGAGGTAACAGAGTTAGTGAATTCATTAAATTATATGTTTGAAAAAATTGAGACATTAATTCATGAAATTAGAGTCGTGTCTGACAATATTGCCCACGACTTGAGGACTCCGTTAACCAGAATTCGCCATCGTATAGATTCTTTAGATTTCGAGTCTGGGGGTACTAGAGAACAATTACTTTTAATTGAAGCCTTGAAAAAAGAGTCAGGTAACCTCCTTAACATTTTTAACGCCTTATTAAGTATTACCAATATAGAATCCGGAAACAGGCATAATATAAGGGATGGAGTTAATCTAGACGAGTTGATTAATGATGTTATCGAATTTTATGAACCATTGTCCTCCCAAAAACATCAGTCACTAACATCTTATTCCGAATCAATAACAATTCCAGCGGACAGAGATTTACTTTTTCAAGCTTTGGCCAATATTGTTGACAATTCCATTAAATATACACAGGAAGGTGGTGAAATTACGATAAGCACTTTTTTGGAAAAAGATCATGTCACACTAAACGTTATCGACAATGGTATAGGTGTGGATTCCGACGAATTGCAAAACCTGACAAAGCGGTTTTATCGTGTTGAGAAAAGCCGCAACCAACCCGGAAACGGTCTAGGTCTTAGCCTAGTATCAGCAGTAGTGACACTTCACAAAGGTAAAATTGCTTTTAATACACAGAATCCTGGACTAAAGGTTTCGATTACACTTCCAGTTTAGATGTTTTTTCTTCTTTAAGTTTGCTGCTTTTTACAAACATTACGAAACGGTAATTTTTTGAAAAGCTTTTGGAAAGGCCGCTCGTCTTAAAATATCTCAAAATAGATTTAATTGGGAAGTACAATGTCCAACAACCTTACAGCCAAGTTAATAGGCTTTTTGTTTATAGCAACTACAGTGACCTACATGGCAGGCACCCAAATGGTTGCTCCATTACTTGCGTCAGAGAATTTTTTATCGGATATCGCAGAAAATGCTAACTTAGTTTTTGTCTCAACTATTTTGCAACTCATTACCGGTTTAGGAGTTTTGGGCATCGGCATACTCGTTTATCCGGTATTTAAACCGTTTAGTGAACGGCTTGCGTGTTGGTATGTTTCCATACGCGCTATTGAATGTGTTTTAATTGCAATAAGTTGTATTGCAATAATGTCGGCATATGAGCTTGGCAAATCATATATTGATTCAGGACTTTCAGATGGAACAGCATATCAAGCAGCGATTGTTATTTTAACAAAGTCCATCCATTTCGGATTTCTTATTATGGCGATAATCTTGGGATTTGGTGGAATTGCTTTTTATTTTATGTTCTACAAATCAAAATTGATCCCTTCATTTATCTCTTGGTGGGGAGGTATCGCAGCAACGCTAATGATTACAGGCTTATTATTGATTTTGAGCGGCGTGGAAAACCCGATGATCTTAGCGCTCTTTCTACCAATGTCCGCAAACGAATTATTTCTCGGGGCATGGTTAATGACAAAAGGATTTTATCCTGTGGAAAGTACCGAGACATAGTTTACTTTGTTTTTGAGGAAGCAAGATTAAAAAAACACTTTACTGGGAGTACGTATGCAAGCATTTCAATACAATAGATACGGTGACGCTAGGGCTCTCTTTAAGAGTGAATTGAATACACCAAAGCCCAAGCCTGATGAGTTACTGATAAAGGTTGAAGCTTCTTCGATTAATGCATCGGACAAGGAAATGCTGTCTGCACAGCCAGCGATAATCAGGTTAATGGGACCGTTTAGGCCAAGATTTAAAGTTCTCGGTTCTGACATTGCTGGAACGGTATGCGCGAAGGGGGAAAATGTTAAAGGCTTCGAGGTTGGCGACCATGTTTATGGAGATATATATGGCCAATGGGGGGGGCTTTGCAGACTACGTCTGCGCTAAAGTAAAAGGAATTAAGCATATGCCTTCTGGAATGAACTTTCAACAGGCAGCGTCTTTACCGCAAGCGGGTGTGATCGCCTTAAAAGGTATTAAAGAAGGCAGAATAACGAAAGGGCAAAAGGTCTTAATTAATGGAGGTGGCGGGGGCGCAGGTTCATTCGCGATTCAAATGGCTAAATTTCTAGGCTCTGAAGTTACAGCGGTTGATACAACGTCTAAGCTTTCATTTATGCGACAAATGGGGGCAGATCACGTAATCGATTTTCGAAGTTACGATTTTAGCAAATGTGAAACCAAGTATGATTTTATTTTGGATTTGGCTATGCATAGATCTGTATTCGATTACCAAAAAAAGCTCAAACCTAATGGGCGTTTCGTTGTCGTTGGTGGTTCCATGAAACGCATCTTTCAAACCGTCTTCATCGGTGGTTTAATTTCCCTTTTTTCAAGCAAGAGAATGTATCTGTTGGGAGTAACTGTTAGTAGCAATGATTTAGTTGAGCTGGAGTCAACATTAGATGCCTGTGGATCAAAACCCGTAATAGATAGAGTCTTTCCATTTACAGAGCTTGTTGAGGCATTCAAATATTATGAGTCAAACACATCCGTTGGCAAGGTGGTAATTAGACATTAGTGTCTAACTTAGGATTTCCATTAATAAATGGAAATATAGTGCAGAATTTTTTGTGTCGGTTTCAGGTTTCCATCTCGTGGAAAAAGAGGCAATTTTTATGGCGTGGCTCGAAAGGCAAGGTTTAAAGATGCGTTTTGTCATTTTGGTGGGCTGGGCGTTTGCCCCTGCTTTATGATAGTCACAGGCGCTTTGTCTAAAGATTCTAGTGTTTAGGATGTTCTCTTTTTAACATTCATTTCTCACATACCATTTAGCTGAATAGACTTGGGCTTCATTAGTAGACCTTACAGCGAAAAAAGGACGGTCAGTATTAAGGATTTGATGGACTCCTCCACCTTCAAAGCAGCCAGTAAGCAATATTTTGGGAAGCAACTTGCCGATTTATTGAATATGTATGAACACTATTATTTAAAATGAGAGACGTTAATAATATCAGCTGTATTCTCAGCATCTCCTGCTAGGTAACTACATATCGCTAAATTGAATACAGGAAGTGCTGATTGGATAAAGTATTTTTCTGATAATTGAGCATACCGAGAGATAATTTCACACAATTCCTGATACATTTTTTCTCGCAATTCAACGCTCAGCGTTAATGGCTTGGCAATCATTAATTCACTTTGCTCCTCATCAGAGCCATAAAGTTCACTTATCCGCTTTAGCTGGTTGGCGACTTCCTTATGAATTACTTTACTTTCTGAACCAAACCCTAATGGTTCACTCACCCTAAAACTAATTTTTTGTTGAGCTGAAACTCTTATTAAATCGAGAGTCTCTAGCTTTCTAAGGTATAAATGTAATGACGCAGGCGTAAGCCCCCATTGTTGCTTTATTTCTTCCGGCGTTCTTTTTTGTTGAAATAACTCCATGAAGAAACTAAATAAATGGGGGTTTTTATAGAAAGCATTATCTTGCTCATCACTAATGATTGTGTGAGTTGCCTCTGTTTCATCGACAGTTTGCCAAATCTCGGAAAAATTAATTTCTGCTGCGTCACAGATGGCAAGCAATTTAGACATCGAGATATCTTCACTATTGAGTTGCCTTTTAACGGTTAACAACGAAATGTTTAGTCTATCAGCTATGGTTTGATAATTAAGTGGCTTAGCTTTAACTTGCTCTTTAACCAGCCTAATACAGGATGTTACTTTATTTTGATACTCATTCATTTTGCTAGGGTATCACAAATAGATACCTTTGGTTAATGGCTATTAGAGTTCATTTCAATCAATTAAAATGGTTTTAATAAAGAAATGGTTACACGGTAGTCGAAGAACAATGAATAATAATGTCATTTCAGGAGGTCGCCAGATATGTCAATTGCTGCATTGATATTAATCGGGCTGGCGATTATTGCGTGCGGAGTCCTATATCATATCTACACTTGGCTCCAAGTTGATCCAATCGCCGTAGATTCAGATGCAAGTGAAACAGAGCGAATAGCAGCCTTGGATAGCTGGCTTGAAAAACTATTTGATAAGTACAAGTTCAATGGTGGAGTGCTCATTATTCGAAACGGAAAGGTTCTACTTTCTAAAACTTGCGGGTTTACTGACCAATTTGCTACCCAGCAGCTGAACGAGCACTCTGCTTTTCAACTGGCATCTGTTTCAAAACAATTTACAGCCGCAGGTGTTCTTCGCTTAGCCGAGAAGGGACTGCTGAGGCTTGATGATCCAATAGCAGTGCATATTGATGGATTCAATTTTAAGAAGGTAACCATTCGCCACTTGCTCAACCAGACATCTGGAATTCCAGATGAGTACATGAAATTAGCGAAACAACACCGCAAAGGCACTGGGGCCGTGCTGACTAACTCAATGGTCGTCGAGTTGATAAAACGTTATTCTAAATTAACATACCAGCCCGGTGATATTATGGAATACAGCAATACCAACTACGTGTTGCTTGCGGCAATCGTTGAGGCCGTTTCGGGCATGAGCTTTGAGAAATTCATGTCAGAAGAGGTGTTTAAGCCACTTGGTATGAATGATACCCGCGTTTGGAACCTACTATCTGGTGAGCGCTCTTCTAATCAAGCCTGCGACTTCCTGTTGTTATTCAAAAAGAGGCTTGCTCACAAAATTCCTTGGATAGATGGCGTGACAGGAGATGGAGCGGTTTTCTGCAGTCTCAATGACTTCGTTATCTGGGATCAATTCTGGTACGGTAATTCACTAATATCTGATGCGCTACTTCAAGAAGCGTTTAAACGCCCATTCTTGAACGACAGAACCCAATCAGACTATGGATTCGGCTGGTTCTTAGCGCCAAAATGCCATTGGCACACCGGCGGGTGGCTTGGCTCAAATACATACATTGCTCGATATCCAGAGAGTCGCAGCGCTGTAATAGTCCTAGATAACTCATCTAATTTTTACAGGTCGCAAAAAATTGTAAATACAATCGAGAGTGTCATTCAAAACAACCAAACAGATGAAGCAAGTCTGGTCGAACCTGAAATCAATTGATAACGCAGATCTTATAGCGGTGTAATGTTACGAAAGTTGTCATCACATATCATGATTCAACCGTAAGCTTTGATGAAAAAGCAGGCGAGCGAGGTTAGATTTTTTGAAGCTGTAAAGTTCGCTTCTGACTGTAAGATCACTCAATGGACGTAACCCTCTGAATTTAATAATGCTATTGGCTATGAAGAGCGAAGAACAGGCATTATATTTCTTATCTCTACACTGTTTTTATTTTCAGGTTGATGAACTTCCAACATATTCAGGAAAATGAGCAATTTGCGCATATTTGTTCTCAGGCCACTTTGCCAATTTAAAAATATTTTATTAGCTAGCAAAAGGTTAGCTAATTTGATAAAAACGTAGTAATCAGAAAAGTGAGCTATTGCGTGGTAGAAATATGCGCGATTTGCGCACTATTAAATTGTTAGGCATACAAGGAAGGTTTATGTATCATCAAAAAGTTTTATTCGTACTTTGTCTTTTTTTCTTCTCATTTGATTCTGTAGCGGACAAGCCTGTTAAGATTGGAGTAACTTGGGATGTCACAGCA